>DATDJD010000040.1:0-7605 GCA_036520695.1 Actinomycetota bacterium
CCGTATGGGCAGCGAGCGGCTCGTCATCCACGGCGCCCGTGAACACAACCTCAAGAACGTCACGCTGGATCTCCCGCGAGACGAGCTGATCGTGTTCACGGGCTTGTCGGGTTCCGGCAAGAGCTCTTTGGCGTTCGACACGATCTACGCCGAGGGCCAGCGTCGATACGTCGAATCCCTGTCGTCGTACGCGCGCCAGTTCTTGGGCCAGATGGAGAAGCCCGACGTCGACTTCATCGAGGGCCTGTCGCCGGCCATCTCCATCGACCAGAAGTCCACCTCCCGCAACCCTCGCTCGACGGTGGGCACCATCACCGAGGTCTACGACTACCTCCGGGTCCTCTTCGCCCGGGTCGGCCACCCGCACTGCCCCAATTGCGGCCGTCCCATCGGTCGGCAGACCCCCGAACAGATCGTGGACCAGGTGCTCGAACTGCCCGAGGGCACCAGGTTCCAGGTGCTGGCACCGATCGTGCGGGGTCGCAAGGGCGAGTACGGCAAGCTGCTGGCAGAACTGGCGCGCAAGGGCTTCCCGCGCGCGCGCATCGATGGTGAGGTTCGCGATCTGTCCGAGCCGATCCGGTTGGCGAAGACCTACAAACACACGATCGAGGTCGTCGTCGATCGCCTGGTCGCCAAGCCCGACATGCGCAGGCGCGTCGCCGATTCGGTCGAGACCGCCCTCGAGCTCGCCGAAGGTATCGCTGCCATCGCGGTGCAGACACATGACGGCACCGAGGACGTGCAGACGTTCAGCCAGAAGCTCGCCTGCACGTTCGACGGGCTCTCGTTCGACGAACTCGCCCCGCGGAACTTCTCCTTCAACTCGCCCTACGGGGCCTGCACCACATGTGACGGTCTGGGCACCCGACTGGAAGTCGATCCTGAGCTCGTGGTCCCCGATCCCGACCTCTCGGTCCACGAGGGAGCACTCGCCCCCTGGGCCAGTGCCACCCTCGAGTACTGGAACCGGGTACTCGACTCCGTCGGCGAGACCCACGGCATCGACCTCGACGCCCCGTTCAGGAAGCTGCCCAAGGCCCAACGCGACGTCTTGCTCTTGGGCTCCGACCAGCAGATCCACGTTCGATACAAGAACCGGTACGGGCGTCAGCGCTCGTACAACACCACCTACGAAGGTGTGCTCGCCAACGTCGAACGCCGTCACCTGGAGACCGAGTCCGAGTCGCAGCGCGACAAGCTCGAACAGTTCATGCGGGAGATCCCTTGCCGGGCCTGCGGGGGTGCCCGGCTTCGCCCCGAGACACTGGCGGTCACGGTGGCAGGCCTCAACATCGCCCAGCTCACGGATCTGTCGATCCGTGACACCAGGGCGTTCGTCGAGACGATCGACCTCTCCGAACGTGAGCACATGATCGCCGAGCGGCTGCTCAAGGAGATCCGTGAGCGGTTGCGGTTCCTGGTGGACGTGGGCCTTGACTACCTGTCGCTGTCTCGGCCCGCCGGGACGTTGGCCGGGGGAGAGGCCCAGCGCATCCGCCTCGCCACCCAGATCGGCAGCGGCCTGGTCGGCGTGCTCTACATCCTCGACGAACCGTCGATCGGTCTTCACCAACGCGACAACAAACGCCTGATCGACACGTTGGTCCGGCTCCGAGACTTGGGCAACACCTTGGTGGTCGTGGAGCACGACGAAGCCACGATCCTGGAAGCAGATCACATCGTGGACATCGGCCCACTCGCCGGCGAACACGGTGGCGAGATCGTGTACTCGGGCGATATCAAAGGCCTGTTGGAGTGCGAGCGGTCGATCACGGGACAGTTCCTGTCAGGGCGCCGGCAGATCCCGACACCGCTCGCCCGCCGGAAACCCACCAGCCGCAAGATCAGGCTCCAAGGCGTCAGGGAGCACAACCTCAAGGACATCAACGTCACGATCCCGTTGGGTCTGTTCGTGTGTGTCACTGGAGTCAGCGGAAGCGGCAAGTCCACGCTGGTGCAGGACGTCTTGCTGCGCGTCCTCATGCAGAAGGTCTACCGCTCGCGTGTGCAGCCGGGCAAACATAAGAAGCTCCTGGGTTGGGAACAGATCGACAAGGTCATCGACATCGACCAGTCGCCGATCGGGCGCACACCTCGCTCCAACCCCGCGACCTACACGGGGGTGTTCGATCACGTCCGCAAGCTCTTCGCCCAGGTGCCCGAGGCTCGTCTGCGCGGCTACCAACCGGGGCGTTTCAGCTTCAACGTGCGCGGTGGGCGGTGCGAGAACTGCGCGGGCGACGGGCAGATCAAGATCGAGATGCACTTCCTGCCCGACGTCTACGTCACGTGTGAGGTCTGCAAGGGCCGTCGTTATAACCGCGAGACGCTGGAGGTCAAGTACAAGGGCCGCTCGATCAGCGACGTGCTCGAGATGAGCGTCGACGAGGCGCTCGAGTTCTTCCAGAACATCCCGCCGATCAAGCGGCACATGCAGACCCTGTCGGAGGTGGGCCTGGGATACGTGCGGCTCGGCCAACCCGCACCGACGCTCTCGGGGGGCGAAGCACAGCGCATCAAGCTCAGCTCGGAGCTGCACAAGCGGGCGACGGGCAACACGATCTACGTCCTGGACGAACCGACGACCGGCTTGCATTTCGAGGACGTAAGGAAGCTGCTCGCGGTGCTCCAGCGGTTGGTCGCCACCGGCAACACCGTGCTGGTCATCGAGCACAACCTCGATGTGATCAAGACGGCCGACCACATCATCGACATGGGGCCGGAAGGTGGCGACCAGGGGGGGAAGGTGGTGGCCACGGGCACGCCGGAGCAGATCGCTGCCGAACCCGGGTCGCACACCGGCCGCTTCCTCGCTGAGGTGCTCGAACGTCCGCAGCTGCCGCTCGAGAGTGGCGCCGAGCTCACGGGCCAGCTCGTGCCGCACGCTTGACGAAGCTTGCTAGGATTCCCGCCGACGTGTCCAAGCGACTCCTCATCCTGGCGTGCGCCGCGGCCATCATCACGGCTGCGTGCAGCGATATCCCCGAAGGAGAAGTCGTCACCGGTGAGGGCCCCCGGTTCGTCGTCTCGGTCGCCGACAGCAACGACGACGTCGGGTTGGGCAACTCGGTAGCGGTCGACCCCGACGGGAACCCGGTCTTCTCCTATCTGATCTTGCCTGCGGAACTCGAACCCGGCGAGATCCCCGCGACCCGACCCATCGGCGCGCCGTACATCCAGACGGAGACCACGCCGGCCACCGACGATGATCCGGCGGTCCCCGGCGACTTCGGTGCTGCGATCGGCGTCGGCAGCGTGTCGGCGGACGGCATCTTCACCCGGGGGGCTGCGGCGCAGGTGCGCGACACCCCCACGGGCATCACGATCCCCTACGGACCCGCCACGGTGGACTCTCTGGTGGGCGCCACGGCCGACAGCACGAACGGCACCGATATCGCGATCGACACGGCGGGCGCCAAGCACGTCGTGTGGGCCGGCACCGACGGCATCTACTACGGGCTGGGGGGTCAGACGTCCTTCACCGTGGAACAGGTCTATGACTACGGCTACGCGTTGCGCAAGGCCGGACCCATCGGCCGTCCCGACGTCACCACCGATGCCGAGGACAACCCGTGGGTCTCCTACGCCCTCGACGGGCAGGCTCAGCGGATCGAGGTCGCCATCGGTTCCGAAGGCGGATGGACCACCGAGACGGCGGCCCAGCTCCAACCCTGCACGGAGTGTCCGCAGCCGAAGCGAACCCAGATCGGCGTCACCTCAGCAGGGCCGACGGTGGCCTACATCGACGATGGACAGGACGCGGTCATGATCGCCGTTCGCGGCGCGGACGGTATCTGGACCACCAGCACCGTCGCATCCGGCGTGGAGGCCGACGGGTTGTCGATGGCCGTAGACCCCGATGGCAACGGCCTGCTGGCCTTCTACGAAGGTGACGGCGTGAAGCTCGCCGCCCAGGATGGCACGCAGTGGACGGTGACCGACGTGGCGACCGTGGACCTCGGCGACGCTGCGCAGGGCACCGGGAACTTCGCACCGACCACCGGCGTGGCGGTCGATGAACAAGGGGTTCGATACGTCGCCTTCATGAACGCCGGCTCGGTCCAACTGGTGAGTTCCGCCGATGGTTCTACCTACGAGGCAGTGGAAACCGGCAACCTGGGCGCGGCTGCATTCCCTGCCCTCGCCGTGACCCCCGACGCTGCCGGGATATTCGTCACCTGGTACGACGACGAGGGTCAGCTGCTGAAGCTGGGCATCCACGCCGACCTCCAAGACCTTCAGATCGCCAACCCCAGTCCCACGCCTGAGGTATCCGGCGGCGGTGCCGCGGAAGACTGCGGCGTCGACGGAGCCGTCGTGCTCGACCTCGTCACACCGGCGGGAACGGTGTTCGACACGAACTGCCTCGTCGCCCCCGCAGGTGAGGGATTCACGATCAACTACGACAACCAGGCGGCAGGTATCACCCACAACGTCGATGCGTTCACCGAGCAGGGTGGCGAATCGCTCGGTGCCACCGACCTGGAGCCGGGCGTGGTGCAACAGGAGCTGTCCCTGGGACCGCTCGAGGAAGGCTCGTACTACTTCCAGTGCGATGCCCACCCGACCACGATGTACGGCACCCTCGCCGTGGTGAAGGCCAAGAAGGGCAAGTAGGGCGCCTTCCCGGCGGTGTCGCGACCCGGGGCTAGGATGGCTCGGTGAGTATCGCGCGTCCAGAAGCGTCCAGCATCCCCGATCAGCCCGGGTGCTACCTCTTCCGGGACGGTGACGGCAGGGTCATCTACGTGGGCAAAGCCACGTCGTTGCGCAAGCGTCTCGCCAACTATTGGGCCACCCCTCTGCATCCTCGAACCCAGGCGATGGTGATCTCGGCCGAGAGCGTCGAATGGATGCTGGCCTCGGGTGAGGTCGACGCCCTCATGCTCGAGTACAACCTGATCCAGACCCACAAGCCGCGGTTCAACATCCGCTACCGCGACGACAAGTCCTACCCTTACCTCGCACTCACCGTGGGGGAGACCTGGCCGCGAGCCCAGGTGCTGCGGGGCGCCAAACGCAAGAAGGTCCGGTACTTCGGCCCGTACGCACATGCGTGGGCGATCCGCGACACGCTCGACGCGCTCACGAGGGTGTTCCCGGTCCGGACCTGTTCGAACGCGTTCTTCGATCAGCGGGCCCGGGCCAAGCGGCCCTGCCTCTACTTCGATATCGGGCGATGCGCGGGGCCATGCGTGCCTGAGGTCTCCGGCGTCACCGAGGAGTCCTACAGGGGGCACGTCGACGCCATGGCCGACTTCCTCGCGGGCAACCCGAAGGTGGTGCTGCGGCGCCTCCAGGCCGAGATGGACGAGGCATCCGAGCGACAGGAGTACGAGCAGGCCGGCAAGCTTCGCGACCAGCTCGGGGCAGCACGGCGCGCCATGGAATCCCAAGAGATGGTCCTCACCCAACCGCAGGACCTGGACGTGATCGGCATGGCCGAGGACGACCTCGAAGCCGAGTTCCAGGTCTTCGTAGTGCGAGGCGGCAGGGTGCTGGGACGGAAGGGCTACGTGGTCGACCGGGTGGAGGAGCTCACGCGGCAAGAACTGATCGCGTCGATCGTTCGTCAGCTCTACATGGAGCGAGACGAGGTGCCACCTCGGATCCTGGTTCCTGACTTGCCGGCTGATCAGCGGGTCCTCGAGACGTGGTTGACGCAGCGACGTGGGTCCCGGGTCCAGATCGGGGTGCCCGAACGAGGTGCCAAGCGAAAGCTCATGGAGGTCGTCACCCAGAACGCCGTCGAGGCCTTCCACCGTCACAAACTGCGACGCGCATCCGATTTCGGCGCCCGCTCGCGAGCGTTGGCCGACCTGGCCGAACGGCTCGGTCTCGAGCAGGCCCCCTTGCGCATCGAGTGCTACGACATCTCTAACCTCGGCCCGACGGACAAGGTCGGGTCCATGGTGGTGTTCGAGGATGGCTTGCCCAAGAGGTCGGACTATCGCCGCTTCCAGATCAAGGGAGTGGCCGGACAGGACGACTTCGCTTCCATGGAAGAGATGCTCCGCCGGCGGTTCACGCGGTTACTGAAGGAACAGGAGGAAGGCCCCGCCGCGGGGCGACGGTTCTCCTATCCGCCCGCCCTGGTCGTGGTCGACGGCGGCCGGGGCCAGCTCGGTATGGCCTCGAAGGTGCTCACTGATCTCGGGTTGGCGATCCCGCACATCGGTCTCGCGAAGCGGCTGGAGGAGGTCTACTTCCCCGACCACCCTGAACCGCTGCGCATCCCGCGTGGATCCGAATCGCTCTTCGTGCTGCAGCACCTTCGAGATGAAGCCCACCGCTTCGCCATCACCTACCACCGTCAGAAGCGGGAGAAGCGCGCCCTGGCTTCACCGCTCGATGACATCCCCGGGGTGGGTCCCGCTCGCAAGAAGGCGCTGCTGAAGCGCTTCGGTTCCCTGACGCGTCTGCGGGGCGCCCCGGTCGAAGAGATCGCGGCCACCCCGGGCATCGGACCGGAACTGGCAGCCTCGATCCACGAGTCGTTGCATCGTGTCGGTGCCAACGCGGGTCTCGGCACGCCACCCGGTGTCGTGGCCGGCGTCGTGAGCGACGCGAGGGAGAGTGCCTGACCATATGGCGAAGTCCAACGTCATCGCGCTGCCGTCGGGAGACGAGCCGACCCCCGCTCCGGTGTTCACGCTGATCACCGGCCTCTCAGGAGCCGGCCGGTCAGAGGCCGCGCATTCACTCGAGGACCTCGGCTTCTTCGTGGTCGACAACCTGCCACCCGCGCTCTTGAGCAAGATGGCCGAGTTGGTCTCGCGACCGGGAGGGCCGACCCGCGTCGCCATCGTGGTCGATGCACGCGGCGGGGTGTTCTTCGGTGAGCTCTCGAAGGCCCTCGACGAGCTGAAAGCCGAACGGGTTGACTACCGGATCGTGTTCCTCGAGGCGGCCGACGACGACCTGGTGAATCGGTACGAAGCCACCAGGCGTCGCCACCCGCTCGCGCCCGCCGACCGAGTGGTTGAAGGTATCCGCAAGGAGCGACTCATGATGGAATCGCTCCGAGGTGACGCCGATCTCATCATCGATACGTCCGACCTCACGCCGCACGACCTGCGCGACCGCATCAGGGAGGCGTTCGCCGACGCGCCGCCCGAAGCCGGACTGCAGGTCAGCGTGCAATCGTTCGGCTTCAAGTTCGGTGCCCCCCGCGACGCAGATCTCGTGTTCGATGTGCGGTTCTTGCCCAACCCTCATTGGGTCGATCAACTGCGGCCGTTGCCCGGCACGGACCCACGTGTCCGCGAGTACGTCCATGAGCAGGAGCAATACGAAGCCTTCATGGAGCGACTGGAAGCGCTGCTCGATGTGGTCGTCCCCGGGTACGTCTCAGAGGGCAAGTCCTACCTCACGATCGCCGTGGGGTGCACCGGCGGACGTCACCGCTCCGTGGTGGTCGCTGAGGAACTGGGCCGGTTCCTGAAGGATCGCGGCATGCCGGTCTCGGTCAGCCACCGCGACCTCGAACGTTCTGGCTAGTATCGGGGGAACGGCGCACAGCGCCTCCCTCGTGCCAAGGAGCGTTCAGATCATGACCGTGAAGATCGGCATCAACGGGTTCGGCCGGATCGGCCGCAACTT
>DATDJD010000041.1:0-19968 GCA_036520695.1 Actinomycetota bacterium
ACCAGCTCGATCGTGTCCGCCGCATCGAACGCGGGCTCCTTGTCCTCCTGCAGGTCGCGGTGATACCCGAGCGGGAGGCCCTGCAGGAGCGCGGTGATCGTGACGAAGTCACCGGCGACCCTGGCCGACTTCCCTCGCGCAAGCTCGGCAGTATCAGGGTTCCGCTTCTGCGGCATCATGCTCGAACCCGTCGAGTACGCCTCGTCGAGGCTGGCCCACCCCAACGCCGGATCGGTCCATCGGGCGAGGTCGGCGGCCAACCTGGACGCATGCGTCGCGGCGATCGCTACCACCGCGACGAACTCCTGCACGAAGTCGCGGTCACTCACAGCGTCGATCGAGTTCGGGAACGCCCGTCGCATACCCAGCCGCTCCGCCGTCGCAGCAGGATCCAGGTGCAGTGTGGAGGTTGCGGTGGCACCGGCGCCGAGCGCCGAGACCGACGTCCGCTCCGCCCACTGCGCACAGCGATCCAGGTCGCGCAGGGTCGACCACGCATGTGCGAGCAGGTGATGGCCCAACGACACCGGCTGAGCGAACCGAGCATGGGTGGTGCCGGGCATCACCGTGACCTCGTGTTCGAGAGCGCGTCGAACCAGGGTTCGAGCCAACTCGACGAGCGCTGACTCGATCGAGCGACCGTGCTCGAGCAGCCACAGGCGGAGGTCGGTGACCACCAGATCGTTCCGGGATCGGCCCGCGTGGAGCTTGGCGCCGAGCGGTCCCAGACGCTCGGTCACCGCGCGTTCCACGACCGAGTGCACGTCCTCGTCGCTCGGATCGAACGACAACCGCCCGGCGTCGATGTCGGCCCCCACCTCGGTGAGCGACTCGACCAACCGCCGAGCTTCGTCGTCGTCGAGGAGCCCGGCCCCGAGCAGGGCCTCGACGTGAGCGATCGACGCCGCCACATCGTGTGCGGCGAGCCGGAGGTCATAGTCCAACGACCTGCCGAGTGCCTGGGCCTCGGGCGCGGGCGGGGTGGAGAATCGCCCGGCCCACAGCGGCGAGTCCGAACCGGTGCTCACGCTTTCCCGTGCCCCTGGGTCGCCGACCACACCTTGGATGGCAGGCCGTACAAACGCACGTATCCCTTGGCATCGGTCTGGTCGAACGCATCACCACTGCCGTAGGTCGCGAGCGACAGGTCATACAGCGAATGATCGCTGCGACGACCGACCACCGTGCACGACCCCGGTTCGAACCGGAGCCGAACGTCACCGCTCACGTGCGTCTGCGTCGCTTCCATGTAGGCATCGATCGATGCCCGCAGCGGGCTGAACCACTGGCCGTCGTACACCAGGTCGGCCCATCGCTGTTCCATGAGCGGCTTGTGGTGGGCGAGCTCCCGCTCCATCGTCAGATCCTCCAACGCTTGATGGGCCAGGATGATGGCGAGTGCGCCCGGCACCTCGTACAGCTCACGGCTCTTGATGCCGACGCGGCGGTTCTCGATCATGTCGACCCGGCCGAACCCGTAGGAACCCCCGACGACGTCGAGACGCTCGATCAGCGACGGCAACGATGCCGCATCGCCATCCAGGGCCACCGGCACCCCGCGTTCGAACGTCACGGTGATCTCCGTGGGCTCGCTGGGGCGGGCGGCCGGGGCGGCGGTGCGCTCGAACGCGTCTTCGGGCGGCGCGACCCACGGATCCTCCAACGGCCCGCATTCGGCGGTGCGTCCCCATAGGTTCTCGTCGACCGAGTAGGTCGTGACGACGTTCGCGATCGGGATACCCCACTCGGCGGCCAGCGCGATCGCTTTGTCGCGCGGGATCCCCGCATCGCGGATCGGGGCCAAGACCTCGAGATCGGGAGCGAGCACGCCGAACCCGACCTCGAACCGCACCTGATCGTTCCCCTTGCCCGTGCAACCGTGCGCAACCGTGGACGCACCCACCTCACGAGCGACCTTCACGACCTCCTCCACGATGCACGGACGAGCGAGCCCACTCACCATGGGGTATTTCTGTTCGTACAAGCCGTTGGCCTTGATCGCCGGGGTCAGGAACTTCGCCGCGTAGCGATCGACCGCGTCGACGACGCGCACGCCGGCGGCACCGGCTTTCTCACCTCGCTCCACGACCTCATCGAAGTCCTCGCGTTGGCCTACGTCCACCGCGACGGCGTGCACTTCGTACCCCTGATCGCCCAGCCACCTGATCGTGACCGAGGTGTCCAAGCCGCCGCTGTAAGCGAGCACGGCCTTCTTCGTCTGAGTCGTCATGTTCCGCTCCTCATGTTTCTTGGGCCTCCATGAGTGATGTCAGCGATCGTTCCAGCTGGTGGGGATCCACCCCTTCACGGCCCAGGATCAAGATCGTGTTGTCACCGGCGATCGTGCCGGCGACCTGTTCCAGCGATGCCCGGTCGATCCCCTCCGCGACCGCGGCGGCGGCGCCCGGCGAGGTCCGAACGATCAAGCCGGCACCGCTGGGCACGAACGACAGCGCGAACTCGTCCATCAGGTGACGCAGCAGCGCGATGGGTCCATATGACCCTGCCTCCCCCGGCACCACGTATCTCGTCCCGTCGTGGTCGTGCACCCTGGCCAGGCCCAATTCCTCGATGTCGCGACTGATCGTGGACTGCGTCGCCTCGATGCCGAGCGAGGAGAGCCGGGTGCGGATCTCTCCCTGGCTCGCCAGGCGTTCCCGCGCCACCAGCCCCACGATCGCCTGCTGACGCTTCGACTTCACCGCACCGTTGCTCCGCGTCATCGAGGTGCACCGCCACCGTCGGCCGCGCCAGCACCGACCACCCGGTCGATCGCGACGCCGAGCGCCGTGGCCGCCATCTCGATGTCCTCGTCCGTCGCGATGAGCGGAGGCGAGTACCGCACCACATCGGCGCCGGCGACGCTCGCGAGGACGCCCTCGTCGAGCATCGCCCGCACCACCTCGTCGGCGACCGGCGCCCACAACTCGAAACCCCAGAGGCACCCGCGTCCCCTCGCCTCGACGATCGTGCCCGGGGGTACCTCGGCCATCACCGCCTCCGGCAACAGGGCACCGATGGAGCGCGCGCGCCCCAGCAAGCCTTCCTGCTCGATCACGTCGAGCACGGCGAGCGAGCCTGCGCACACCACCGGCCCACCGCCGAACGTCGTCGCGTGCTCGCCCGGGCCGAACGCCAGCGAGGCGGGCGCCACCAGAGCGCCGATCGGCAGACCGCCACCCAGCGCCTTGGCGAGGGTCACGAGATCTGGGACCACCCCGGAATCGGAGATGGCGAGCCAGTCGCCGCAGCGACCCATGCCCGACTGCACCTCGTCGGCGACCAGCAGCACGCCACGTTCGTCGCACAGCGTCCTCGCGGCGCGCAGGTAGGCGCCATCGAGCGGATGGATACCGCCTTCACCCATCACCGGTTCGAGGAGCAGGGCTGCGACGTCCGGCGTCAGGGATGCATCGAGCGCGGCGACATCGCCGGCCGGGACGAAGCGGAACCAGTCCACGAGCGGCTCGAACATCGACCGCTTGCTCGGTTGTCCGGTGGCGGCGAGCGCACCCACGGTGCGACCGTGGAACGACCCCTCCAACGACACGATCGTGGGCCTGCCCGCAGCGAGGCCGTGTTTGCGCGCCAGCTTGATCGCCGCTTCGTTCGCCTCGGCCCCGGAGTTGGCGAAGAAGACCTGGGCGTGGGGGATCGGCAGCAGTGACGCCAGCTTCGACGCCAACGCGGCGTGCGGTCGTGTGTTGTACAGGTTGCTCACCATGTCGAGCTCGTCGAGCTGCTCCTTCACGGCCCGGACCCACGTGGGATGGGAATGCCCGATCGCGGTGACGCCCAAGGAGCCGGCGAAGTCGAGGTACTCGCCTCCGTCCTCGTCCCAGACCCGTGTTCCCGCCCCTCGCACAAGGGTCACCGGGTAGCGGGCGTAGGTCGGCATGACGGCCTGCTCCACGTCCGTCTGGGCTCCCGCCGTGGTCGATGAACCCATCACGGCGCTGCGACCTCAGGGGTGATCATCGTGCCGACCCCTTCAGGCGTGAACAACTCCAGCACCAGGGAGTGCTCGACCCGACCGTCCACCAGGTGGACACGCGAGACGCCGGCCTTCAGCGCCTGCACCGCGCTCTCGAGCTTGGGGATCATGCCGCCGTCCACGACGTCGGGGAGCGCCAAGAGGTCCACGCACTGTTGCGCGGAGAGCTCGCTGAGCAGATCGCCGTCGGGTCCGATCAGTCCCGGCACGTCGTTGATGAAGACCAGCTTCTCGGCGCCGAGCTCGATCGCGAGTTCGCTCGCCACGACGTCCGCGTTCACGTTGTAGGCCTGGCCGGTGGTCTCATCGACCGCGATGCTGGCCACCACAGGCACGAACCGTTCCTTCGTCAGGGTGCGCAGGACCTCGGCATTGACGTGCACGACCTCGCCCACGAAGCCCAGGTCCGGAGCCGTCTGACGACGTGCGAGCAAGAGACCACCGTCGACCCCGGAGAGTCCGACGGCCGGCACGCCTGAGCTGACCAGACTCCCGACCACCTCCGTGTTCAGTTTGCCGGCCAGCACCATCGTCGCGACATCGAGCGTGGCAGCGTCCGTCACGCGGAGCCCATCCACGAACGTGGTCTCGATCCCGAGCTGCTCGGAGACCTGCGTCACCTGCGGGCCGCCTCCATGGACCACCACTGCTGTGATGCCGGCACTCTGCAGCAGGGACACGTCTTGGGCGAACGAACCGGCGAGCCCGGTTCGATCCATCGCCGCGCCGCCGTACTTGACGACGATGACCTTGCCGTGGTGCTCGCGCATGAACGGCAGCGCCTCCAACAGTGTGCGTGCTTTCGCCACCGTGCGCTGACGGATCTGCGGAGCCAGGTCGGACGGGCGTTCGCCGCTCTTCACGTCGTGTACTCCCCGTTGATCCGGACGTACTCATAGGACAGATCGCAGCCGAAGACCCGAGCTCGGCCGGGTCCGTCCCCGATCGAGACCGCCACGGGGATCTCCGCATCCTTCATCTGCCGACGAGCTCGTTCCGCGAGCTCCGACGCCGGCGCGAAGTAGGCGGCCGGGATCACGCCCGCCTCCGCGACCACCGCGTCCCCGATCCGCACACTCAGCGACGTTGGCTCGAATCCGACACCCGACGCGCCCACCGCTTGCAGGATCCGGCCTGGATTGGGATCACCCCCGAATGCCGCTGTCTTCACGAGCGGTGAATCGGCGACCGCGCGCGCCACGATGCGCGCGTCTGCCTCTGTGTGTGCTCCTTCGACGTCGACCACCACCACGTGGCCGACACCCTCACCGTCGCCGATCAACTGGCGGACGAGATCGTCAGCGAGCCCGGCGAGCGCGCCGCTGATCGCCGTCCAGGCCCCAGAACCGGGACCCACCCGATCGTGGCCCGCAGCGCCGCTCGCGAACAGCAACACCGTGTCGTTCGTGGAGGTGGACCCATCGACGGTGAACGCATTGAACCGGGGCTTCAGGACCTCGTCAGCCAACCGATGGAGATCGTCCTGGGCGATGGCGGCATCAGTGGTGATGAACGCGAGCATCGTGGCCAGGTCGGGCGCGATCATCCCCACACCCTTGGCACACCCGCCGACGCGCACCCCCGCGGCCTCGGCGGTCGCCTGTTTGTCGACGGTGTCGGTCGTCATGATCGCGCGAGCGAACTCCGCTCCCCCCTCCTTCGAGAGCGCCTCGACGACCGTCGGCAATGCAGGCAGGAGTCGCTCCATGTGCAGAGGCTCCCCGATCACGCCGGTCGAGCTGGGCAGTACCGTGTCGTCTTCGAGGCCCAGCAGCGCACCCGTCCGCGCCGTGATGGCGAGCGCGTCGGCAACCCCGCGTGCACCGGTCGCGGCGTTCGCTTGACCGCTGTTGACGACGACGGCGCGTGGCGAGCCCCCCGCGCGCAACCGCGCCCGGCCGATCGTGACCGGCGCCGCTTCCACTCGGTTGGTGGTGAACAGCCCGGCGACCATCGTGCCCGGCTCACCCACGAGCAGGCCCAGATCCGGGAGCCCGCTGGGCTTGCAACCCGCGGTGACACCCGATGCCTGGAAACCCTTCGGGTAGGTAACGCTCATGGGTACACCGCGACGGTCGGCAGGCCAACAGCTTCGTCCAGACCGAACGACAGGTTCATGTTCTGGATCGCTTGGCCTGCCGCACCCTTCACCAGGTTGTCGAGGGCTCCGATCACGATCGCGGTGCCGGTGCGAGGGTCGCCGACCGCCTGGATCTCGATCACGTTGGTCGCGCGCGTTCGCTTGGAATCGACCATGGCGCCGGCAGGCAGCACCCGAACGAACGGGCTGTCCTCGTATGCACCGCGAAGCGCATCGGTCATCGTCTCGGTCGTCGCGCCGGGTGCAAGGGTCGCGTAGCTGGAGGTCACGACGCCGCGAACGGTCGGCACCAGGTGCGGAACGAATACCACCGACACCGACAGACCCGTGGCCAGCTGGAGCCCCCGTTCCATCTCCGGGATGTGCTGATGGCCGGGCACGCGGTAGGGCCGCACGCTTTCCTCGGTGGCGTTGTAGATCGTCGAGTCGGTCGGTGTCTTCCCCGCACCGGATAGGCCGGTCTTCCCGTCCACTCGGACGGAGTCGGGTTCCACGAGCCCGGCGGCCAGCAGGGGCGCCAAGCCCAGGATCATCGACGTGGGGTAGCAACCAGGGTTCGCGACCAGGTGTGCACCGGCGATCCGGGCGGCGAACAGCTCCGGGAGCCCGTACACCGCTTCGTCCGCTCGATCGGGGGCGGGGTGCTCGAAGCCGTACCACTCGGGGTAGTCGGCGGCCGCCAGGCGGAAGTCACCGGCCAGGTCGATCACCCGCACGCCCGCATCCAGGAGCTCGGGGGCGACCTGAGAACTTTCGCCATGGGGCAGGCAGCAGAACGCGAGATCGGCGGTCTCGACGACGGACCTCGCTGCGATCGGCTCCAGCACCTGGCGACCGACCGAAGAGCCACCCAGATACGGGTGGGCCTCATCGAGCGAGGCCCCCGCCGAGCCCTTCGCACCGAGGAACGTGATGTCGACGCCGGGGTGAGACTCGAGCAGCCTGATCAGCTCGCCGCCTGCATAGCCCGAGGCGCCCAGCACAGCAACACGGATGGTGTCTCCCATGACGCATAAGTATGCAGTCGTTGGGTTTCGATGACAACCCTAGGGGCGCAACGACGCCGGACTCAAGGATCAGCGCGACAAGGGCGGCGCCACACCTTCAGGCTGAGCTTCTTCTTGAGGAAGTTGAAACCGTGCGCGTTCGCTTGCGGACAGAAGTCGGGCTTCGCCAGCTTGTACTCGACCCCGAAGACCGCCTTGCCCGCATCCACGAAGGGATCGAGACGACCGCACTCGTGATACTGGTGGCACTGTTCGTTCAGCGCGAAGTCGTAGTAGGGCAACAGGGAACGGATCTGCCCGAGATCGTTCTTCAACACCGCGCTCAAGCCGCGCTCGTGCGCCTGATTGGCGAGGAAGACGTTGAACCTCAGTTGGTCGGAGCCGTCCAACGCGAACCCGGTTCGGTTCCGATACCCATCGACGTTGTCGAACTCGACCGCATCGAATCCTTTGCGGGCACACATGTCCAAGCGGGTTTCCATGATCGGACCCAGGATCCCCAGCTTGCGCACATCCAACCACTTCTCCCCCGGCCACCCGTTCGACCTGCCCAGCACGGAGTCAGGGAAATCGTCGGCGTCGGGGCGGAAGGCCTCCCACGAACCGGCACTGATGTAACAGACGACGTGGCGGCCGGCGGCGTGGAGCTGGTTGATCGTTGCCTTGGAGACCTCGAACCCATCGATGTCGTACATCTCGACCGCCACTGAGGTGTCGACCGGTCCCTGCAACTGCCATTGCCAGCTGGTCCGCAGAGCCGGGTGCCAGCAGCCCGGGCACTCGACCGGCTCGGCGAGCCGATCGCTCGACACGGACACGACGGCGGATGTGTTCCCGCCGGTGATCGGCGTCGCGACGGCCTCAGCACGGGCGGGCACGATGACACCGATCAGCACGACGGAACACAGGAGGAGACGACGCATCGAGTGACGTATCGGCCCGGACGATGCCACGCCTTGACCTGGCCGATCCCACCGTGTCACCGACGCGCGCGAGCGAGGAGGCCTCAGGGCGCGATCCGGTCGAATCGGAGTGCCGCCAGCATCGCCTCGGTCTGCTCGATCGCACCGGCGAGCCAGAGCCCGTCCTGCACGCCTCGCAGATCCTGACGGGGATACATGAACTGGTTGAGGGTCTCATCGGATCCGACCTGGATCCCGATCCGCGCCAGGAACTCGCCCAGCGCGAACTCCCAACTGAACATGGCAGATCCGTCGCGATACGCGTAGACGCTGTAGGTCATGAACGGGTTGGGTTGCGCGGTGAATAGCTCGGCCTCCCCCCTGCCGACGGACCGCTGGCGATCGACCGCGAACCCGAACCTGCGCAAGGCCTCCGCGAACTCCATGCGCCCAGCATGACACAGGCCTACCGGACCACAGCCAGCGGCTCGAGGCCGTCGTCCGGCGCACCCGCACGCGTCCGGTCCACCGGATGCGTCCCGGACGGGTCGGCGCTGCGCGCTCTGGCGATGGACCCTCGGGCCTTGCCAAGCTGCGAGCGGAACTCATCGGCGCCGTTGGTGATCATGGTCCCCGCACGGGCGAAGCGGTTCTCGACCACCGCGTCCAGAAGATCGAGGACGGCGCCAACCTCGGCGAGGCTGGCCTGGGCATCAGCGGCGTCGCCGAACCGTTGGACCAGCGAGTAGAGGAACAACACGATGGGCAGCGCGCTGGAATACGGCACGATGACCACCCCGTGACCGAACGCCTCGGCATGGGCGCGGCGCAGGACCTGGAACGCGGCATCGGGCACGGCCGCCACCGCAACCGGCGACGTGACCGCAGGGTCGAGGTACTGCGCCACCTCACGGGCGCGTCCCGCCACCGCCTTCTCCACCGCCCGGATGCAGGCGTCGCGAGTCACGGCGTCGTCGGCAGCCTCGAGGGCTTCGAGCTCGGCGAGAGCCGTCCACTTGGAATCGATGGGCAACCGCCGCCCATCAGGAAGGAGCAGTCCGAACTCCACCATCTTGCCCCCCACCCTGAGATCGGTGATCAACATGCCGGGAGGCAGCTGGGACAGATGTTCGCGCAACACGTTCTCGCCACCCCTGCCTTTGGAAGCACCGCCGGCGAGCACGGTCGACAGGCGCTTGATCACCTCGTGATGCTCGAGGTCGATCCCTCGGCGCTCCTGTTCGCGCACATTGAGTTCTGACAGTGCGCGGCGAGCGCCGTCCAGGCCCGAGCGAAGCTGTTCGGACGCCAGGTCGCGGGTGCCGGCCGCGTCGGCGAGGCGGCGAAGTTCGGCCGACTGCACCTCGATGCGAGCTTCGAGCCGTGCGGCCGCTTCTCCGTCGGACAGGGGACCCGCTGCCCGAGGACGACGGGAGACGCCGACCGCGAGACCGATCAGGGCGCCAGCCACCAGGGCGAGCGCCACGACACCCACGGTCGCGTTCATGTGTGTCCTCCTTGAGGGAAGTGAGACGTGTCACGCTAGCCGGGGGGTCTGACACGAGGGTCTGCAGCGAGGGCAGGAGGACACCGAACCTCCAGATGCGGCACCATTGGCTCGTGCCCCACCCACCGAACGAACATCCATCCGAACGCGACGCTCGACGTCCGGGACTCCTCAACAGGTGTCGACGGCTCCTGCACCCCCACCGGCGTACCGTCCTGCGCCTCGTCGTGGCCTCGGTGATCACGATCGCGGCCTTGGCGACCGTCGGAGGAGCGATCCGGTCGCTGCGCGCCGACGGAGCTCCCCCGATACAGCCCGACGACGTGGACGAGTTGCAGGCGGACTGGGTCGCCGATCTGGGGTCGAACGCGATCGTCGGACTCGCGACCGATGGTGCCGGCGTCTTCGTCAGCACCGACGAAGGCCTTGCGAGACTCGATCCTCAGTGTGCAGGCCCGGCGAGCGCCTCACCGTCCTCCTCCCAGGTGGAGACCGCTTCGGCCTCGGCACCACCCGACGAACCCTGCGCGCCGACCTGGCAGGGCGTCGTGCACGGCGCGCCGCTCTCGGCCCCCGTCGTGTTCGATGATCGCGTATTCGCCGGCTCGTCCAGCGGCATCGTCTACGCGTTCCCGACGGACTGCCCCACGTCGCGGTGCGAACCGGAATGGGTCGGGGAGGCCGGCGACGTGGCTGTGTCCCAGCCGGCGGTCAACGACGATTTCGTCTACGTGACATCGGATCGGCTCTACGCCTTCCCGTCCGGATGCGGGACCGATGACCGCGTCTGCGCTCCGGTCTGGAGCGCCGAGATCCCGGGCAGACCGTCGGAAGGTCCGCCCGTGATCGGCGGCGGCCTGGTGGTCGTCACGTCGTCAGCGGCCGGCGGCAGCGTGTACGCCTTCCCGGCCGTGTGCTCGGTCCGATGCGATCCTGT
Source organism: Actinomycetota bacterium (assembly GCA_036520695.1). Taxonomy (GTDB): domain Bacteria; phylum Actinomycetota; class UBA4738; order UBA4738; family HRBIN12; genus JAOUEA01. The sequence goes on from DATDJD010000041.1 coordinate 10,449, forward strand.
CTGGGCCGCCACCACATCGGGCGAGCCCGGCGGTGCTGCGCTGCTCGGCGGCAGCGCCTACGTCGCCGCGGGAGGGCGTCTCCTGGCGTTCGACCTGTCCTGTCAGGGAACCTGTAGCCCCACGTGGAGCGGATCGTTCGTGACCAGCGGCGCTGTGGGCCCCGGTGCGGCCGATGCACCATCGGCACAAGGTGACGTGGTCTATGTGGGTGCAGACGACGGGACCCTGTGGGTGTTCCCCGCTTCCTGTCCCGAGTCTTCGTGCGATCCTGCCCGTTCCTTCGACGTCGCCGAGACCGCGCTGTTTCGCCCGTCGTCGCAAGGGGGCGTGATCTACCTCACGTCCGCCGATGGTGCCTTGCACGCAGTGATCGACGGTTGCGGAGCATCCGGAACCCCATGCGGGCAACCGTGGTCGGTCGAACTCGAGGCACCCACCGTCGCGGCGGCGGTCGTGGGCGAAGGTGCCGTCTACGCTGGAGATGACGAGGGGCACGTCTACGCATTCTCGCTCGCCGCCCCGTGACGTCGACGACCACGACCAGCAGGAGGAGAACGATCGATGAGCACCTCAGGGATCGACCCGGCGCGGATCGCCGACCTGAAGGCTCGGGAGGACCGGCGGTTCGCCGAATCGCACAGCAGATCGAAAGCCCTATGGGAGCGAGCCACACCTGTCATGCCCAACGGGGTGCCCATGTCGTGGTTGCGCTCGTCCTACGACCACCCTCCCCTGTTCGTCGACACCGGCAAGGGGTCGCACTTCCTCGACGTCGACGGCAACGACTACGCCGACTTCAACATCGCCGACATGTCGATGTTCGCGGGGTACGCGCCTGAGCCGGTGGTGGCGGCTGTGTCCCGTCGCTTCGGGACGGGGAGCCAGTTCCTGCTGCCGACCGAGGATTCCATCTGGGTCGCGGAAGAGCTCGCTCGCCGGTACGGGATGCCGTCGTGGCAGTTCACGATCTCAGCGACCCAGGCCAACACCGAGGTGATCCGGGTCGCACGTGTGATCACCGGTCGAGACAAGGTGTTGTGCTTCGACGGCAAGTACCACGGCCACTTCGACGAGGTCCTGGTGGAGCTCGATGACGGTCACCTGGTCCCGGGTGAGATCGGCCTTCCTCGCGACGTGACGACCAAGACGGCGATCGTGCAGTTCAACGACCTCGATGCCCTCCGGACGGTGCTGGAAACCCGCGAGATCGCCGTCGTGATCACTGAACCGGTCCTCACGAACAACGTGGGCCTCTTGCTCCCCGATGACGGCTTCCACGAGGAGCTTCGGCGTGTGACACGAGAGACGGACACGTTGCTCGCCTACGACGAAACCCACACGCAAGTGGTCGGTCCAGGAGGCCTCACCCGCATGTGGGACCTGCACCCCGACATCGTGACGGTGGGCAAGTCGCTCGCCGGGGGCATCCCGATGGGCGCCTATGGCATGACATCTGAGGTCGCCGAGGTGCTGGATCGGCCCGCCGGCCGTGATGACGAGAAGCCGCTGGTCGCCACGGGTGGAACCTTGTTCGGCAACGCGCTCCAGATGGCATCCGCGCGCGCGACCATGGAGGAGGTGCTGACCCCCGAGGCCTACACCCACACACAGGTCTTGGGAGGACGCCTCGCCGACGGGATCGAGGCGGTGATCGGGTCGGCCGGGCTGGCGTGGACGACCCACCGCTTCTGGCCGCGCAGCGGCATCACGTTCGCGCCCACGATGCCACGCAACGCCCTCGAGGCCTACGCGGACTTCGATGTACCCCTGCGCCGGCTGATGCGTGTCTACCTTGCCAACCGCGGGATCTGGGACGCAATCGTGGGTGCCGGTCCAACGTGCGCCGTCCCGGCCGACAGCGCCGACATCGAGGCCTACGTGTCGACCTTCGGTGCGTTCGTCGGCGAGCTGACCGACTGAGCGGTAGCCTGGACCGATGAACGACTCGCGGATCCGACGGCTCGCGTTCGCCTTGCTCGTGGTACCGGTCCTCGCCCTCACCGGCCAGGGGGTGGCCTTCGCGGCGGATGAGCCTGGACCGGTGCTGATCGAGGACATGAACGAGCCCGTGGTCGTGCTCACGGGTTGGCTCAACGTCCCGGAGGAGATCACCGTCGACGACGCCGTCATCTTCAACGGCAATGCCACGATCGACGGGCACGTCACCGGTACCGTCCTGGCTTTCAACGGCGACATCACCGTGAGCGGCACGGTCGACGGCGATGTCGCCAGCGTCAGTGGGCGAGTCGTCGTGAAAGAGGGCGCGGTCGTCAACGGCAGCGTCACCTCGCAGCGAACCCCGGTCATCGAGGGGACCGTGAACGGGACCGTCTCCCAGACTCAATTCAACGTCGACGTCTTGTTCTTCGGGCGCATCGCGTTCTGGCTCGCGGCCTCGGTCGCGTCCCTGCTGTTCGGACTCCTACTGATCCTGTTCGCGCCACGAGCTGCCGAAGCCACGTCGGCTGCTGCCCGCCGTCGCGTGGGCCCCAGCATCGGGTTCGGTCTCTTGCTGTTCCTCGGCATCCCAGTGATCGGTGGCATCGCCCTGATCACGATCGTCGGGGCGCTGTTCGGCGTGGCCGTGCTGACAGGCATGGTGCTGCTCTACCTCGTCGCGTACGCAGCCGGGGCCTTGAGCCTGGGGCGGCTCCTCTTGAAGCCCCCCCGTGCAGCTGCGCTCGCCTTCCTGTTGGGATGGATCATCCTGCGGGTGATGGCGCTCGTGCCGGTCCTGGGTGGCTTCCTGTTCACCGCCGTGACGATCGTCGGGTTCGGCGCCCTCGCGGTAGCCGCGTTCAAGGCGGGGAGGGACTCGAACCAGACCCTGCCGGATGCCGCCGGGGATCCGGCGGGCACGCCCGGGTTGGCGACGACCGCCGCTCCACCCATGCCGCCGGCTCCATGACGCCCGAGCCCATCGAGATCGTTCGGGTCGCCGGCACCCATCGTGCGGTTGGCCGGCAGATGGGTGAATGGGGACGCGATCGCATCCAGGCTGAAGTCGAGTCGCTCCGCCAGGATCTGCCGGCTGGACGGTCGTGGGACGACCAGCAGGCCCTCGCATCGGAGTACCGAGCCTTCACCGAACCGCGCTTGCCCTGGCTGATCGACGAGCTCGACGGGTGCGCGGAGGCAGCAGACGTCGATCCCATCGAGTTCTTCGCGGCCTCCATGGAAGAGGTCTGGTACGAACCCCGGACCAAGGAAACGCAAGGCCGATGCAGCGATCTGGTTGCCGGACCGTCAGCCACGGCCGACGGCCACCTGCTGGTCGGGCACACCAACGACCTGCGTCCATCGGCGGAAGCGATGATCGTGGGGCTGGAGAAGCGCGTGGACGGAGACCCCGTGATCTTCCAGCTGGGCGGCGTTCCGTGGTTGTCGGTCGGGTGGAACTCGGCCGGGCTCTCGCTGACCGGCAACGAACTCTCCCCCAACGACGAGCGAGTGGGCATCTCTCGGTCCCATCAGGTGCTGGAGATGATGCGCGCCCGTTCGCTGGACGAGATGGTGGCCATGGCGCTTCGGCCCGACCGCGCCTCCAGCTACAACAACGTCCTCACAGCGGCCGACGGTGGCGTCGCCAACGTCGAGGGCAGCGCCACCGACGCCGAAGTCACCGGCCTCGACGACGCCGATCACCTCGTCCACACCAACCACTACGTCTGCGACCGGATGCTGACGTTCGAGGGTGACCCCGACTACGCGACACGATCGGCCGTCCGATATCGGCGCGCGCGGATGCTGCTCGCCGAACAGCCGCCCGGTTCCGTGACTGCCAGCTCGATGCGGACGATGCTCGCCGACCACGAAGGAGCGCCCGATTCGATCTGTCGTCACCCCGACGCCGACACAGGAGAAGGGTCGAAGACCGTCTTCTGGTGCGTCGCCGATGTGACCGTGGGCACGATCGAGTTCGGACGTGGCAACCCCTGCGACTCCGCGGCGCAGCAGTACGCGTTCGAGGACTACGCACCCACCGGTTGATCGACCTGATCCGTCAGGATCCGAGCGCGGTTTCGATCACGACGATGGCGTCGAGGTTCCCGCTTCGCTGGGCGAGGACCGCCGCGTCGACGCCATCGTCGTTGCGCGCTGCCGGGTCGGCACCGGCCTCCAATAGGAGCCGGGTGCTCGGCACGTCACCGTTCAACGCTGCTGCGTGCAAGGCGGTCCACCCTCCCGATTGCCGGATGTCCGGGAGGGCACCTGCACCCAGGAGGACGGAGATGACCTGCGCGTGTCGCCCACTCGCCGCGGCGTGTAACGCGGTCCCCGTCATCCAGCCGGTGCCCACGGCATCGACATCGGCACCCCGCTCGAGCAGGAAGGCGACCGCCTCCACCTGACCGAAGAACGCCGCCAGATGCAACGGCGTGAACCCGTCGCCCGACCGAGACGCCACGATGGCCGGGTCGAAGATCCACAGCTCGGTCACGCGGTCCACGTCTCCGAACGTCGTCGCTTCGAACATGTCCAGCTCGCCGACGGACGGCCGGATCGCCTCCACCATCGCCTCGTCGTGGCGATAGCGAGCCCGCATCAGCGCCGAGACGCCCTGGTCGTCCCGAGCCATCGCGGCGCTGGGATCGGAGGCCACGATCGTCTGCACCTGTTCAACATCACCGGCGTCGATCGCTTCGAGAAGTTGCTCCTGGGTCCTTGGCATCGCACCCCCGTCGTGGTTCTATCCGTTCGACCCTTGTATTTGTATAGGCTAACTAAATATAGTTCCGAGGGTCAAGATGGCCACGTCGAGGAAGACTTCCCCAGCGCGAGACGTGGACGCGGTCGCCGACAGGCTCCATTCGGCCGCGATCCACCTGTTGCGCCGCCTGCGCGTGGAGGACGAGGCGCTGGGCATCTCTGCCCCGCGCCTCTCCGTCTTGTCCGTCCTGGTGTTCGCCGGTCCCAAGCGGATCGGCGAGCTCGCTGCCGCCGAACAGGTCGAACCCCCCACCATGTCCCGCCTCGTCGACGGGCTGCAGGATGACGGCTACGTCCAGCGGGGACCCGACCCGGACGATGCTCGCGCCGTCGTCGTCAGCGCCACCGACGCCGGCTCGGTGGCACTCATCGAAGGCAGGGACCGTCGGGTTCGAGCGTTCGCCTCGCTGCTCAGGGCCCTTCCGCAACGAGAACTCACGGCGCTCAGCCGTGGTGTCGATGTGCTGGAGCGGACCCTCGCTCCCGATGAAGCGCCCGACCCAACCGGCGACCCAGCGTCACGTTGACCCCTCGCGCTCCGACCCGTCGACCCTCGAGCCCCTTCGATCACGACACTCGCGGTGCCCGGCCAGCGACGAGGGTTCCCGCCTTCCACACCGAGCGAGGGGTGCGGACGGCTTCGATGTCATCGACCGGGTTGTCGTCGTACAGGACCAGATCGGCCAGCATGCCCGGAGCCACCCGACCGATGTCTGGGATCCGAAGCAGGTCGGCACCGTTCGAGGTCGCCGCGACCATCGCATCCAACGGCCGCATCCCCCAGACCACCATGCGGACCAGCTCGCTCGGTGCGTTGCCGTGCGGGTTGAAGGGCGTGCCGGCGTCGGTGCTGCAGACGTGTCGCACGTGCGCCCGAAGCGCCACCGCGTGCGAACGTTCCGCATCCTCGATCACCGAGGAGATCTTCTCGACGGCGTAGGCGGGGACTTCGTCGGTGTGCTCCAACATGCCGAAGGCTGCCGACAAGGTTGGCCCCCGGTAGGTACCACGTTCCGCCATGTCCCGGGCGGTGGATGCGGTCAACTGCACGCAGTGCTCAACGGAATCGACGCCCGCCTTCACCGATCCGGTGATGCCCTGGGCTCCGATCGCGTGTGCGGCCACGCCACGGTTCCACTTGTGCGCCTCGGCGACCGCCGCCCCGATCTCCTCCGGCGTGAACGCCGTGAACGTGGCCCCGATACCGGGGGTCAACACTCCACCCGTCGCGACGACCTTGATCGCCCTCGCTCCCGCCTTGATCTCTTCGCGCACCGCACGCCGGACCGCATCGGCGCCGTCCACCTCGCGAGCGAAGGCCACGTTGTGGCCATGACCACCGGTGACGGTGAGCGCCCGGCCCGCCGCCACGATGCGGGGTCCTGGCACGACACCGTCGTCGACCGCTGAACTCAGTTCACACGTGCCGACCCCACCGAGGTCTCGAACCGTGGTGACCCCGGCTGCGAGATGCTTCGCCGCGTTGGCGACCCCTTTGATCGGACCCAGCATGGGGTGGGCGTTGATGGCCGCCGCGTCTGCGGCGAAGTCGGCACTCCCATCCATCATCAGATGCACGTGGCAGTCGACCAGCCCCGGTGTCAGGGTTCGCCCCTTGCCGTCGACCGCCCGCGCCGATCTGGCGTCGCGGGGCGCTCGCGCGTGTGCGCCGACCCACTCGATCCGGCCGGCGTTCACCATGACGCCTTGGCGCGTACGGACCCTGGTGCCGTCGAAGACGGTGGCGTCGGCGATGTAGGTTCGGGCCACCGGGTTCAGCTGACCCACGGAGGCACGATGACCTCACCGTCGTCTTCGCGGATCAGCTTGGTGTTGGCCAACATCGTCACGACCACGGAAGCGCCCTGTGGACCGGCGACCAGATAGTGCACCGCCCCGGTCGGCACGACGACGGAGTCCCCCACCGACAACTCGAACGATGTCTCGTCGATGTGGAACGCACCCCCTCCTGACTCCACCGTGAACACGTCCAGGTGATCGTGGTGATGGGCCGGCAAGCCGCCGCCGGGCGGCACGTCGATGCGGAAGAGCGCGGCCTCGTGGGCGCCACGGGACGGGGCGGCGAGGCTGGTCACGGTGTTCCCGCCAAGCTCGAATGTAGGGTGGTCGACAGCTCGTTCAACGGCCATGCGACGTTCGTCTCCTCGTGTCGGGATGCGCCGAGCATCATCCCACCCGCAGGACGGATCGGGCCATCCTGCGAGCCGGAGTCGCGTTCCGGCGCACCCGGTACCATGCCCCGGTGCTGGACGTCGCGAAGATGGCCGTGGACGCGGCCCGAAAGGCCGGAGCGGACTTCGCCGACGTCCGCGCGGGTGTCGATGAGACCGAATCCATCACCGTCCGCAACCAGGAGATGGCCGGCATCGACCGTGACACCTCGACGGGCGTGGGCATCCGAGTGCTGGTCGGTGGACGCTGGGGTTTCGCAGCGACCTCGCGACTGGATCCCGCCGAGATCGACCGCACCGCCGCGCTCGCGGTCGAGATCGCTCGTGCGGCCCAGCGATTGCCGGGCGAACCGGTCACCCTGTCCCAGGTCGAACCCGCGACCGCCACATGGCACGGCCCCGTCGTCGAAGACCCGTTCACCGTTCCTCTCGAGGAGAAGGTTGCCGTGCTCATGGAGGCGACGAGGCGGATGCAGTCGGTACCCGGCGTCACGTTCGCCGAAGCCGGCATGGACTTCTTCCGGCGCTCCACGTGGTTCGCCTCCTCCGACGGAGCCGCGATCGAACAGGTGGTGCTGCATTCCGGGGGCGGCACCGAGGCGACGGCGGTCGGGGACGGCGACGTGCAGCGGCGCAGCTACCCCAATTCGTTCCGTGGTCACGTGAAAGCGGCCGGCTACGAGCACATCCGCACCCTCGGTCTGGTCGAGGAAGCAGAACGCGTGGGGCGCGAAGCGGTCGACCTGCTGACCGCGCCTGAGTGTCCCAGCGAGGTCACGACCCTGGTGCTCGACAGCGGACAGATGGAGCTGCAGATCCACGAGTCGATCGGTCACCCCATCGAGCTGGATCGCGTGCTCGGCATGGAAGAGGCCTACGCAGGTTCATCCTGGCTCACCCCCGATGACCGCGGGAAGGTCCGCTACGCCAGCGACCTGGTCTCGATCACCGCCGACGCCACCCTGCCAGGAGGTCTCGGCACGTTCGGTTTCGACGACGAGGGCGTGCCCGCGCAGGCCACCCCGATCATCGTCGACGGCATGTTCGAGAACTTCCTGACATCGCGGGAAACCGCGCCGGTGGTCGGCCAGTCGTCCAACGCCACCAGTCGCGCCGACGGCTGGAGCCACCTGCCGTTGATCCGCATGACGAACATCTCGATCGAGCCGCGCGAGGGCACGCTCGACGAGATCATCGCCGACACCGACGACGGCATCTTCATGAGCACGAACACCTCCTGGTCGATCGACGACAAGCGCATCAACTTCCAGTTCGGGTGCGAGATGGCCTGGCGCATCGAGCACGGCGCACTCACCACCCTCTACAAGAACCCGAACTACACGGGCCTCGCGCCCGAGTTCTGGGGTGCGTGCGACGCGGTCGGCGGGCTCGAGGATTGGGTCGTGTGGGGCACACCCAACTGTGGCAAGGGCCAACCGGGTCAGGTCGGACGTGTCGGCCACGGCGCCTCACCGGCGCGGTTCCGCAACGTCCAGGTGGGGGTTCGCTGATGCCCGGCTTGATCGGCGCCGACGGGTTCGGCCACGTCGCCGACGCTGCGCTCGAACTGCCCGGGGTCGACGGGGTCGAGGTGCTCTTCATGCACGAATGGGGTGGCCTGACCCGGTTCGCCAAGAGCGAGATCCACCAGAGCACCGCACGGGAGGACACCGGCCTGCGTGTCCGCGTGGTCTCGAACGGTCGTGTCGGCGTCGCAGCCTCGAACGAAGCCACCCCCGAAGGAGCGCGAGCCGCCGCAGAGAGCGCGAAGGAGATGGCCCAGATCGTCGGCGCCGATCCGCTCTGGCCAGGCCTGGCGCCGGTCGCCGATGTGCCGAAGGTGGACCGGTTCTTCGAGGGCACCGCCGACGCGTCGCCCGTGGGGCGTGCCGACGCCGTCGCTGCCTTGATCGACACCTGCGCCGACGGGTTCACGGCCGCCGGCGCCTACGAGACGATGGCCGTGGAGATCGGACTCGCGAACACAGAAGGACAGCGGTGCTGGGCGCCTACGACCCAAGCGTCGGTCACTACGGTGATCACCGGAGGGGATGGGGGGAGCGGTTTCGCGGAGGTGTTCTCGGGGTCGATGGACACGATCGATGCCGAGGCGATCGGCCACCGCGCCAACGACAAGGCGGTGTCGTCCCAAGCCCCGAAGGAACTGCCGGCGGGCGTCTATCCGGTGATCCTGGAACCGGCCGCCACCGCAGGGCTCGTGGGGTTCCTGTCGTTCATCGGCTTCTCGGGCAAGGCCTACCTGGAGGGCCGGTCGTGCTTCAGCGGCAAACAGGGCGAACAGCTCGCGGCCCCGATCGTCTCGATCTGGGACGACGGCAGCGACCCACGGACGCTGGGCGCCCCGTTCGATTTCGAGGGTGTACCGCGCCGGCGTGTCGACCTCCTCCGCGACGGCGTGTTCCTCGACGCGGTCTACGACCTGCGGACCGGAAAGGAGGCCGGCGTGCCGTCCACCGGTCACGGTTTGCCCTCCCCCAATCCTGAAGGGCCGTTCCCGCTCCACCTGTTCATGGAGACCGGTGACGCCACTGCGGCCGACATGATCAGAGACACCGAGCGCGGCGTGCTGGTGACCCGGTTCCACTACACGAACGTC
>DATDJD010000042.1:0-7801 GCA_036520695.1 Actinomycetota bacterium
GGCCATGTCGACCGAGGCCCCCACACCCAGAACCCGTGTCCGCAGGATCCCTGAGCTGGGCGTGTACGAACGCGAGCAGGTTCACGCGATCCTGGATGAGGCGCTCATCTGCCATATCGCCTACACGGGCGAGGACGGTGACCCGCGCGTGATCCCGACGATCCACGCACGGATCGACGACACGCTGTACCTACACGGGTCCCGGGCATCACAGACGCTTCGCGCGTTGCGCGACGGCGCCCACGTGGCGGTGGCCGCGACGATCATCGACGGCATCCGGTTCGCGCGCTCGATGTTCGAGCATTCCATGAACTACCGCTCGGTCGTGGTGTACGGGGAAGCCACCGAAGTTACCGACGCCGAGGAACTGCGCGTGGTCTTCCGCACGATCACCGATCACGTCGCGCAGGGGCGTGGTGACGATGCCCGCATGCCGAACGACGACGAACTGCGCCAGACGTTGTTCCTGAAGATCCCGTTGGACGAAGCCTCAGCGAAGGTCAGCACCGGCCAGGCGGAAGACCCCGAGGCCGACTACGAGTTGGATGTGTGGGCGGGGATCCTGCCGCTGCGCACGGTGCCGGGTGAACCGATCGCCGACCCGCTGAACAAGCCCGGTGTGCCGACCCCGGCTTACCTCACTGACTATCGACGTCCGGGGGCATCAGACGGTCGGTGAGTCGTTCCAAGATCGCGGCGACCTGCAGGATCGACAGGTCTCCGTCTGACCCCAGGGCAACCGTCGCGACCAGGTCACCTTCTTCGGAGTTGAGCTCCTGGCCGTTGAGACTCAGGAAGACGGCGGTGGCGAGCAGGGCCATACGAGCGTTCCCACGCTGGAACGGCCCTTCGCGCATGATCGCCAGCAGCAGCGCAGCCGCCTTCAGATGCAATCCCGGGTAGACGTCGTGGCTATCGTCGGTTCGAAGCGGTTCCTCGACCGCGGCCTTCAACCGGTCGAGATCGACGTCGACATCGGGGCCGAGTTCGGCGTCGCCGATCGCGAGTACATCGTCGGCCGTGAGGGTTGAGAGGGTGGCTACAGATCCCCCAATTCATCCAGGGGTGCTCTCAGTCGCTCGCGTGCGCGGGCCGTGAGTCCATCCACGAGCGTCCGCCTTCCCGCCCCATCCATGTACTGAAGGAGCGCACGTTGGACGTGCACGTCGGGCGATTCACCGCTCACTCGCGTGAGGGTCTCGAGGACGTCGCCGACCTCGCGGGGGATACGGACCGTCAGCTTCGGGATGGGGGATACCTCCGGCGACCATGGTAGGGCCGATGAGGTCGAACGGTCGAGACCCAGATGGACGGCCGAAGATGGACGACGAGTGGACGGCAGGTGGACGGATGGGGTTGACGCAGCTGGAACATGTCGGGTAGATATATCGAGTCGATATATCGAGTCGATAGGACTCGAGGACCTCAAACACCGTCAGGGGGACACCCACCGCATGCTGGAACTCGCGATCCTGGGATCGCTGAAGGAACGGCCCATGCACGGCTACCAACTCTCTCGAGAGATGGGCGAAGCGCTGGGCGGCCTCTGGCGCGTCTCATACGGCTCGCTGTACCCCACCCTGCGGCGCCTCGAGCGCCTGGGTGAGGTCGAAACGGTACCCGACGAGTCCGTCGGCTCCGGGCGTCGTAAGCACGTCTACCGGATCACCGAGAAGGGTGAGGCCGCGTTCCTGGAACTGCTGCAGGAAGCGCCCGGCGACACGAACTCCGAGGACACACGGTTCCGGGTGCGCCTGGCGTTCTTCCGGTACCTGCCGCCGGAGACCCGTATCCGGTTGCTCGAACGTCGCCGTGCGGCGTTGCAGGAACGGCTGAACACGATCGCGGATTCGCAGCGAACCGCGCGGTTGCGTGATGATGACTACACGAAGGCGCTGATCGACCACGGTCGGAGCGCCACCCGTTCCGACATCGAATGGCTCGACGCCCTGATCCTGGCGGAGCAGACGAAGTCGGCGAACGGCGAAACCCGCCAGTCTTCTGGCCGGGGGGGGAAGGAGCGTCGCACATCGGCGCTCCGAAGGAAGGAGCGCACATCATGAGTGAGGTTCGGATCGCGATCGTCGGCGTCGGCAACTGCGCGTCGTCGCTCGTCCAAGGCCTGGAGTACTACAAGGACGCCAACCCCGAGGACCGTGTCCCCGGCTTGATGCACGTCGATCTCGGCGGCTACCACGTCCGCGACGTGAAGGTCGTCGCTGCGTTCGACGTGGACGCCAAGAAGGTCGGCACCGACGTCGCCGAGGCGATCTTCTCTGAACCCAACAACACGATCCGGTTCGCCGACGTGTCGGCCACCGGCGTCACCGTCGACCGTGGCCGCACGCTGGACGGACTCGGCACCTACTACCGCGACGTCATCACCGAGTCCGACCTGCCCGAAACCAACGTGGTGCAGGTGCTGAAGGACACGCGGGCCGACGTGCTCGTGTGCTACCTGCCGGTCGGGTCCGAGCAAGCCGCGAAGTACTACGCGCAATGCGCGATCGACGCCGGCGTCGGTTTCGTCAACTGCCTGCCGGTATTCATCTCCTCGACCCCCGAATGGGCGAAGAAGTTCGCCGACGCAGGCCTGCCGATCATCGGCGACGACATCAAGTCGCAGGTGGGCGCCACGATCACCCACCGGGTGTTGACGAAGCTTTTCGAGGACCGCGGCGTCAAGCTCAACCGCACCTATCAGCTCAACTTCGGCGGCAACATGGACTTCATGAACATGCTCGAGCGCGAGCGACTGACGTCGAAGAAGATCTCCAAGACGCAGTCGGTGCAATCACAGCTGGAGAAGCCGCTCGACAAGCAGCAGATCCACATCGGCCCGTCGGACCACGTGCCGTGGCTCGAGGATCGCAAGTGGGCCATGATCCGGCTCGAGGGTGAGTCCTTCGGTGGCGTGCCGCTCAACATCGAGATGAAGCTCGAGGTCTGGGACTCCCCCAACTCCGCGGGCATCGTGATCGACGCCGTCCGGTGCGTGAAGCTCGCGAAAGACCGCGGCGTGGGTGGCCCGTTGATCGGACCGAGCGCCTACTTCATGAAGTCGCCGCCCGTGCAGTTCAGCGACGAGGGCGCCCACGACATGGTCGAGGAGTTCATCGTCGGCACCGGCGAAGCATCCAGCGCCGACTGGACCGCCTTCTTCGACAACCAGACCGCGTAGCCCTACCGCTGATCGAGGAGGCGCTGGACGGGCGCCAGGTCGAACGGGGTATCCCCGGTCGTGCCGAGGCCCACGATGATGAGCTGCGCGCCGGCGTCGAGGTAGGCATCGACCTTCTCGACGTCCTCGACCCCTGAGATCAGCACGGTGCGCTCGATCTGGGCGGGGTCGCGGCCGATCTTCTCGCACCACTCGGTGAGGATCGCGTTCTTCTTCGCGTAGTTCTCCGGAGGACCGAACCCGTTCCACAGGTTCGCGTGCTCGGCGACGATACGCAGCGTGACCTTCTCTCCGCCGCCGCCGATCATGATCGGGAGCGGAGACTGCACCGGCGGCGGGTTCAGAGCCTGCAACCGGGCTTCGATCCTGGGTAGGGCCGCTTCCAACGCGCGAAGGCGGCCGATCGCGGTGCCGAACTCGAAGCCGTACGCGTCGTAGTCACGTTCGAACCACCCCGCGCCGATCCCTAGCACCAGCCGGCCACCGCTGACGTGGTCCACCGTACGCGCGATGTCGGCAAGCAGGTCGGGATTCCGGTAGGAGTTGCAGGTCACCAACATGCCGAAACGCGCCCGCTGGGTGTCGCACGCCATCGTCGTCAACATCGTCCAGCCTTCGAAATGCGCGCCGTCCGCGTCGCCGTAGAGCGGGAAGAAGTGGTCCCAGGTCCAGACCGAGTCCACCCCCATCCCGTCAGCTTCACGCCAGCCGCGACGGAGCACGTCCATCGATGTGTGTTGGGGGTGGAACTGTGCGCCGACCTTGAAGCGAGCCATCGCTGGAATCATCCCACGCGGATCGTCGACACCTCCGACCACGAAGCCTCGCCGCCGGTCAGGCTGCGCATCCTCGATCGGAACCGGTAGGTGCCTTTGCCGGCGTTCGGCGTGAAGCTGGCCTGACGGTCCGTGGTGGCCTTGCGCCACGACGCCCACCCCGTGCCGGGTCGCTTGACCTGGACGTCGTAGACGAACCCAGATGCTGCGGTGATGGCGGCCCACGTCGCGGTGAAGGTGTGGTGCACGCCGGCGCGCGCAGGTGCGACACGCATAGGAACGCTGATCCTTCCGACCATCCCGTCCGAGACGTGCGGAGTGCAGACGAACCGGTACGCCCCGGCCGCGACGAACGTGAACGACGTGCTGGGTCCGCCTGGCGCCACTGAGCCCGAGTCGAATAGATCCATCCCGGTGCCGTCGGTCGCGGTGTGATGGGACTGACCGACGAAATCGAAGATCACCGTGCCGCCCCGACCGATCGAGAGGTGCGACTCATCGAACCGGAAGTCGAGAACCTCGACGTGCGTATCGGCGGGCGAGGAGCCCCGTGGGATCGGCGGTGCCGCGGTGGCAGGCGCCGACAGCATCGCCGCGGTCACGACGGACGCGACGACTGCCTTCGCGATGGTCCCCCTCTTGAATCGTCGCACCCTTCCCTATCGGCCCTGGGCAGTCGTTCCCGAAGTTCCGACCCGTAGATTGCAGGGGTGAGCGAGCCGAGTGACCGCGTGGGCAGCGTGCGAGATGCCTTGCGCCACGCAGATTTCCGCCGGCTCTTGGCGGTGCGCCTGATCAGCCAGAGCGCCGACGGATTCATCCAGGCAGCGTTGGTGGCCTCGATCGTGTTCTCCCCCGACGAGCAGACGACCGCGGCGGGGTTCGCGCTGGCCTCGGCGATCGTGATCGTGCCGTTCTCGCTGATCGGGCCGTTCACGGGGGTCTTCATCGACCGGTGGTCCCGTCGACGGATCATGGTGATCGCGCCACTCGTCCGCGCGGCGCCTGCCTTCCTGATCTTGGCCGATCCCGCGCGACACGCCGTGTGGTTCTACGCCGCTGCGTTGTTCGTGACGTCGGTGAACCGGTTCTTCCTTGCGACCGCCCAAGCGGTGGTGCCTCGGTTGGTCCCGACCGAAGATCTGTTGGTCGCCAACGGGGTCGCGACGGTCGGCGGCACGGTGTCGCTGTTGGTCGGGGTCTTCGCGGGGGGCCTCATCTCCGATGCGTACGGCAACACATGGATCGTGGTTGCAGCGGCGCTGATGTGGGTCACGACATCCTTCGTCGCCTCACGGATCCGCAGCGACCTGGTGCCTCACCTGCTGCCGGAGGCGCCGGAACTGCTGCGTCATCAGATCCGCCGCGTCGGCGTGGAGTTCGGCGACGGCATCCGAGCGCTCGCCCGCACGCCGCGTGCGGTCGCACCGATCACGTCGATCGCGATCGACCAGTTGGGCCAAGGCTTGGTGCTCGTGCTCGCGCTGGTGGTGTTCCGCGATCGGTTCAGTCAAGGCGTCGGCTCCTTCTCGTGGTTGATCGGTGCAGGGGGCGTGGGCGTGATGTTGGGGTTGGCCACCGTCAACTCCCTCGACCGTCGGTTCCCTCGGGAACGGATCGTGGCGGCAGCGTTCGCTCTCGGTGGCATCGCGGTGCTCTTCGTGGCCCTGGTGTTGAACCGGTACACGGTGCTGATCGCGAGCTTCATGGTGGGGCTGACGTTCGCCTGGAAGAAGGTGCCGATCGACACGATGGTGCAGGAAGCCGTCCCCGACGGGTTGCGTGGTCGCGTGTTCGCCGTCTACGACGTGGTCTACAACCTTGCGCGCCTCGTCGCGGCCATGCTCGCCGTGGTACTGCTCCCCACGGTCGGCGAACGGGGGGCGGCGGCCCTGGTGGGCATCGCGTTCTTGTTGTGGGTGCCCGTGCTGCCGCGGTGGTTGCGGCGGGTGCCGGAGATCAGGTTGCGCTTCGGTCCCGGCGCGCCCGGTGACGGGTCACCGACCACGGCCATCTGGGGAGGCATCGAGGAGCCGGTCTCGGTGCTGGAACGGTGGCATCGGGTCGAAGGATCGGTGTCCAGGACAGGATTCACGCTGGCGCTCGAGGACGGCACCGAGTTGGACGTGAGTCATGACGAACCCGACGGCCAGTGGCGGATCGATCGGGAGCGATCGGTGTCAGGTCCCTAGAACCACGTACGGAGCGGTACGTAGTTCTCCTTACGTCCCGCGCGGTAGACAGGTTCCCCACTCCTCGGGTATCGACCTGGGCATCGCGGCCCGGCACCATGTGCCCCACGGCACGACGACGGAAAGGGTCAGCGAGATGACAGCGAAAGCACATGTCGAGGAGCGGAACCTCGACCGCCTCATCCGCCCTCGCCGACCTGTCGTGACTCCGTAACGAACATCGGTTCCTCACCGACGTAGCCCGGGATCCCCCTCGCGGGCTCACGGAGGCCGGAGTGACCGGGAACGCGGCATCGCCGACTCCCGCGACCTCCGGCCTCTTTCGCGTCCAGGCTTTTCGCGTCCAGGCTTTTCGCGTCCAGATGACGCCGCTATCGAGCGGCGACGGCCGGGGGAACGTTCGTCTCGAGCCCCTCGTCGTCGAAGGCCTGCGCTCGGTCGGATCGCGCTCGCCCGATCGCGAGGAGCGCGAATCCCAAGCCCGCCGCCACGATGCCGCTGAGGATGAACCCCACCCGCGCGCCCAGGTGCTCCCCGATCACACCGGCGATGGGCGCTCCGATCGGCGTCGACCCCAGGAACACGATGCCGTACAAGGCCATGACGCGACCGCGGGCCTCGGGACGCGACGTGAGTTGCAACATCGTGTTGCCGGTGATCATGAAGGCCATGACCGTGTAGCCCAGGGGGATCATGGCGACGGCCGCCAACGCCAACGTGGGTGAGAGGCCGGGCACCACCAGCGCCACACCCATGGCGACCGCCCACCAGGCCAACCCCCCCAGGTTCGGATGGGCCGACCGGCTCGCCATGGTGATCGCACCCAGGAACGACCCGACACCCGCCAACGCCGACAGCGCCCCGAACGTTCCAGCGTCGCCGCCGAAGGTGACCTTCGCGAGGAGCGGCACGAAGACCGCGAAGTTGAACGCGAACGTGAAGACCACCGCCATCGCGATCAGCGGCCGGCGAAGGTCGTCCGTGCGCCACACGTACTTGATCCCCGCGACCAGATGACCTCGATCGCGTGTGCTCTTCTTCTGCGGGTGGAGTTCACCGGTGCGCATCAGCAGGAGCGCGATCAGCACGGCGATGTAGCTGACGGCATCGATCAGGAAGCACGTCGCGATGCCCACGGTCGCGATCAACAACCCCGCGACCGCCGGCCCGATGATGCGCGATCCCGTGAACGCGGCGCTGTTCAAGCTGACCGCGTTGCGAACGTTCTCCTCGCCCACCATCTCGACGTAGAAGCTCTGTCTCGACGGATTGTCGATCGCCGTGACGATCCCCGAGGCCACCGATAGCAGGTAGACCATCCATAGCTGTTCTGAATGGGTCGCGACCAGCGCGAACAGGATCGCCGCGACGACACCATACGCACACTGTGTCGCCATCAGGATGTGCCGCTTGTCGAAGCGGTCGGCCAACACGCCGCCGTAAGCACCCAGCAACAGCACGGGCAGGAAGTACAGCGCCACGTTGGTGCCCAGTGCCGTGCCGCTGTCCGTCAGGTCCAGCACCAACCACGCCGAGGCAGTGAAGTTCATCCACATGCCGATGGCTGAGATCGTCTGGCCCGTCAGGTACAGGCGGAAGTTGCGCGACTCACGGAGCGACGAGAGGGTTCGCGAGAGCGCGGCGCTGGCACG
>DATDJD010000043.1:0-13279 GCA_036520695.1 Actinomycetota bacterium
CGCGATCGGCTTGGCGCTGGATGCGGATTCACCCATCACTGCGGCCCAGGTGATGCGGCGGCTCTACTTCCAGTTGGGACTGCAGGGCAAGACCACCGAAGCGCGGGACGTGCTCGACGAAGCGATCGACCTGCTCGAAGCGCAGCCGGAGCCTGGCCCGGTCTTGTCCGAGCTCTATGCCTGTCGTTCCGAGGCCGAGATGTTCGCCGGTCGTTCCCAGGAGTCACTGTCGTGGGCGAGCCGGGCCTTGGAGCTCCCGCGCTCGTCGGAGATCACGCTGATGGCGTTGCACCTCCGAGGGAACGCGCGATGTGAGCTGGGTGACTACGGAGGGGTCGACGATCTTCGCGAAGCGCTCAGGTTGTCCCAGGAATCGGACACGGCACTGCACATCGTCACTTCCTACTCCTACTTGGTCGAACGGGTCGGGTTGCTCGAAGGTCCCGCCCCGGCCCTCGAGATGAACCGCGCGGCGACCGAACTATGCGAACGTCGCGGGCTCGAGCACCAATCGATGTGGTCGCGGACCGAACGGATGTGGTTGCTGTTCGATGCCGGGAGGTGGGACGAGATCGTGGAGACGGCAGAACAACTGCGGACCTGGAGCATGGAACACGGCGAGATGCAGGTCGCGACCGTCGCCGACACCTTCCTGGCGCGTGTGCTGCGGTATCGCGGCGACACCGATCGAGCGGTCAGCTTGATCACCCGGGTGATCCCAGCGGCCGAGGAGATCGCCGACCTGCAGGTCTTGTCTCCCGCTCTTTTCGTGGGGGCACTCGTCGCGGAGTCGCTGGGAGACGATGTGGAGGCAGCGGTGCAACTCCGCGCCTATCACGACATCACCGTCGAGGGGCCATCAGAGTATCGAGAGATCCACTTGCCGGAGGCCGTGCGCGCGGCGCTGCGACTCGGCGATCGTGACCTGGCCGGCACGCTGCTCGATGGTCTCGAAGTGCATGAACCGCGCATGACCCGGGCGCTCGACGCCGCCCGAGCGGCTCTGGCCGAATCCGACGGAAGGTTCGATGAAGCCGCCGACCGGTACGGAACCGTCGCCCAACACTGGGGTGCCTGGGCTATGCCGTTCGAGCATGCCCACGCCCTGGCGGGGCTCGCGCGATGCCGGCGAGCGCAAGGTCGCGGAGACGACGCGGAGACAGCTCTCGCCGAAGCCGATCGTCTGTTCACCGACCTTGGGGTCCCCACCGACACGATCTGAGATCTGGCCGAACAGAACACGGCACGACGAAGTGACCGTCATGGTGGTGTTGGTGGAGGTGAGGGGGATCGAACCCCTGTGCTCAAGCGACTGACTGGGTCTTCTCCGGGCGCAGCCTGGTGGATAGATCTCGGCTTTGGGCTCCCACCGGCGGAGCACCCATCGCCCAGCCCGGGTGTGATGTCCCTCAGCGGCCCCCAGGCGGAACCGTCGAAGTGAGCCTGCTCACGACGCCCATCCCTCGGTCGCAGGCGGCCCGAGGGGGGCGGCTACTTAACGTATTAAGCAGCGAGCGCGTAGTTGTCTTCGGCGCTTGTGTTTGTTCCGGCGTTTAACGTGACATCCGGGATCACGGCCCGCTTCTCCCAGCCAGAACCGACTGAGTCGAAGCCAGTACACCCCCATATGAAGTTGTCTCAGGAAGTATACGGCGCGCAACCGACACGCCTGAAGCCCCAAGAGCAGCGGCGCCCGGCTGCACCTACCGGCGCCGGCCCATCTGCTGCTCGATCTCGCGCTGGGACTCGCGCTTCGCGATCGACTGACGCTTCTCGAACTCGCGCTTGCCCTTGCCGACGCCGATCTCCACTTTGGCCAGACCGTGCGTGAAGTAGACACGCATCGGCACCAGACTGAGCCGTTCTTCCGACTGTTGGACCATGAGCCGATCGATCTCACGCTTGTGGAGCAGGAGCTTGCGTGGACGCATCGGCAGGTGGCGGCGGGTGTCCCCTTGTTCGTAGGGCGGGATATGCATCCCTTCCAGCCACGCCTCGCCGTCGCGGACCCGCGCGTACGCCTCGCCCAATGACGCCCGTCCACCGCGGAGCGACTTCACCTCGTCACCGGTGAGCTGGATCCCCGCCTCGAGGGTCTCTTGGATCGCATAGTCGTGGCGAGCCTTGCGATTGGATGCGACGGTGTTCTCACCCTCACGGTCCGTCTTCTTGCGAGCCATGCGCGACCGCCTTAGACGTCGAGGAAGCGGCGCATGCCGATCGTGCCCGCGATGATCGCGATGAGAGCGGCGAACCCAAGGACCCAGGGCGCCACCCAGAGCACATCGGAGTTCCTGATCAACGGGAAGAAGTTGATCTTCCCGCGGAGGGAATCGATCGCGAACACCTTCAACAGGAACAGCACCACGATCGCCAAGGTAGCCCCGACGAGCGTCTCGACCAAGCCTTCGATGAGGAACGGCACCCTGATCCGCCAATTCGTGGCGCCGACCAACCGCATGATGCCGATCTCCTTGCGCCGAGCGAACATGCCCATCCGCAGCGTGTTGGCGACCAGCAGGATCGCGGCGATGAGCATGACGGCAGCGATGAACCCCACGACGAACGTGAGGACGGTGGTGATGGCGTCGAGTCGATCGAGCAAGCCTCGGAAGTCGGAGACGTTCCGAACACCGGCCTCGCCGCACACGATGTTGCCCTGGTCGTCGGAATCGCATGCGAGTGCGGCGGTGACTTGGTCGTACTGCGATGCGTCTGCCAGGTTGATCCTGAACGAGGTCGGGATCGCTTCCTCGCAATCGACGCCCTCCTGGAACACCTTCTGGCCCTCGAAGAGGCGCTCGTACTGCTCGCACGTGACCGTCTTGTCCCAGTACTCGATGGAGCCCCCTTCGTCGGAGACGGCGGGCAACTCCTGCAACTTCCCTTGGATCCGGGCGATCGTGTCGGGCCGGACCGGATCGGTCAGGTACACCGCCACTTGCACGTTGCCGGTCCACGCGTCCTTGACCAGGTCGAACTCGCGAGCGATCAGGAGCGACAGACCGAACAAGAACAGCGCGATGAACGCCGTGGACATCGCCGCGAACGCGACGATGCCGTTGCGTCGGATCCCCGCCGCGGTCTCTCGGAAGTAGTACTCGAGCCGCATCAGCTGTAGACGCCCCGAGACTGGTCTCGGATGACTTTGCCTTTGTCCAGCTCGATCACGCGCTTGCGCATCGCGTCGACGATGGCTTGGTCGTGGGTGGCCATGACCACGGTGGTGCCGATGCGATTGACCTTGTCCAGCAAGCGCATGATGTCGACGGACGTGTTGGGGTCGAGGTTGCCGGTGGGTTCGTCGGCCAGCAGCACCAGCGGCCGGTTCACGCACGCCCGTGCGATCGACACCCGCTGCTGCTCACCACCGGACAGTTCATCCGGGTAGTTGTTGAGCTTGTCCCCCAGGCCCACGTACTCCAGGATCTCGGGAACCCGCTGGTCGATCACGTGCTTCTGCTTCCCGATCACTTCCAACGCGAACGCGACGTTCCCGAACACCGTCTTGTCCTGCAGGAGGCGGAAATCCTGGAACACCGTGCCGATGTTGCGACGGAGTTTCGGGACGTCCCAGCTCGACATCTTGGCAAGGTTCTTTCCGCCGACGAAGATGCTGCCCTTCGTCGCATCTTCTTCACGGATCAGCAGACGGATCATGGTGGACTTGCCCGAACCGGATTGGCCCACGATGAAGATGAACTCACCTTTCTCGACTTCAACATCGATATCGGTGAGCGCCACGACGCCGTTCTTATAGGTCTTCGAGACACGCTGAAGACTGATCATTCAGACCTCGGAAGGGGTGGGAAGGTGACTCGGGCACCCTACCAGACGTCCCCCGCGCACCCGTGGAGGTTCCGCGTAGGCTACGGGCGCACATGGGCGCAACCGTGACCCGACCCCTCACCGAACCCGGCACCGCGAGCGATGGTCGCTCGGGCCGCGCGCATCGCGTCCTCGCCGCCGCCGCAGGACCCGTGCTCATCCTGGCATGCGTACTGTTCGCTTTGCGAGGGTTCGTCTTCCAGGATCGGCTGACCCAAGCGCACCCCGACATCCTCACGTTCTGGCTGCCCAGGTTCTCGTTCCTCGGTCGCTCGCTCGCCGACGGCCACATCCCACTCTGGAATCCGTTCGAGATGGCGGGGGCTCGGTATGCGGCCGACCCCCAGGGCGGCTGGCTCTACCTGGCCCCGATGGCTCTGTTCTCCACGTTGTCGCCCGCGGCCGCGATGAGGGCGTTCATCGTCGTGAACCCGATGCTCGCCGGTCTCGGCCTGTTCGCGTTCCTTCGGATCGAGCGGCTCTCCCGGTTCGGCGCGACGCTCGGCGGCCTCTCGCTCGCCATGCTTATGGCCACCTCGGAGATCGCCGTCTCGATGCCGTTCGCTGGGTCGCTGGCGTGGACGACCGTGACACTGGTGGGCGCAGCTGGGTACCGACGAGCATCACGCTGGTCCAGACGGTTCGCCTGGCTCGCGCTCGGGGGCCTCGGGTGGTCACAGGTCGCCACCGCGCATCTGAGCCATGGGCTGGTGGTGTGCACGGTCCTCGTCACCGCCTATCTCGCCGCGGGCGCGGTGACAGACGTACGGTCGGGATCGTCGGGGTGGCTCCAAGCCCTCGCCCACGCCACGCTGTTCCTGATCGCGCTCCCGTTGCTCAGCCTCGCGGTGTTGATCCCTCGGATGGATGCGCTGCAGGGATCCAGTCTCGCGGCGGGGTATGACCGTCTCGGCGATGCCTTGGGAACGCTTGGGGGCGGCGGTGAATCGATCCAGGCCAACGGGGTGTGGGCGGGCTGGCCGTTCGCGTTCGGGGCGACCCCAGGGGCCTACGCCGGTGCCGCGATCCTACTCGGTGTCCCGTTGGCTCTTCGCGCCCGCCGATACCGCAACTTGATGTGGGCATTCGGCGGAGCCTTGGTCGTCACGTGGGTCGGCATGCTGGACGCCGTCGTCACCAACTCCTTCGTCCGCGCCCTCGTGCTCAAGGTGCCCTTCGGCGACGTGTACCTGCACAACCCCGGACGCATGCGGTACCTCGCGGTGATCGCGATCCCCGTGCTGGGGGCGATCGGCATCCAAGGGCTGCGGGACGAACCCATGCCGGCCCGGCGAGCCACGCGCTGGCTCGGCGCGGGTGCCCTGCTGTGGCTGGGGGTGCCGATGGCGATGCGCGCCTACCCCGTGCACTACGTGTTCCTCGCGCTCGCCCTGATCGCCGCCGGCTTCGCGCTACACGCCCTCGCGACGCGACGGAGCACGTGGGCGTGGGCAGCGGTCGCCACGGTGCTCGTAATAGAACTGGTGGGCAGCGCCCTGTGGTCACACGCGACGCCGTTCGGCGACACCGTGCGCACAGGGCTCGAGGGTGGGGAGCACCCCAACCTCGTGCCGCAGCCACTTCCTCTGCCAGAGGTCGACGCTGCGGCATTCACTGCACCGACGGCGTTCGTCGCTGGACTGAAGGCTTCACAGGAGCGCTACCTCACGTGGGCACCACCGGCCGCCTTCTTCGAGAAGGGGTATCTGTTCATGCAGTCCGAGCCCGACTGGCCCGCGCTGGCGATGGAACGAGGGTCGCTGTTCGGTGTCCAAGACGTCCTGGGCTACAACCCCGTGCAGCTCCCCCGGTACTGGGACTACCTGCGCGCCCGGACCGATCTGCCGGTCTTCTACAACGCTGCGGTGATCGACGTGCCGACCGCCCTGGACGTGGGACTGCTCGGCATCCGCTTCCTGATCATCCCCACCGGGATCACGTCTCCCCTGCCCGGGACGATCGTCGACCAGGGCCAGGGTTATGACCTCATCGAACTGGACGAGGCATCCCAACGAGCCTCGGTGATCCCGGCGTGGACGGTCGTGGGATCGAAGACCTCCGCGCTCGAGACGGTGCTCTCCCCCGGGTTCGACCCGGCTACCCATGCCGTGCTGGAGTCCGACCCCGGCCTGATCCAAGTACCGGGATCCGTACCCGGCAGTGCGACCACGACCGAGACCGAACCGGAGTCCATCGCGGTCGATGTCGAGGCCGGCGCGCCGTCCATCGTGGTCGTTCGCAGCAGCTACGACGAAGGATGGACCGCCGAGGTCGATGGGACATCGACGCAGGTGCTGCCGGCCGACGGGTTCCTCCTGGGGGTGGCGGTCGACACCGGGACCCACCAGGTGCGCCTGACCTACCGGGACCCGTCGGTCGGACGTGGCCTCGCGGCCGGGATCGTAGCGTGGACCGCGTTGGTGGTGGCCGCCGCGGCGGCCGCAGTCATGGAGCGGCGACGCTCGCGGGCTGCGCTTCCGACGGGCCCGCCCGGTCCGACGTCAGATGACGGCGACCGATGAGGAACGCGAGGCCGTAGAGGAGCGCGACCGCGAAGAGCAGCGAACGGTAACCGGTCACGATCGCCAGGTACTCCAGCACGCCCCCCAACATCGCCCCCAGCAGGTTCGCGCCGAACGCGACCGTGGAGGCCCCGACATCCTTGAACCGCTGCGCGAAGATCAGGTTGGCCACGAAGACAGGAGCGAACGCCACCGCGACGCTCGCGAAGAAGCGCGGAACCAGCGGCAACGCCAGCAAGCGGCCCGGCGGCACCAGCCACGCGACGACGAGGCATGCCAGGAGCAGTGCGTACATGAAGGTCGGAGACGGCAATCGGACACGCCGCGCGATCTCCACGGCGGCCAGCACCGCGAGCAAGATGCCCGCGAAGACCAGCGAGTTGACGAACCACGTCGTGCCGAACAGCAGCGCGAACTGCACGACGCTCTTGGTCTCCAGCAGCAGGAAGGCGGCCCCCATGCAGAACAGATCTGCGTACGGACTCATCCGGCGCAGCGGTGCGCCGGAGGCACGACGGACGATCACCAGTGACGCGAGCACGATCGCTCCCAGCCACCAGAGGTAGAAGGAGGGGATGCTCCGGCCCTCGATGTAGGGGAACGGGTGATCGTCGGTGGCCGGTGCCGGCGCGACGTACGCGGGTTCCCAGAGGGTGTCGCAGTCGATGGCGTCGGGCTCCAACCCGATCGTGAGCACCGACTGCGAGCGTGGCCCGTACCCGGGGATACCGGCGTCGAAGCACGGCTCGTGCCCGAACACCTCGTGCATCGTGTTGGCGTAACGCTCGAACACGAACGGGCGATAGTAGTTGTACATCGCGAAGGCTCCGCCGGGCGCCAGGTGGTCGCGCACGGACTCCATCGCCTCACGAGTGAACAGGTAGCTCTCGAGGCGCAGCGAGCCCTGGCCGCTGACCAAGGTCAGCGAATCGGGCAGGGCGAACAAGACGAGGTCGTACAGCGCGTCGGTCCGCTCGATGTAGGCGCGACCGTCGTCGATATGCGCCGTCACCCGAGGGTCCTGGTAGGGCCGCGCCGGGTGGAGTTCACGCCCGGCACGTTGCAGTCGAGGATCGATCTCGACCGCATCGACGTGGGACGCGCCCTCGTCCAACGCCAGCGCGACGTCGTTGCCGTTGCCGGCGCCCACGATCAGCACGTTGCCGGGCTCACCGATCAGGTGCGTGTATGGCTCGGAGTAGAACGCCGCGCGGATGTCCTCCAGCGGCAGCATCGATTGATGCGGGAGTGAATTGACCCGGAGCGGGATCTGGCCCGCCGGCTGCACGCCGTAGATCGACACGCGGTAGTAGGGCGACCACACGTCGTTGGGTGCGAAGGAACCCAGCCCCAGCACGACCATCATCGCGCCCACCGCGAACCATCTGCCCACGTACCCCTCTGCGGGCGCCAGGAAGAAGAAGCACACCCCCAGAACCAGTCCCCACACCAACGGCCCTGTCCCGAGGAACGACAGCGTCGAGAACGCGATGATGCCCAACAGGCTGCCGGCGATATCCAGTCGGTACGCCTCGAGCGGTTCGAAGGTTCCGAACAGCCGGGCGACGCCTTCTGCGATGCAGGCCATGACCCACGTGGCACCCAGGAACAGCACGGGTAGCACGATCCAGGATGCAGGGGCCGGCCATTCGAAGATCGTCTGCAGATTGCGGCCCTCGTCGAACCCCTTCACCACGCGGACGAAGAACACCAGCGCGGTGAAACCTGCGAAGGCTAGCGGCGCCCAGCGGAACCCCATCCTCGAGGACGAGGCGCGAAGGAACCCCACACCGATGCCCAGGAAGCTGGCCAGCAGGATGAAGTTCGTGAAGTAGGCGACGTAGATCTGATAGGCGGACACCCACCGGATCAACGCCAGCTCCGCGAACAACATCACGAAGCTCGCCAGCACCAATCGGGATCGTGCACCCAGTCGGAAGCGCGCCGGCGTGGCGGCGGTGGTCACGTCGGTCGCAGACACGCCGCGGAGTATCGCACAACACCTGAGACGTGAAGCAACCGCGCCGAAGAACCGCCTACGCCCGGCCTGCCTCCCCGGCGCGTCGCCGAAGCTCGGCTTCGATGAAGCGATCGATGTCTCCGTCCAGCACCCGCTGTGGGTCGCCCATCTCCTCGTCGGTCCGATGATCCTTGACCATCTGGTAGGGCGCCAGCACGTAGGAGCGGATCTGTGACCCGAAGTCCACGGCTTTGCGCTCGCCGCGGATCGAATCCATCTCGTCTTCGCGCTTCTGGCGTTCCAGTTCGGCGAGGCGGGCCTTCAAGATGCGCATCGCCACGGCCTTGTTCTGGAGCTGGCTCCGTTCGTTCTGGCAGGCGGCGACGGTTCCGGTGGGCAGATGCGTGATGCGGACCGCCGAGTCCGTGGTGTTCACCGATTGCCCGCCCGGTCCGCTGGATCGGTACACGTCGATCCGGAGCTCGTCTGGCGGGATCTCGATGTCCTCCTCATCAGAGGCTTCCAACATGGGGATCACGTCGAGGGACGCGAACGAGGTATGGCGGCGCTTCTGCGAATCGAACGGGCTGATGCGGACCAACCGATGGACGCCGCGCTCCGCGCTGAGCAGCCCATAGATATTCGTTCCCTTCATCGTGAAGGTGGCGGACTTGATCCCCGCTTCGTCGCCGTGTTGGATGTCGTCGATCTCAGCGTCGAAACCGTCGCGCTCGGCCCACCGTGTGTACATGCGGAGCAGCATCTCCGCCCAATCTTGACTCTCGGTGCCACCCGCGCCAGCGTTGATCGTCGCGATCGCGTCGGATGCATCGTAAGGCCCCGATAAGAGGGCCGCGAGCTCCAGCTTGTCGACATCGGTTCCGAGCGATCGGACGGCCGCGAGGAGCTCTGCGGACAGCCCAGCATCGGATTCCTCGGCGAGGAGTTCATCCATGGCCAACGCGTCTTCGACCCGAACCATCAACGCGTCGTAGCGGTCGACCTCATCCTTCAGGCGCGCGAGTTTGGACGTGATCGCCTGGCCGCGGGTGGGGTCATCCCACAGTGATGGATCGGACGCCTGCTGCTCCAAACCAGCCAGCTGCGATCGTTTGCCATCGACGTCAAAGGAACTCCTTCGCCGCCAAGACACGCTCACGGAGCTTGCGGAGCGGTTCGGTGGACTCGCTCATATGGCTGCAGAGTGTAATCGCCACCGGAGTGCCGGCCTGAGTGCGCGATCCTCACACGACGGCGCCGTGGCACTTCTTGTACTTCTTGCCGCTACCGCACGGACACGGCGCGTTGCGCGGGGTCTTGTCGCTGATGGCTTGGTTGGCGTTCGCGGTGCCGCTCGAGGAGGTCACTCCCCCGGCCTGCTCGACCTCAGCACGGTTGTCCTGCAATCGCTTCGGTTGCGGGGCCTGCTGCTGTTGCTGCTCCTGGTTCACGAATTCCACGCGGTAGATGTAACGAACGAAGTCCGACTGGATCGAGCCCGTGAGGTCCTGGAACATGTCGTAGGCCTCACGCCGGTACTCGGTGATGGGGTCTTTCTGGGCCAGCGCCCGAAGGTGGATGCCCTCCTGCAGATAGTCCATCTCGTACAGATGTTCACGCCACTTGGTGTCGGTGATGTTCAGCAGCACCACTCGTTCGAGCTCACGCATGACGTCGGACCCGACGTGCTCCTCCTTCGAGGTGTACATCGCCAAAGCGTCCTCGATCAACATCGCCTCGAGCTCCATCGCGTCCTCGCTCGCGGCCGCTTGCTCCTTGGTGATGCTGACGGGATAGATCTCCAGCAGCGATGTGAACAGTGCGTCCAGGTCCCAGTCTTCGGGGAAGACGTCGGCAGGACAAGCGTCCTGCACCGTGGTGCTCACGACGTCTTCGACGAAGCCCTGGGCCTGCTCGCTGATGTCCTGGCCCTCCAGTATCTTGCGACGCTCGCCGTAGATCGCCTCTCGCTGGCCGTTCATGACCTCGTCGTACTTCAGGACGTTCTTGCGTCGCTCGTAGTTGAGCTCTTCGATCTGACGCTGTGCATTCTCGACGGCCTTAGACACCATCCTGGCCTCGATCGCTTCATCGTCGGGCCACTTGAGCCGTTCCATGATCGAGGCCACCTTGTCCGAAGCGAACATGCGCATGAGATCGTCCTCGAGCGAGAGGTAGAACCTCGACTCGCCGGGGTCGCCCTGTCGGCCGGAGCGACCGCGGAGCTGGTTGTCGATGCGGCGGGACTCGTGTCGTTCTGTCCCCAGCACGTACAGACCCCCGCACTCCACGACCTCGTCGTGTTCAGCGTCGGTCTGCTCCTTGAGCTTGGCGAAGACCGGTTCGTACTCCGCCTCATAGGCGACGCGATCCTCGTCGGGCATCTGGAAGAGCAGATAGGCGTCGTTGTCGAAGTCGCGTGCCGCCATCTCCTGGCGTGCCAGGTACTCGGGATTGCCACCCAACAGGATGTCGACCCCTCGACCGGCCATATTGGTGGCGACGGTCACGGAGCCCTTGCGACCCGCCTGGGCAACGATCGTCGCTTCCTTCTCGTGGTTCTTGGCGTTGAGGACGTGGTGGGTGACGCCGCGCCGGTTCAGCACAGACGACAGGACCTCGGACTTCTCGATCGACACCGTGCCCACCAATACCGGCTGGCCCTGTTCGTTGCGCTCGATGATGTCATCGGCGACCGAGTTCCACTTCGCCTCTTCGTTCTTGAAGATCAGATCCTGCTCGTCGTTGCGGACGTTGGGACGGTTCGTGGGCATCTCCACGACCGAGATCTTGTACGTCTCTTCGAACTCGGTGAGCTGCGTCTTGGCCGTACCGGTCATGCCCGAGAGCTTGTCGTAC
This sequence comes from Actinomycetota bacterium, assembly GCA_036520695.1. GTDB lineage: Bacteria > Actinomycetota > UBA4738 > UBA4738 > HRBIN12 > JAOUEA01. The sequence continues at coordinate 11,170 of DATDJD010000043.1, forward strand.
ATCTTGAAGTAGTTCTGGATCGTGATCGTGGCCAGGGTCTGGTTCTCTTCCTTGATCTTGACGCCTTCCTTGGCCTCGATCGCTTGGTGCAAGCCTTCGGAGTAGCGCCGGCCTTCCAGCACGCGACCGGTGAACTCGTCGACGATCTTGACCTCACCGTCGGTGACGACGTAGGCCACGTCACGCTTGTATAGCTCCTTCGCCCGCAGTGAGTTCTGAAGATGGTGCACGAGCGTGGTGTTGGCGTGGTCGTAGAGGTTCTCGATGTCCAGGATGGTTTCGACCTTCTCGACCCCGGACTCGGTGATCGCGACCTGGTACTTGGACTCTTCGACCTCGTAGTCTTCGTCGCGCTGCAGGCGTGGCGCGATGCGCGCGAACGTCACGTACCACTTCGCACTGTCGGACACCTGCCCGCTGATGATCAACGGTGTGCGCGCCTCGTCGATCAGGATCGAGTCGACCTCGTCGACGATCGCGAAGTTGTAGCCGCGCTGGACGCATTCGGCTAAACGCATCGCCATGTTGTCGCGCAGGTAGTCGAACCCGAACTCGTTGTTGGTGCCGTAGGTGATGTCGGCGGCATACGCGGGCACGCGTTGCTCGGGCGACATCGCGGCCTGGATCAGCCCGACCTTCAGGCCGAGGAACCGATAGATGCCACCCATCCACTCGGAGTCGCGCTTGGCGAGGTAGTCGTTGACCGTGACGAGGTGCACGCCTTTGCCGGACAAGGAGTTGAGGTAGCCCGGCAAGGTCGAGACGAGCGTCTTTCCCTCACCGGTCTTCATCTCGGCGATGTTGCCCTGGTGCAGAGCGCCGCCACCCATGAGCTGCACGTCGAAGTGGCGCTGCCCGTTGACCCGCTTGGAGGCCTCCCGGACCACCGCGAAGGCTTCGGGGAGCAGGTCGTCGAGCGACTCGCCGTTGTCGGCCCGCTGTCGAAGTTCCGGAGTCTTGGCTCGTAGTTCGTCGTCGGTCAGGTCCTCGACCTCGGGTTCGAACGTATTGACGAGCTTGGCGAGCGATTCGAGGTGCTTGAGCTTTCGCCCTTCACCCATGTTGGAGATCTTGTCGAGTACGGCTGGCATGCGGTTTCAGGCCCTTCCGAGGAGATCGTGGTTCGGTGTCGAGTATCCGATTCTATCGGGAGGGCGGTTCAAGCCCCTGAGCCGGCGAGATCGGCCCCCGTCGTCGCGGCGTGCAGGAGCGCGCCCGACTCCTACGGGGCTGAAACCTAGCGGCACCTTCGCCTGCTCAGGGGTCTGTTCCACTATCTGGAACTCAGTTCCACTATTTGGAACAGCCCACCAAAGTCAGGTCGCATCCCTGTCGAACCGCACCATCGCCACCCCTTGCTGCTCGAACCCGATCCGAACATGGAAGGGAACCACGTCCTCATCGCACGAAAGGTACGTCCTCCGCAGTCAGCATCGAGGGATCTGACGACCATGTGAGCGCGGAGGGGTCCACAGCTAGATCGACTCGGTCAACGCACCCAGCCGTTCGATCAAGCGGGCGTTCTCGGCGTAGTCGACCGGACAGGCGATGATCGAGACCGCGTCGTCGGACAGGGCTTTCTCCAGCGTGGGGGCCAGTTCGCCCGCCGAGCCGATCTCATACCCCTTGGCTCCGAAGCTCTCAGCAAGCTTCACGAAGTCGGGGTTGGAGAAGCTGACCGCCGCCTGGCGACCGAAGTGGATGTCCTGCTTCCACCCGATCAAACCATAGCCACCGTCCACCCACACCAACACGACGAAGTGCACTCCCTCGCGAACCGCGGTTTCGATCTCGGCCATGCTCATCGCGAAGGCCCCGTCGCCCATGGCCGCGAGGACCTTTCGCCCGGGATAGGCCAGCTTCGCGGCGATCGCCCCGGGGAGCGAGAACGCCATCGTGGCGAGGCCGTTGGAGATCAGGCACGTGTTCGGCCGGAAGGTCGGGTAGAGGCGTGCCATCCACATCTTCACCGCGCCGGTGTCGCACAACACGATGTCGTCGTCGTCGAGCACGGACCGGATGTCGGAGACGACCCGGGGAGGCGCCATCGGGAACGCGTCGTCGGCCGCGCCGCGCGCGAGCTCCTCACGCACGAGCGCTCGCACCGGGA
>DATDJD010000044.1:0-3103 GCA_036520695.1 Actinomycetota bacterium
CTGGTGCCTCGCTCCGCGGAACCGTTCGCGCCCGAGAAGGAAGATCCGACGTTCCCCACGGCGTGGGCTCGCACCGAGGCGGGCACCGCGACGCGACAGCTGATCCTGCAGACCGCGATGGGCCCACTCCTGCGGAGTCAGGTCTCCCTGCGCGTCTACGGGCGCGAGAACCTGGACGGTGTCGAGGGGCCGGTGATCTTCTTCTCCAACCACACGAGCCACTTGGACGCGACGGTGATCATGACCACGTTGCCCAACCGTTGGCAGTCCAGGACGGCCGTCGGTGCCGCGCGCGACTACTTCTTCGATGTGTGGTGGCGACAGGCGTTCACAGCGCTGGTGTACGGCGCGTTCCCGATCGACCGATCCGCGGGTGGGCGCAAGGCGGTGAGCCAGGCACGTGAGCTGATCGATGAAGGCTGGTCGCTGGTGGTGTTCCCGGAAGGCGCGCGGTCATCGGACGGTCACATGCAACGGTTCCGCCATGGAACGGCTCGCCTGTGCATCGAAGCCGGCATCGGCGCGGTGCCGATCGGCATCCGGGGCGCCTACCAAGCCTGGCCGAAGGGGAAGAACTGGCCCCGCAAAGGGAAGCCGCCCGTGCGGGTCCGCTACGGCGCTCCGCTGTTCCCTCGCGAGGGAGAGACCCATCAGGCGTTCTCGCTGCGCATGACGCAAGCGGTCGCCGAACTCCACGACGAGGACCGCACCACGTGGTGGGACGCCTTGCACCGCGCCGAGCGAGACGAGACGCCGGCGCTCACCGGTCCCGCAGGTCCTGACTGGCGCCGCCGCTGGGAAGGATCTCGTCCGCTGGAGCGGCGAGGTCCCGCGGAGACGTGGGCCGAGGACGGAGACTGACGGGCCGATGCCTCGCGGCGACGGCCAACAGCGGCGCACCACGATCGTCGAGGAGGCGATCCGCCAGTTCGGTCGTGAGGGCTATCGGGGCGCCAGCCTCGACAGCATCGCCAACGCGGTCGGCGTGCGGAAGCAGACCCTGCTGTATTACTTCCCCACGAAGGACGCGCTCCTCGAGGCGTGCCTCACCGCGGCGGGTGAGCGATTGGCGCACGAGATCGCGAAGGCCCTGGCCGACAAGGAGTCGTACTGGGACCGTGCCGAAGCGGTGATCCACGCTGTGTTCCGCTTGGCAGGCGACTGGCCGGAGTTCCCGATGTTCGTGCGTGAAGCAGCGCGCTTGGGGCCGGAGGCGTTCGACCGGTTCGCAGGTGTGCTGGATCCGATGCGGCAACGGGCTATCGACTTCCTGCAGGCAGGCATGGACCTGGGCGAGATCCGCAAGCAGGATCCCGCGATGTTGCTGTTCACCCTCTACACGGCGGTCGTGGGTTCGCTCACCGAGGCGAGCGTGCTCAACGCGGTGGTCGGCGTGGATTCGAGCCGAGCATCGCTGCGCAAGCGCGAACGTGAAGTCGTGATGTTCGTGCGGGCCGCCCTTCGTCCCGCCGAGGACGGCTGAGCCTCCGGCGCGCTATCAGCTCAGCTGCGGGAAGGGGTCTTCCTCGAAGGAGTTGAGGACGTGGTCGGCACCCGCGTCGGCGAGTTGGCCGACCGTGTACTCGCCGGTGGCGACCCCGACCGCGATGGCTCCGGCCCCGTGCGCCGCTTCCACGTCGCGTGGTGTGTCACCCACGACCATCACCTCGGAGGGCTCGACGTCGTGTCCGTGGAGCGCCTCTGCTCGCGCGATCGCCGCCAACGTGAGGTCGCTGCGGACCGATGAATCGCTGCCGTAGCCGCCGAAAAGGAAGTACTTGCCCAGGCCCGCCCGTGAGATCTTGATGTGCGCAGCACCTTCGATGTTGCCGGTCACCAAGCCCAGCAGCGTGTCGGCTTCGACGAGGCGCTGCAGCAGTGACTCGACACCTGGCATGACGCGGTAGCCGGGAGACGTTGCCACCTCGACGGGCAGGCGCAACACGTACCGCATCATCAGGCGGATCACTTCGTCGGTGGTGGCTTCCCGGCCCATGGTTCCTTCGAACGTCTGCCGGGCCACGACCGGATCGGTCATGCCCACCTCGCTGAACCTGCGGATGTCGCCGACCACGCCGAACGCTTCGACGAACGCGTGGGACCAGCTGCGTCCCCCGGCTCCTCCGGTATCGATCAAGGTGCCGTCGACGTCGAACAACACGATGCGTGCCGGCCGTGCGGTCATGTCGCCTCCGGGATCAGTTGGGCGGTTCTTCAGGCCGCGTCGGGCTTGGTGCCTCCGTGGGTGGCCTTCGAGTGCAGATGCCAGTGGTGCGGTTCGATCAGTTTGTCCGCCTGCGCAGGACCCCAGGTATCGCGCCCGTAGAAGAAGAGCGGTCCCGGTCGCTCCAGCAACGGGGTCACGATCTCCCACGCCCGCTCGGTGGCGTCGGCACGAGTGAACAACGTGTGGTCGCCCTCCATCGCGTCGTGCAAAAGGCGCTCGTAGGCCTCGGCACGCGCGTTCGTGAACGACCGGTCGTAGTCGAAGTCCATGCGCACGGTCTGCAGCTCGTACCCAGGGCCGGGCTCCTTCGCCTGGAACGCCAGCGAGATGCCTTCGTCGGGCTGGACCCTGATCGACAGATGGTTGGACGGGATGTGGCCGAGTTCCAGTTCTTGGAACAGGTAGTCGGGCGCCTGGCGGAACACGACCGTGATCTCGGTATCGCGTACCGGCAGACACTTGCCGTGCCGCAGGTAGAACGGCACCCCGTCCCAACGCCAGTTGTCGATCCACAGACGGGTCGCGATGAACGTTTCGGTCTCGCTCTTGGGATCGACCCCGTCTTCCTTGCGGTAGCCCTCGTATTGCGCTCGCACCGTGTCGGCGGGATCGATGGGCCGGATCGCCCGAAGCAGCTTCGCCGTCTCGTCCCGGAACGCCTCTGCCTCCAGGGCGCGGGGCGGTTCCATGGCAAGGAACGCGAGCACTTGGAGCATGTGGTTCTGCAGCAGGTCGCGGATCGCGCCTGCCTTTTCGTAGTAGGCGGCGCGACCGGCGACGTCGATGTTCTCGGCGACCGTGAGTTCCACGTGCTCGATCGCGTCTCGGTTCCAGACGCGCTCCCAGAGAGCGTTCGCGAACCGGAACACCACCAGG
>DATDJD010000045.1:0-26065 GCA_036520695.1 Actinomycetota bacterium
CAACGACGCGATCATGGTCTGCGGGAGTCCCCAGTTCCTGGGTAACGTCACGACGAGCTACCAGCCCACGAGCGGCAATCGCTACCGGTCCAACGGGAACTGCTCGAACAACCCGTCGTTCAAGCCCGGCGACCCGCGGTATGCAGATCCGTTGACGATGCCGCCGAACAACGTCGCCATCAAGGCGGAAACCGACGCCACTCAGGCAGGCGAAGGCTGCCTCTTCACGGGGCCGACCTCGATCACGCTGAATGCAGCCGGCACGATGACCGTGTCGAGTCCGTACACGAAGGTGGGTGCGGCGCCGAACAACTGCCTCGGGGGAACCCTGGCGAGCCCGGTGACGCAGCCCCTGCCCCCCAACGGCGTGATCTATGTCCAGAACGTCCCGTCGGCCAGCACGGACCCCAACTACACCGCGGCCTGCCTGACCTCGACGGAGCTCTCGAGTGGTACCAGCGCAGGAACGGCGACCGTGCAGCATCCGCTGGGGTACCCGCAGAAGGCCGACATCACGACCTATGCGTGCAAGGCCGGAGATGTGTTCCTGAAGGGCACCCTGAAGGGACGGCTGACGATCGCGGCGGACACCAACATCGAGATCATCGGCAACATCACCCATCAAGGTGGGTCGGGCGGCAGCGACCTGCTCGGTCTGGTCGCCAACAACTACGTGGAGATCTATCACCCCGTCGACAAGGTGACGTCGGGGACGCCCGCGTGGTGCTACGGCGCGGTCCTGAGCCGCGGTGGGGACGACTACTGCAACATCAAGCTCCCCGGTTCCTCGACGGGACTCGTGGCACCATCCGTGCAGGCGGCGCTCCTGTCGGTGGCGCACTCGTTCCGTGTCCAGAACTACGCGTACGGCGAGGACAACCTGGGCTCTATCGTGCTCAATGGTGCGATCGCCCAGAAGTATCGTGGCCTCGTCGGCGTGATCGGTACTGCTGGGTACGGGAAGAACTACAACTACGACCAGCGCCTGAAGTACCAGTCGCCACCCAAGTTCTTGAATCCGGTGGCCGCAGCGTGGCAGATCGTCACCTGGATCGAACAGGCTCCTGCATACGCCTGGAACGCGCCGTAGATCAGGCTAGGATCCCGGCCGATGGAAACCGCGTTCCTGGTCGTCGTGTCCGCGTTGTTCGGCTTGGTGGCCGGGAGCTTCATGACCGTCGTGATCGAACGCGTACCGGCGGATCAGTCGATCGTTCGCCCGCGCTCGACGTGCCCGAAGTGCCACACCGAGATCCGCAACCGCGACAACATCCCCGTGCTGGGCTGGGTGCTGCTGGGTGGGAAGTGTCGCGAATGCGGTGAACGCATCTCCTTCGTCTACCCGCTCACCGAAATCCTGACGGCCGCGCTGGTGGTGGCCACGGCACTGGTCTGGCGGGGTCAGATCTGGCCCATGGCGATGCTCGGGGCGTTGGTGGCCCTGATGCCGGCGATCTCGATCATCGATATCCGTTTCAAGAAGATCCCGAACCGGATCACCTACCCGGCGTTCGTGGTGTTCGCCGTCCTGGTGGTCCTGGCGTGGCTGTTCGACGGTGGACCAGAACTGGTACCCGCCCTGCTGGGCATGCTCCTGTACGGGGGCGGGCTGTTCCTGCTGGCGATCTTGTCCCGGGGTATGGGCATGGGCGATGCCAAGCTGGGGTTCGTGATCGGTCTGGTCCTGGGCTCGTTGGGACTGCGATTCGTGGGCGTTGCAGCAGGGGCAGCGATCGTGTTCGGAGGGCTCGGGGGGCTGGTGGCGCTCGCCATCGGACGGTCGCGCAAGAGCACGATCCCCTTCGGTCCGTACATGGCGGCGGGAACGGTCGTCGCCGTGCTCTGGGGTCAGCAGATCGCCGACTGGTACTTGCGGACCTTCAACGCGGCCGGTTCCTAGCCGATCTTCGTTCCTGCAGGGTGTTTGACAACACCTGCTACCTGGTGTTTCTTGGCAAAGCTCAACGTGCATGAAGTGTCCCTTTGAGCGTTGTGTGGCACATGTGCATCATGTGCTTGATGTGAGTGCTTGATGTAGAGCCAAGGGAGACCTGGTGGCGGAAGAAGCGCAGCCGTTCGTGACGGGAGCTTTGCTCACCGTGTCGGAGGTTGCGAACGCGATCCGGGTTTCCAACATGACGGTGTACCGATTGATCAAGAGCGGCGAGCTCGGCGCTGTCCGCGTCGGGAAGGGGTACCGGATCCGCCAGACAGACCTGGCTCGGTTCCTCGACGACCGCTCCGTTCGCGTTCGGGAGGCGTAGGTGGCGAAGGGCCGGATCGGCCTCGACATCGGCTCGACGGCGGTACGCGCCGTCGAGGTGACCGGCGGTGACTCCCCGGCCATCGTTCACGCTGCCCAGGTGCCACTGCCGGCCGGCGCCGTCGAGAGCGGCGAGGTCCGCGACCCAGAGATCGTGGCGGAGGCCCTGAAGGAACTCTGGCAACGTGGAGGGTTCAAGGGGCGCCGCGTGTACATGGGCGTGGGTAACCAGCGGGTGGTCGTTCGCGAGATCGCCCTGCCGTACCTGCCCGAGAAGGAACTTCGAGCGTCCTTGGGCTTCCAGGTCCAGGAGTTCATCCCCATGTCGGTCGATGAGGCCGTGATCGACTTCGACCCGCTGGGCGAGTTCGAACAAGACGACCGCCGCATGCTCCGCATGCTGCTCGTCGCCGCGCAGCGGACGATGGTCGATGCGCTGGTGGCCGCGGTGTCCGCAGCCAAACTGGAGCCATTGGGCCTGGATCTGGTGCCGTTCGCCATCGTTCGCTCGGTGGGGAGCGGCGACGGGGGCATGGACCTGGAGGATGAGGGCGACGAGGCCGTCATCGATATCGGGGCCCACGTCACCAACATCGTCGTCCACGCATCCGGCACGACCCGCTTCGTTCGGATCCTCCCGTCGGGCGGGCGCGACGTGACCATCGCGATCGCCCGCGCGTTGGGGGTCGACGACGAGATCGCGGAGCAACTCAAGCGTGGAGAAGAGGTCGACCCCGCGGTGCTGCGTGCTTCCGCTGCCGCTGCGGAAACGAGCGACGAGGCGACAGACGACGTGCCAGACCAATCCGCAGGACCCCAGCGACCCGACCTTCCTCCCGGGTCCCTCGATCTTTCTCGGGTTCGTGAGATCGCGATGCAGCGCGCCGCCAGCTTCGTGGACGAGATCCGGTCCTCGCTCGAGTTCTATACGGCCCAGTCGTCGGGTTCGACCATCGTCCGTGTGGTCGTAACCGGTGGTGGCTCGAAGCTCGAGGGGTTCATGGACCTCCTGCGTCAGCGGTTCTCCGCGCAGGTGGAGCCGGGGCAGGTCTTCCAACGGATCACGTCCGGCCTGACGCTGTCTCCAGAGGCTCAGCATGAAGCTGAACCGCTCTTGGCCGTGGCGGCCGGCCTCGCCATCCCTGGGAGGACGGGGTGAGCCAGGTCAACCTCCTTCCCCCTGAAGTACTCCAGAGTCAACGCTGGCGCCGTCTCACCATGCTGGTGCTGGCGCTGGGTGGCCTCGCCCTGGTCGTCGTCATCGGGTTCTTCCTCTATCAGAACAACAAGCTCTCTGGGGTCGAGGACGAGATCGCGGCGCAGGCCGCGACCAACGCCTCGATCCAGGTGCAGATCGACGAGAAGCAGCAGTTCGCCGACCTACAGGCTGAGGCACAGTCGAAGGAAGAGCTCCTCGCGACCGCCTATTCCGGTGAGGTCTCGTACTCGTCGATCCTGATGGATGTTTCTCGGGTCATGCCTGCCGACGCGTACCTGGACGACCTGACGAGCACGATCACCGCCGGCACCGCTGTGGACGCGGGCACGGCGCCGCCCGAGATCATCGGCACCCTGAGCGGAACCGGCCAGGCCGTCAGCATCGACACGGTGGCGGATCTGCTCAACCGCCTGAGCCAGGTCGACGGGTGGGTGAACCCGTGGGTGACCGCGCTGGTGCGCTCAGAGGACGTCAACGGCTACACCTACTCGGTCGGGGTAGACCTGACCCAGGACGTCGTGACGCCCAGGGGTAAGGAGGCCGGCGTTGCTCAGGGGTAAGCGGGGCCCGCTGATCGCCGGTGCACTCGTGATCGTGGTGATCGTGCTCGCGGTGATGTTCTTCGTGCTGCCCAAGATGAATCAGGTGTCCGAGGCGAACGACGAATTGGCCGCGGCGCAGGCGCAGACCGGGACGTTGGAATCTCAGTTGATCGCCTTGGGCCAGGCCGAGGCCGAGGCGCCCGAAGCAGAGGCCGTCATCCGCGACGTCGACCAGAAGATCCCGCCCACCGCCGATCTGTCGAGCATCTTGCTGTTGGTGAAGAACGCCGCGAGCCAGTCCGGGGTCACGGTCACCACCCTGACGCCAGGTGTGCCCGTCCTGGACCCCGCCACCGGTCTGTCGACGATCCCCTTGGCCCTCGAAGGGACCGGTACCTACTTCAGTCTCGCCGAGTTCCTGTACCGCCTCGAGACGCTTCCACGAGCTGCGAAGGTGCAGAGCGTGCAGTTGTCGCCAGACTCGGGTGGCGACGATGCCGCCGCGGTGACGACGGGCACCTTGCGCTTGGTGTCCAACGTCCAACTCTTCACGACCGATGCGAGTGCCGGGCCTGGATCTGACCCTGCGGCGACGTCCGCAGAACCGGGGGCCACATCCCCCGCGGGCACGGGAGGGGCGACCTAGATGCCGCTCACCGATCGCGATCGTCGCACCCTCATCATCGGCGGAGGCATCCTCGGCGTCCTGTTGTTGGGGTTCTTCCTGTTCAACTCGCTCGCCGGTGGCGGTGGCGACGCAGCGCTGCCCACGCTGCCTCCCATCACGGTGGCGCCGACGGGTGGTCCGGGCGTCCCCGGTTCGGAGTCGCCTTCGGTCGCGCCGACCACCGGCCAAGAGCCCGTGTTCACCGGGCGCGATCCCTTCTCGATCCCACCGGCCCTGGCGCAGGTGACCACCTCGCCCCCCGTTCCGTCGGTGACGGTGTCAGGGAGCGTCACGGTCACGATCCCGCCTCCCACGACGACGACCCCGATCACCCCGACGACTCCGCCGCCGTCGAATCCGGGCGGAGGATCGTCCACGGTGAAGGGCGACAAGACGGTGGTGTTGCTCGACACGTTCCAGCAGGGCGGCGAACCGATGGTGCAGGTCGAGGTCGACGGCACCGTTTACAACGTGGGCATCGGTGAGCCTTTCGGTGGGGGATCGTTCGAGCTGCGATCGGTTTCAGGTGACTGTGCCACGTTCCTGTACGGAGACGAGCCCTTCACCTTGTGCGCCAACTCCACCAAATAGGCCCCGGCGGCCCGCCCACGGGGGGAGCGGTCGCCGGTTGTGCGGGGGCGGCCCGAAGGGCCGCCCCCGCCCCACATCTATGATGTGCGGATGCTCCGAATGCTCACCGCCGGCGAATCACACGGGAAGGCACTGGTCGCCGTCCTCGAAGGACTGCCGGCGGGGGTGCCCGTGTCACGCGCGATGCTCGAGCACGAGTTGGCCCGCCGGCGCCAAGGACACGGACGCGGTGGTCGGCAGAAGTTCGAATCGGATCGATTCGAGATCTTGAGCGGGGTCAGGCACGGCCGAACGCTCGGCTCGCCGATCGCGGTGACGATCCCCAACCTGGAGTTCGATGCGAAGTACGCCGAGCTCATGGCGGTGGAGGGCGAGATGGACCCGGCGAAGCGCCTCACGCGCCCTCGTCCGGGCCACGCCGACCTGGTGGGGGCGCAGAAGTATGGGTTCGACGACGTTCGCAACGTGCTCGAGCGCGCAAGTGCACGCGAAACCGCGGCCAGGGTCACCGTGGGAGCCTTCTGCAAAGCCTTGCTCGCAGCGCTGGATGTTCATGTGCTCTCCCATGTCGTGCAGATCGCCTCGATCAAGGTGCCGGCCCGATCGCGAGTGCCCTTGCCCGAGGACCTGGTTGCGATCGATCGATCGCCGGTTCGATGTGGCGACCCTGACGTGTCGGCGCGCATGGTGGCGGAGATCGACCGACTACGCAAGAGCCGTGACACCGTCGGCGGGGTGTTCGAGGTGCTGGCTTACGGGGCGCCGCCAGGCCTCGGTTCCTACGTTCACTACGATCGCAAACTCGATGGCCGGCTCGCGCGGGCACTCATGAGCATCCAGTCCGTGAAAGGTGTCGAGGTCGGCGATGGATTCGCATCCGCGGCCCGCCCGGGCTCGAAAGCCCACGATGAGATCGTGGTGCGCGAGGGCACGATCACCCGCGCCACGCAACGGGCGGGAGGGATCGAAGGGGGTATGAGCACGGGTGGGCCCGTCCGTGTGCGCGCCGCCATGAAGCCGTTCTCGACGGTGCCGAAGCCGCTCGCCACGGTCGACCTCGCCACGGGTGAACCGGCAGTGGCGATCAAGCAACGGACCGATGTGTGCGCGGTGCCTGCGGGCGGCGTGGTGGGGGAGGCCGTCGTCGCCTTCGAGCTCGCCGATGCTGCCCTGGAGAAGTTCGGAGGCGATTCGTTGACCGAGACCCGTCGCAACCTGGATCACTACCTGGAGACGTTGGCGTGATCGTGTATCTGGTGGGCATGCCCGGGGCAGGCAAGACCGTCGTCGGACGTGAGCTCGCCGGCCGGCTCGGCGTGCCCTTCGTGGATCTGGATGCCGAGATCGAGCAGGACGTGGGTAAGCCCGTTGCTGAGATCTTCGCGTCTGAGGGCGAGGGCGCGTTCCGAGCCCTGGAGGCAGCCGCTCTGGTCGCCGCCGGCGGCCATGACCCCGCCGTCATCTCCTGCGGCGGCGGCGTGGTCTTGGAGCCGGCGAACCGGATCGCGCTCAGGAACACCGGCACGGTCGTCTATCTGGATGTCCCCCTCGAGCTGCTGGAGCAACGGGTTCGCCCCGCGGCCGAACGTCCGCTGATCCGTGAGGATGGAGATCTGGCGCGCCTCCTGCAGGAGCGAGGGCCGTTGTATCGGGAGTTCGCTGCCCATGTCGTGGACGGCAGCGGCACTCCGGGCGAGGTCGCCGACGCCATCGTGGAGGAGCTTCGTTGGTCCGCGTGAGCGTGCCCATCCCCGGCCGTGCTTACGACGTGGTGGTCGGCCAGGGCGTGATCGACGATGCCGGTGTCTACCTCCCCGCCTTGCCGCATGCCGCGGCCGCCTTCGTCGTCGCTGATCGCGAGGTGGCGGCCATGTGGTTCGACCGGCTCGCAGAAGGGCTCGCCTCACGCGAGCTGGACGCCACGTTGCTGACGGTACCGGCCGGGGAAGAGGCGAAGTCCCTCGATGTGTATCGGGTCCTGGTCCACCAACTCGCCTCGCAGGAAGCCCATCGCGACGACGTCGTGCTCGCACTCGGTGGCGGCGCGGTCGGGGATCTCGCCGGATTCGTGGCGTCCACCTACATGCGAGGCATGCCGTTCGTGCAGGTCCCCACCACCCTGACCGCACAGGTCGATGCCGCCATCGGTGGCAAGACCGCGGTCAACCTGCCCGAAGGAAAGAACCTCGTGGGCACGTTCACGCAACCACGTGCGGTGCTGGCGGATGTCGGCGCGCTCTCCACGCTGCCCGACCGCGATTTCCGCTCGGGGCTCTCAGAAGTGGCGAAGTACGCGCTGACGCTGGACCTGGAGCTGTTGGCTGAACTCGAGACCGACCCAGCACCCGTGCTGGCTCGCGAACCTGGTGCCCTCGAGCCCATGGTGGTTCGGTGTGTCGAGGCGAAGGCCCGCACGGTCTCCGACGATGAACGAGACACCGGAGCCCGGCTCGTCCTGAACTACGGTCATACGTTGGGGCATGCGCTCGAACGCCTGGACGCCTTCGAAGGTCGCACCCACGGTGAAGCGGTGGCCGTGGGCATGATGTTCGCGGCGAGGTTGGCAGAACGTCGGGGCATCGCCTCCGCGGGGTTGGCCTCGCGCACCGGAAGGCTCTTGTCGTCACTGGGGCTGGAGACCGACGGCGCGTTGCCTCGGGCACGCGAGATCGTCTCGTCGTTCCGATTGGACAAGAAGTACCACGGTGGTGTCCGCTTCGTGTTGTTGCGTGACGTGGGCGATCCCGTGATCGTGGACGACGTCCCCACGTCGCAGGTGGTCGAGGTGTTGGACGAGATGGGAGCAACCGCATGAACGTGCTCTTCGTGTTCGGTCCTAGCCTGGGCGCCCTCGGCCGCCGCGATCCCGACACGTACGGACATCAGAGCCTCGAGGAGATCATGGCGGAGGTCACGCAGCAGGCCTCCGAGCATGAGGTGGCCTGGTACCAGTCCGACCATGAAGGCGATCTCGTGGGCAGGCTGCTGGGAGCGCGAGCGGCGGGCCACGATGCGGTCGTCCTCAACCCCGGGGCGCTCAGCCACTACTCCTACGCCCTGCGAGATGCGGTCGAGGCATGCGAGCTGCCCGTGATCGAAGTCCATATGTCGAACATCTACGCCCGAGAGGAGTTCCGACGTCACTCGGTGATCTCGGAGGTCTGTCGGGCGACCATCACTGGCCTGGGGGCCGGTGGCTATCATCTGGCCCTGGAGGCGATGCCGTGGATCATCAGCTGAGGAGGACCGCGCTCGCAGGCGAACTGCCCGAGCTCGCGGTCGACGGGTTCTACATCACGACCCCGACCAACGTCCGATACCTGACCGGGTTCACCGGCTCCAACGGCCAAGCGCTCGTGACCGGGCAGGAGGCGGTCTTCTTCACCGATGGTCGGTACACCGAGCAAGCCCGCCACGAAGTGCCAGACATGGAGCGCGTGACCTACCTCGGCGCGTTCGGAGGTCCGCTCGCTGAGCAGGCGGGGCGCCTGGGCGTGACCCGCTTGGGCTTCGAAGCACACCACGTCACGGTCCGTTCCCTCGAGCGTCTCGTGGCGGCGCTCCCGGGGGTCGAACTGGTCGCGCTCGGCGATTCGGTCGGACGCCTCCGCTGGGTCAAGGACGCCGACGAGATGGCCAACCTCGGGGGAGCGCAGGCCGCCACCGATCAGGCGTTCGAGGACATCCTGGAGTTCCTGGCCGTGGGTCAAACCGAGATCGCTGTCGCTCGACGGCTGGAGATGTTGCTCCGCCGCGACGGCGCCGATGGACTCAGCTTCGACTCGATCGTGGCGTTCGGGGAGAACGCGGCTGAACCTCACCACGAACCGAACCACCGTGTGCTCGAGGAAGGCGATGTGATCAAGCTGGACTTCGGCGCCCTGTATGCGGGCTACCACGCCGACATGACTCGCACCGTGGCCTTCGGCGAACCCCCGACCGAGTTGAAGAAGATCCACGACGTGGTGAAGCAGTCGCAGCAGGCGGGGATCGATGCCGTCGCTGCCGGAACCAGCGGTCGCGATGTCGACGCTGCAGCGCGTTCCGTGATCGACGACGCGGGTTACGGCCAGTACTTCACCCATGGGCTCGGACACGGTGTCGGTCTGGACGTGCATGAAGGACCCAGCTTGGGACTTCGAGCCGGCGACCAGGTCCTGCCGACGGGAGCTGTCGTCACCGTCGAGCCGGGCATCTACATCCCCGGCCTCGGTGGCGTCCGCATCGAAGACATGGTCGAGGTGACCGACGACGGGTGTCGGGTTCTGGGAACCTCGTCACGCGACCTGATCGAGCTGTGATCGTCGCTGAGCCTTCGGACCGACGAGGAGTGACACCTGCGTGAGCGTTTCCACCAATGACTTCAAGAACGGTATGACGATCGAACTGGACGGCACGTTGTTCCAGATCATCGAGTTCCAGCACGTGAAGCCCGGCAAGGGAGGGGCGTTCGTGCGCACCAAACTCCGCAACGTGAAGAACGGTGCCGTGCTGGATCGAACGTTCAACGCAGGCGTGAAGGTCGACCAGGCGATCGTGGAGCGCAGGGACTTCCAGTACCTGTACCCGGACGGCGACGACTTCGTGTTCATGGACCTGCAGACCTACGACCAGATCCACGTGCCGGCGGCGCTGGTGGGCGAGGCATCCGACTATCTCACCGAGGGCGGCGAAGCCCAGGTCTCGACCCACGAGGGAGTGCCGATCGCGGTCGAGCTCCCGGCATCGTTGGTCCTCACGATCACCAAGTGCGATCCGGGGGCAAAGGGAGACACGCGGACCGGCGCTTTGAAACCCGCCACCCTGGAAACCGGCGTGGTCGTGAACGTGCCGTTGTTCCTCGAAGAAGGAGAACAGATCAAGGTCGACACCCGCTCGGGTGATTACATCGAGCGCGTGAAGGCCTGAGCGCCGTGGGGACGCGCCGCGACGCCCGGCGCACGGCGATCGACATCCTGTATCAGGGTGACGTCACCGATACCGACCCCGTGCAGGTCTTGGGATCGTGGCGTGCGGCAGATCGCGAGGTGCCGCCGTTCAGCGAAGAGTTGGTCACCGGGGTCGTCGACCACGGCCCCGGCATAGATCTGCTGCTCGCCGAACATGCCGAGGGGTGGACGGTGGCTCGGATGACGGCGCTGGACCGAACGATCCTGCGGGTGGCGGTCGAGGAGCTGCTGTATCGCGACGACGTGCCACCGTCGGTGGCGATCAGCGAGGCAGTCGAGGCAGCGTCCGACCTGTCGGCGGAGGAATCCCGCGCATTCATCAATGGCGTCCTGGGTCGGATCGCTCGTGATGCCGAGGGCGATCCGCGGACGGCGCCGGCCAGCTAGACGTCGGTCGCCGGGGGGTCTGCTGGCTTCACGGGTTCGGCCGGCTGTGCGGCCTGGACCGGCTTCGCCGGCTCGTCCGCTTCGCCTTCCTTCAGGCCCTTCTTGAACTCGTTGGACGAGCGACCCAGGTTGCGCGCGATCTCGGGGAGCTTGGTGGCGCCGAAGATGACGGCGATGGCCACGATGCCGACGATGATCCACTCGTTCATGCCTGATGCTCCATCTCGGTCGGGGACGGCTCGGTCGGGGTCGTTCCCCGTCCGGCTCTCGACGTCCAGTGTACGTCGCCTGCTATCCTCGCCACAGGAGTTCTTCCCCTTTAAGTCCGGTCCCGCGAGGCCGGGAAGGGAGCGAAAACGATGCTCGACCCCATACGCGCCTCCTCGCACGCCCGGGGAGGCGTTGCTATCTCCCGCGAACCCTGGCCCGAACCATGGCCCGGCGCCTCATGAGCGGCACCCTGCTCGATGCCGACGATGTGCGGCGTGCGCTCACCCGGATCGCCCACGAGATCATCGAACGTGACAAAGGGGCCGGCGACATCGCGCTGGTGGGTATCGCCAACCGCGGCGATGACCTGGCTCGGCGTCTGGCGGCAGAGATCGAGCGCATCGAAGGCACCACGGTACCGGTGGGTGTGTTGGACATCACCTTCTATCGCGACGACATCGGCCTGAAGGCCGAGGCGCCCGAGGTGCACGAGACGCGCATCGGCTTCGACATCAACGGCAGGACCTTGGTGCTGGTGGACGACGTCTTGTTCACGGGCCGCACGATCCGTGCGGCCATGGACGCACTCACCGATCTCGGCAGACCCACGCGTATCCGACTGGCCGTGCTGGTCGATCGCGGGCACCGGGAGTTGCCGATCCGAGCCGACTTCGTGGGCAAGAACGTGCCTACGCACCGCGGCGACGATGTCAGGGTGCTGGTGACCGAACTCGACGGGCAGGACGCGGTCGTCGTGGAGGACGGGGCCGCCGACGGTCCGCACGACCAGCCTGACATGGGGGTGCCTGGCATGGAGGTGGAGGCATGAACCGGCACTTGTTGTCCATGCATGACGTCACGGCCGAGGACGTGGTCCGCATCCTCGACACCGCTGAGTCCTTCCGCGAGGTGGGTTCGCGCGTGATCAAGAAGGTCCCCGCTCTTCGAGGGCGGACGGTCGTCAACCTCTTCTTGGAGAACTCCACCCGCACCCGCATCAGTTTCGAATTGGCCGCCAAGCGTCTGTCCGCCGACGTGATCACCTTCAGCGCAGGTGGTTCCAGCGTGAGCAAGGGTGAGAGCTTGAAGGACACCGCTTTGACGCTGCAGGCCATGGGCGCCGACGCGATCGTGATCAGGCACTCGTCGAGCGGCTCGCCGCTGCAGCTCACGAAGTGGGTCGACGGCCACGTCCTGAACGCGGGGGACGGGACGCATGAGCATCCCACCCAGGCGCTGCTCGACCTGTACACGATGCGGGAGAAGCTGGGGCATCTCGACGGGCTCCGCGTCGCGATCGTCGGCGATGTCTTGCACTCCCGGGTAGCGCGCTCGCTGTCGTTCGGCCTGGTGAAGATGGGGGCGGAGGTGACCCTGGTCGGGCCGCCCACCTTGATCCCTCCCGACGCCGCGCAGTGGGGGGTCTCCGTGAGCTACGACATCGCGTCGGTCCTGCCCAAGCTGGACGTGTGCTACATGTTGCGGGTCCAGAGGGAGCGCCAACGGCAGGAGTATTTCCCGAGCGTTCGCGAGTACAACCGGCTGTTCGGTCTTACCGCCGCCCGAGCGGCGATGCTGCCGGAAGGCTCGCTCATCATGCACCCCGGCCCCATGAACCGTGGCGTGGAGATCGACTCCGATGTCGCGGACCTTCCGCAGGCCGTGATCGAGGAGCAGGTCACCAACGGCATCGCGATCCGCATGTCTCTGCTGTACCTGCTGCTGGGTAGCGGGAGAGAGGGGGCCTCCGATGACTGAGCTGCTGTTCCGCGGGGCCAGGGTGATCGATCCTTCCATCGGTACCGACGCGGTGCTCGATGTCGCGATCCGCGACGGCTTGGTCCACGCGGTCGGCGCCGATCTAGCTTCGGAGGGCTTCGAGATCGTCGAGTGTGAGGGGCTGATCCTCGCCCCAGGACTGGTCGACCTGCACACGCACCTGCGCGAACCTGGGTTCGAACACAAGGAATCGATCGAGACCGGGACGCGAGCGGCGGCGGTGGGTGGCTACACCGCCGTCTCGTCCATGGCGAACACCGAACCGGTGACCGACCATGCGGGTGTCGTGGCGGAGGTTCGAGAGAAAGCCGCCGCAGCAGGGCTGTCCGATGTGTTCCCGGTGGGGGCGATCACCAAAGGCCTCGCTGGGGAGTCCCTCGCTGAGATCGGCGACATGGTCGAGGCGGGTGTTCGGGTCTTCAGCGATGACGGCAACTGCGTGCCCACGGCCCGGATGCTGCGCAACGCCCTGACCTACGCCAAGGCCTTCCCGCAGGAAGTCGTGATCGCCGACCACTGTGAGGACCAGTCGTTGGTACACGGCGGACACATGCATGAAGGTCCTCATTCGTACGCACTGGGCCTCGCCGGCCGGCCGTCCGAAGCCGAGGAAACGATGGTGGCGCGAGACATCGCCATGGCACGGATGACGGGCGGGCGACTGCACCTGTGTCATCTGTCCAGCGCCCGTTCGGTCGATCTGGTCCGAGCCGCCAAGTCCGAAGGCGTCCGCGTCACGGCAGAGGTGACCCCGCACCATCTCGTGTACACCCACGACGATCTGCTGACCTATGACACCAACTTCAAGGTGAATCCCCCGCTGCGGACGGCGGAGGACCGAGATGCCCTTCGCGCCGGGATCGCCGACGGCACGATCGACGCGATCGCAACGGACCACGCCCCCCATGCCGTGGAGGAGAAGGAATCGGAGTTCGATCTTTCGCCCCCCGGCACGATCGGTCTCGAAACGGCGCTCGCCGCGGTGTGGACCCATCTGGCCTCACCGGGGGTGATCACCGTGTCGCGCGCGATCGAGTCGATGAGCCTCACGCCGGCCGGCATCCTGGGGGCGACGGGTCACGGTGGGCCGATCGAGCCTGGGCGCCCCGCCAACCTCGTGCTCTTCGATCCCGCTGAGCAGTGGACGGTCGAGCCGCCGTTCGCGTCGAGGGCTCGGAACTCCGCGTTCACCGGGGCCGAGCTCACCGGCCGTGTCCGATCCACGATGCTCCATGGGGCACTCACCGTCGCCGACGGGAAAGCGACGCGATAGATGGCGATCGACGCTCCCGCGACCCACGCTCGTTCGCGACGTGGACCCGACGCTTTGCTGGTGCTCGAGGACGGCAGCGCCTTCCATGGCACCGCGTTCGGGGCCGAGGGAGAGACGTTCGGCGAAGCGGTGTTCAACACCGGCATGGCCGGCTACCAGGAGGTGCTCACCGACCCGTCGTACGCGGGTCAGATCGTGGCCATGACCTCGCCCCATCAGGGCAACTACGGGGTCAACGCCGCCGATCCGGAGTCCTCGACGGTGCAGGTGGCAGGGTTCGTGGTGCGGGAAGCCTCCCGCCGAGCGTCGTCGTGGCGTGCTGAGGCCACCTTGCAGTCGTCCTTGCAGGCCGTCGGCATCACTGCGATCGAAGGCATCGACACCAGGCGTCTGACCCGGATCTTGCGCGAGCGCGGTTCGATGCGAGCCGCGATCTCGACCGTCGACCTCGATCCCGGGTCGTTGGCCGGCCGAGTCGTAGCGTCACCAGGGATGGCGGGGGCGGATCTCGCCCAGCACGTCTCGGTCGACCGCGCGTACGAGGCGGCCACGCTGGTCGGTCCCGCCGATCCCGACCTGGGCCGTGTCTTCCGCGTGGCCGCCTACGACTTCGGGATCAAGCGGAACATCCTTCGGTTGTTGGCAGCCGGAGGGATCGAGGCGACGGTCTTCCCTGCCCAGACGCCGGCGGCCGAGGTCGCCGATGGAGGGTTCGACGGGGTGTTCCTGTCGAACGGACCCGGCGACCCCTCGGCGACGGCCTACGGGATCGCGGCGTCACGAGAGCTGCTGGGCAAGGTCCCGATCTTCGGGATCTGTCTCGGTCATCAGCTCTTGGCGCATGCGCTCGGCGGACGCACCTACAAGATGAAGTTCGGTCATCGAGGTGTGAACCAACCGGTCAAGAACCTGGCGACGGGCACGGTCGAGATCACCAGCCATAACCACGGGTTCGCCGTCGATCCGGATTCCTGGTCGCACGAGGCCGACGGCACGGCGCTGACCGACCGAGGCAGGGTCGCCCTCACCCACTGGAACCTGAACGACGGGACGCTGGAAGGACTCCGCTGCCTCGACGTGCCGGCCTTCAGCGTGCAGTACCACCCGGAAGCAGCCCCCGGACCGCATGACTCCCGCTACCTGTTCGACGACTTCCGCACCCTGATGGGAGCAACCTAGTGCCCCGGAGGGATGACATCAGCACGATCATGGTGATCGGTTCGGGGCCGATCGTGATCGGGCAGGCGTGCGAGTTCGACTACTCGGGGACCCAGGCCTGCAAGGTGCTCCGCGAGCAGGGGTACGGGGTGTCGTTGGTCAACTCGAACCCGGCGACGATCATGACCGACCCTCAGTTCGCCGATCGCACCTACATCGAACCCCTGACACCGGCTTCGGTGAGGTCGGTCCTGGAACGCGAACGTCCCGACGCACTCCTACCCACGCTCGGGGGTCAGACGGGACTCAACGTCGCCGTAGCGCTCGCGGAATCGGGCGATCTCGACCGGCTCGGCGTCCAACTGATCGGCGCATCGCTCGAGGCGATCCACCGGGCGGAGGATCGCAGCGGTTTCAAAGAGACGATGCTGAAGGCCGGCCTCGACGTTCCGCGCGCCGGTGTCGCACACACGCTGGAGGAAGCACTCTCGGTCGGGGACTCGATCGGGTACCCACTCATCGTGCGGGCCTCGTTCACCCTCGGCGGGGGAGGCAGCGGGTTCGCCGCCGATCGCCAGGAACTCGCCACGCTTGCCTCCCGAGCGCTGGAGATCTCACCCGTCGCCGAGATCTTGGTGGAAGAGTCCATCGCGGGGTGGAAGGAATTCGAGCTGGAGGTGATGCGCGACGCCGACGACAACGGCGTCATCGTCTGCTCGATCGAGAACGTCGATCCCATGGGCGTGCACACCGGCGACTCGATCACCGTGGCGCCGCAGCAGACCCTCACCGACCGTGAGTATCAGGAGATGCGCGATGCGGCCCTGCGGGTGCTGCGCGTCATCGGGGTCGAGACCGGCGGGTCGAACGTGCAATTCGCCGTCGACCCCGTTACCGGCCGACAGGTGTTGATCGAGATGAACCCGCGTGTCTCGCGTTCCAGCGCGCTCGCGTCGAAGGCCACGGGGTTCCCGATCGCCAAGATCGCCGCGTTGCTCGCAGTGGGGTTCCGGTTGGATGAGATCACGAACGACATCACCGGCGAGACCCCGGTGTCCTTCGAGCCCACGTTGGACTACGTCGTGGTGAAGATCCCCCGGTTCGCTTTCGAGAAGTTCCCGGAAGCCGATCCGGTGTTGACCTCCACGATGAAGTCGGTGGGCGAGGTCATGGCGATCGGGCGCACGTTCAAGGAGGCGCTCGGCAAGGCGTGGCGCGGCCTCGAGAAGGACGGGTTCGACCGCGGAGCCGATCTGGCCGCGGGGGTGTCGGGCGATGTCCTCACTGAGCTCGCCCACGGTTCCGAACTCCGCTTGCACCTGGTCGAGCGCGCGATCCGGGAAGGCCACGATGTGGAGACGATCGCGGCCGCCAGTCGGATCGATCCGTGGTTCGTCGACCAGATCGAAGAGGTGGTGCAGGGAGCGGACGCGATCCGGGGCCGGTTCCTGTCCACGTTGTCGGCCAGGGATCTCATGGACGCCAAACGGATCGGTCTGTCGGACGGCCGCATCGCGACGTTGACGGGCGCCACCGAGGCCGCTGTGCGCCGCCACCGCGATGCGCTGGGCGTGTGGCCCGTCTTCAAGACGGTGGACACATGCGGTGGCGAGTTCCCGGCCCGCACCCCGTACCACTACTCCACCTACGAAGAAGAGACCGAGGTCACGCCCGCCGCCCGGCCTCGCGTGGTGATCCTGGGTGCGGGTCCCAACCGGATCGGTCAAGGCATCGAGTTCGACTACGCCTGTGTGCACGCAGCGTTCGCGCTGGAAGAGGCCGGGTTCGAGTCCGTGATGATCAATTCCAACCCCGAGACGGTTTCCACCGACTACGACACATCCAGCCGTCTCTACTTCGAGCCACTCTCGCCCGAGGACGTGCTCGCGGTGTGTCGGGCCGAACAGCCCGTCGGCGTGATCGCCCAGCTCGGGGGCCAGACCCCGCTGCGATTGGCGCGAACCCTGCAGGAGGAAGGTTTCACCGTTCTCGGAACCTCGCCCGAGGCGATCGACCTGGCCGAGGACAGAGGCAAGTTCGCGCAGATCCTGGCTGAACTCGAGATCCCGGCGCCGCCGCACGGGGAAGCACGAACGCTGGACGAGGCCCGGGTGATCGCCCATCAGATCGGCTACCCGGTGGTCGTGCGCCCCTCCTACGTCCTCGGTGGCCGGGCGATGGAGATCGTCTACGACGACGACGAGCTCGAGATGTTCGTGCGCACGGCAGCGGAAGCCTCGCCGGACCATCCTGTGCTGGTCGATCGGTTCCTGGAAGGAGCGATCGAGGTCGACGTCGACGCGGTCGCCGATGGTGCCGGCAACGTCTTCATCGGTGCGGTCATGGAGCACATCGAAGAAGCCGGGGTCCACTCGGGGGACTCGTCGTGCCAGATCCCGCCTGCCACCCTCAGCGATGACGAGCTGGACACCGTTGAAGACATCGTGCGCCGGCTCGCACGACGCTTGGGGGTGGTGGGGCTGCTCAACCTGCAGCTGGCGGTCAAGGACGAGCGGATCTGGGTGCTGGAAGCCAACCCTCGCGCGTCACGAACCGTGCCCTTCGTCTCCAAGGTGATCGGTGTCTCGCTGGCTCGCATCGCCACGCTGGTGCTGGCGGGTCGTCCACTCGCCGAGCTGGCCTCGGTCGGTGTGCTCCCGGCAGACCCACACCACTATCGGCACCTGCCGTACACGAGCGTCAAGGCGGCCGTCCTGCCGTTCGGGCGGTTCCCGGGGGTCGACACCGTGTTGGGTCCGGAGATGAAGTCCACGGGCGAGGTCATGGGCATCGACGCCGACCCCGGTTGGGCGTTGGCGAAAGCGCTCAGCGCCGGTGGTGCCGCGCTCCCGGATGCCGGCACGGTCTTCATCAGCGTGGCCAACCGAGACAAGCGCTCGATCGTCTTCCCCGCCAGGCGGCTCGCCGATCTGGGTTTCCGGTTGCTGGCGACCGGCGGGACCGCGGGTGTCCTCCAGCGAGCAGGGATCCCCGTCGAACGCGTCGCGAAGGTGAGCGAGGGAACCGAGAACGTCGCTGAGCTGATCCGTGGGGGACATGTCGATCTGGTGGTGAACACCCCGTTCGGTCGCGGTCCCCGCACCGATGGCTATTTCATCCGTACGGCATCGGCGGCCGCCGGTGTCCCGTGTATCACGACGCTCCCCGGGGTGTTCGCTGCGGTCCGAGGGATCGAGGCGCAGCGAGGGATGGCCACCGAGCCTCGCTCGATCCAGGAGTACCATGCCGAGGCTATGCGCGAGCCCATGCAAGCACGGCTGACGTTCGACCAGGCCGCTGCTGCGGTCGAGGGTTCGTCGTGAAGCAGGTACGCGCCGAGATCCTGTCGACGCGCAAGCTGGGTGCCTACCATTCGTTGACCCTCGTGGCACCCGAGATCGCCGAGAAGGCCCGCCCCGGGCAGTTCATCGCGGTGCGTATGCCCGAGGGCCGCGAGTTCCTCTTGCGCCGGCACTTCTCGATCCATCAGGCCTCACGTCGGGGAGGCTGGGCCGGCACCTTGGAGTTCATCGTCGATCCTTCGGGCGAAGGCACCGAGTGGCTCGCCACGGCGAAGGCGCACGAGTTCCTGGAGGTGATCGGGCCGCTGGGTAAGCCGTTCTCCTACCCCAAGCGCCTCACGAACTGCCTCCTGGTCGCCGAGGGGCATGCTGCGGCGCCCATCTACCTGCTGGCCCAAGAGTTGGCGGCCCGACACAAGCGCGTCGACATGGTCGTGGGTGGCGACACCCTCGAACGCGTCTTCAAGCCGATCGAGGCCAAGCGCCTCTCCCAAACGGTGAAGATCATGACGGCCGACGGCTCGCTAGGGGAGCGAGGCACGGTGCTCGATGCCTTGCCCGACATGTCGGAGGCCACCGACACCGAGGTGATCTACGCGGCCGCACCTTCGGCGACGCTCGCCCACCTCGCGGCGTTCTGCGTCCAGCGGAAGATCCCTGCGCAGGTGCTGGTCGAGGAACGGATGGGGTGCGGGTTCGGCCTCTGTCATACGTGCGTGGTACCGGTGGCTCGCAAGGACGGCACCGGCTACGACCACCTCCGCTCATGCATCGATGGGCCGGTGTTCAACCCGGCCCGTGTGCTGTGGGATCGGTGGCTCTCTGAAGAGCCCACGATGCTGCCCACGCCTCCCGAAGGCCTCCCGGTGGTTCACTCGTGGCCGGGGTAGCCGGCAGGGCAGGCGTCTGCCTCCGACCGAGCGTGGGAGACGATCCATGGCGGGCGTGAAACGAACGCTCAGCGTCGACCTGGGCGGGGTCGTGTTGCCTACGCCAGTCATGATCGCTTCGGGATGCGGTGGCACCGGTCGGGAACTCAGTGGCCTCGCCGACCTGCGCAAGGTCGGTGCTGTGGTGAGTCGCAGCATCTCCCTGGAGCCTCGCAAAGGTGCACCCACACCCAGGATCGCGGAGTCCCCGGCGGGGATCGTGTGGTCGACGGGTCAGCAGAATCCCGGGGTCGACGAATTCATCGACGAGGAACTTCCTCGTCTGGCGCGTTCGGGCACGCAGGTGGTCGTGTCCATCACCGGTGGCACCTTGGAGGAGTACGTGCGACTGACGGGCTCGCTCCAGGGTCGCACCGAGGTCGCGGCGATCGAGGTGCATCTGTCCGGTCCCGATCTCGAGCTCGAACGCGAGGTGCTGGGTGCCCACATCGACCGTGCTGCCGAGATCGCAGGGGCGGTGGCGCGCATGTCACTGGTCCCCGTCTTCGCGAAGATCCCGATGCTAGCGACCGACCTGGCCGAGATCGCTCGCGCGGTGGTTCGCGCCGGTGTCACCGGTGTCGTGGTGGGTGGATCACCCCCCGCGCTCTCGGTGCAGGCCGGACGCCTGCGCCCCGATCTGGGCGAGGTCACGGGGTGGTTGTCGGGCCCGGCGATCAAGCCGCTCATGCTGCGCTCGGTCTTCGAGGTGGCGCGGGCGGTGCCGGAGGCGCCCGTCATCGCCGTGGGCGGCGTTCGCACGGGAGCCGATGCCATCGAGGCGATGCTCGCGGGCGCGTGGGCGGTGCAGGTGGGGACCGCCACCCTGGTCGAACCTTCGGCGCCGGTCCTTGTGGCGCAAGGGATCGTCCGGTACCTGAAGGACAAAGGTCTGAGCTCGCCCGCCGATATCCGAGCCCGATTGCGTGTCCCTGCTTCGTATCGCTCGGTCGATGAGCATCACGAGGAAGCAGACGCATGATCCCGCGCCCGGAGAACCCGTTGGTAGTAGCGCTCGACGCCAGCGATCTTGACGCCGCCGAACGTCTCGCGGCCGACCTCGCACCACACGTCGGCATGCTGAAGGTGGGCCTGGAACTGGCGTGGGCCGTTGGGCCGGAGGCCGTGCGCCGCATCGGGAACCACGCCCCGGTGTTCGTCGATGCCAAGTTGCACGACATCCCCAACACGGTCGAGCGAGCGTCGGCGAACATCGCTCGACTGGGTGTCGCCATGCTGAACGTGCACGCGCTCGGGGGTGAGGCGATGATGCGCGCCGCACGCGAAGGCGCTGTGCGTGGTGCTGCCGAAGGTGGACATCCGATGCCATCGGTCGTCGCCGTCACCGTGTTGTCTTCGCAGTCCGGAGAAGATCTCGCGTCACCTGCGTCGCTCGCGTTCGAGGCTCGATCGGCTGGACTCGACGGCGTCGTGGTCTCAGGCGCCGACGTGATGGAGGTCCGTGAGGTCTGCGGAGAGGACTTCTGCTTGGTCGTGCCGGGGATACGTCCGCATGGGGAGAACGGTGACGATCAGGTCCGGGTCTTGACTCCGTCTGCGGCGCTCGATGCAGGTGCCGACTACCTGGTGGTGGGACGTCCGATCACCGGGTCCGACGACCCGGTCGGGGTCGCTCGAGGCATCCTGCTGGCTGCACGGTGAGGCGTCTCCGGCGTCCTCACGTGCGGCGAAACCGCAGGTAGATGCCCGGATAAGCGCGTTGTGACGCGTCTGGGGCCGTGCGTATACTCCCCAGGTTCTTGGCCGAGTTCTCGGCCGACTTGTCGACCTCGTGATGACGAAAGGGAGCGCGATATGGCTCTACCGCAGTTGACCCCGGAACAGCGTGCCGACGCCCTGAAGAAGGCCGCCGCGGCTCGCAAGGCTCGTGCTGAACTCAAGGGCGAACTGAAGTCCGGGAAGCTCACGCTGGAACAGGTGTTGAAGCGTGAGGGCGACACCGTCGGCAAGATGAAGGTGTCGGTCGTACTCGAGTCCCTGCCAGGCGTCGGCAAGGTCCGCGCCGCCAAGATCATGGAGGAGCTCGACATCAGTGCCAGTCGTCGCGTCCGGGGTCTCGGTGCCAAGCAGCGCGAGCAACTGAACGCGAAGTTCGCGAAGTAGCCCTGCGCACAGGCACGCTCTTCGTCATCGCGGGCCCGTCCGGGGTAGGGAAGGGCACCGTCGTTCGCGAGGTTCTGTCTCGCGTCCCCGAAGGATTGGTGCTGTCGGTCAGCGCCACGACGCGACCCCCGCGACCCACGGAAGTCAAGGAGGTTGACTATCTCTTCGTCGACGATGCCGAGTTCGACCGCATGGTGACCGACGGCGAGCTCTTGGAGTGGGCGGAGGTCTTCGATGGCCACCGCTACGGCACGCCGGCCGGTCCGGTCCGATCTGAACTCGATCGTGGTCGTGACGTGATCCTGGAGATCGATGTGGAGGGCGCTCGGCAGATCCGGGATCAGATGCCGGAAGCGGTGATGGTGTTGCTCGCACCACCGTCGATGGACGAACTGGAGAGGCGGCTCCGCTCCAGGGGTACCGAGAGCGACGAGAGCATCTCCGAACGCCTCGACAAGGCGACCTGGGAGCTCGATCAACGCGAGATGTTCGATCGTGTCGTCACGAACGACGACCTGGATCATGCATCGTCGCAGGTCGCTGCTATCATCGAGGCATCCCACGACGAGGTTCCCTCGGGCGTGGACGAAGCCCCCACGGAGGACGTTCCCTGATGATCGAACCCAAGATCGACGACCTGTTGGCCGCCGTCGACTCCAAGTACTCGCTCGTGATCCTGGCTGCCAAGCGGGCGCGCGAGATCAACAGCTATTACAACCAGCTCGGTGAGGGCCGTGGCGAATTCGTGCCACCGCTCGTCGAGACCGGGTTCTCCAACAAGCCGCTGTCCATCGCGCTCGAGGAGATCGCGGAGGGCAAGATCGAGTACGAGCGGACCGAGGACCCCGTCGAGGCCGAGTAACTGCGGTCTCCGGGACACTCGTCCTGAGTGGCGGGAGGCTGGGTGATGGCGAGCGAAGCTCCGATCGGCCACGTCGGCCACCGCATCCTGCTCGGCGTCACAGGTGGCGTTGCCGCGTACAAGGCGGCCCATCTGGTTCGGCTGCTCACCGGGGCTGGACACGACGTCACGGTCGTCATGACGGACGCTGCGACCCGGTTCGTCGGGCCGGATACGTTCGCAGCACTCACCGGGCACGCGGTGCACACCTCGCTGTGGGAGCGTCCCGGTGAGGTGCTCCACGTGCGGCTCGCGCATGACGCCGATCTCGTAGTCGTCGCGCCGGCCACGGCGAACCTGCTCGCGAAGCTCGCCGCCGGTCTGGCCGACGATCTCCTCACGTCCACGCTCCTGGAGACCCGAGCTCCGGTCATGATCGCGCCCGCGATGCATTCGGGTATGTGGGAACACCCCGCCACCCAGGGGAACGTGCACACCCTGAAGACGCGCGGCGTCACGTTCGTGGGTCCGGTCGACGGCGCCCTCGCGCACGGTGACAGCGGCATGGGTCGCCTCGCCGAACCCGAGGACATCGCGGCTGCCGTCGCGACCTCGTTCACAGAACGTGCCTCGTCGTCGGGGTCACCTTCGGACAACGTGGTGTCGCTGCACCCGGGAGAGCTTGCCGGTCGCGTGATCGTGGTGACCGCCGGTCCTACCCACGAGCCGATCGATCCTGTGCGGTTCATCGGCAACCATTCCAGCGGGAAGATGGGTGTGGCGATCGCCGCCGAGGCTGCCGCCCGGGATGCGGATGTGCGCCTCATCCTGGGGCCGGGCACTCTGAGCCCGCCACCGGAACTCCAGGTCCGTCGTGTCGTCACCGCCGAACAGATGCGCACGGCGGTGGTCGAGTTGGCCCAGGGTGCCGATGCCATCGTCATGGCCGCCGCTGTCGCCGACTTCCGTCCCAAGCAGGCCGCCGGCGGCAAGATCAAGAAGGACAACGGTCCTCCCGACCTGTCCTTGGAGCCCACGCCCGACATCCTCAGTGAGTTGGGAGAGCGGGCAGAGAGACCGTTCCTGGTGGGGTTCGCCGCCGAGACCTCCGAGGTGGAGGCGAACGGCCGAGAGAAGTTGGTTCGCAAAGGTGCCGACGTGGTCGTCGCCAACGAGGTTGGCCGCGAAGGAACCGGGTTCGGCTCGGACACGAACCGCGCGGCGATCCTCACGCGCAACGGAGACGATCAAAGCCTTCGCGACTGGACGAAAGGTGAACTCGCGTCCGCCATCGTGGACCGCATCGCCGCCGAACTGCGCAGCCGCTGACGACGGTCATAGCGTCGGGCTAGACTGCCGCGCATGAGTCAGGACTATCTCTTCACCTCCGAATCGGTCACCGAGGGACACCCCGACAAGCTGGCCGACCAGATCTCCGACTCCATCCTCGATGCGCTGTTGGCCAAGGATCCCGGTTCGCGTGTCGCGTGCGAAACCTTGGTCACCACGGGGTTGGCCTTCGTCACCGGAGAGATCACCACGAAGGCATGGGTCGATGTCCCCCAGATCGTGCGGGGTTCCATCGTTCAGGTCGGCTACACGGATGCGAAGTTCGGGCTGGACGGCGATACGTGCGGGGTCATGACGGCCATCCAGGAACAGTCCCCTGACATCGCTCAGGGCGTCGATGACGCCCTGGAGCATCGGGAAGGACATTCCGGTGATTCGCTCGACGTGCTGGGTGCGGGCGACCAGGGGATGATGTTCGGCTTCGCGTGCCGAGACACCGACGAGCTCATGCCGATGCCAATCGCCATGGCCCACCGGTTGGCCAAACGCCTCGCCGACGTCCGCAAAGCGGGCGTCGTTCCGTATCTGCGTCCCGACGGCAAGTCCCAGGTGTCGATCAGGTACGTCGACGGGAAGCCAGTGGCGGTCGATACGGTCCTCATCAGCGCGCAGCATCGCGAAGAGGTCGACGTCGAGACCTTGCTCAAGCCGGATATCGAGGCCGAGGTGATCGACCCCGTCCTCCGTGAGTTCGTTGACCTCGACACGTCTTCGGTTCGTGTGCTGGTCAATCCCACCGGGCGCTTCGAGATCGGCGGACCGAAGGCCGACACAGGGCTCACGGGCCGCAAGATCATCGTCGACACCTACGGTGGCTTCGCACCCCACGGCGGGGGCTCGTTCAGTGGCAAAGACCCCACCAAGGTGGATCGCTCCGCCGCGTACATGGCGCGCCACGTCGCCAAGACGGTGGTGGCCGCCGGGCTCGCCGACAAGGTCCAGCTCCAGGTTGCCTACGCCATCGGCACTGCCCACCCGGTCTCACTCATGCTCGACTGTTTCGGCACCGAGCAGGTCGACCCCGTCAAGCTGCAGGCAACCCTGCGGGACGTCTTCGATTTCCGGCCGGCGGCGATCATCCGAGACCTGGATCTGGCTCGGCCCCTGTACGCCGAGACGGCGGCCTACGGCCATTTCGGGCGCAAGGAGTTCCCCTGGGAGGCGACCGACCGCGCCGATGACCTCCGCGCCGCCGTCGCCTGAGCGTCCCGCTCTCGGCCACGACGACGTCCGCTCCTCGCTGAGCGGCCCGGTCTCGGTCTGCGTGGATCGTCCGGTCCTCTCGCTCGATCGCCCCTTCACCTACGAGCTGCCCGGAGCACTCGATGCGGGTGTGGGATCCCTGGTCCAGGTTCCCTTCCATGGTCGTGCCGTCAAAGGTTGGGTGCTGGGCACCACAGACGACGTCCCTGCCCGGATGCTGGCCATCAAGAAGGTGGTCTCGCCGGAGCGTTGGTTCGATGTTGACGGCCTGGCACTGGCTCGATGGGTCGGACAGCGGTACGTGGCGCCGCTGGCCACGGTGCTGGGCCGCGCGACGCCTCCTCGTATCGCTTCCGAGGAGGGGAAGGAACGACCTCCCTACGGGTCGATCGATCGATCCAGGGTGGTGACCGGTGACGTCTTCTCGGGTTACCGAGGAACAGGGCTGCTGGAACACGCCCTGGCCAGCCCCGGCTTCAGGGCGATCCTGGTTCGGCCGGCCCCTGAGGACGAGGCGACGATCGCCGTCGATCTGGTGGCCCGATGCCTGGCGTCCGGGCGGCGCGCCGTCGTCATCGTTCCGGAGGCGACCCCCGTGCCCGGCGTGGCTCGTGCGCTCCGCGAGGCCTTCGGGGATCGATGCGCGCTGGTGTTGGGCGGTTCCACCCGACTTCGGTGTCGCACCTGGCTCGATGCACAGGCCGGTCGGTTCGACGTGGTGGTCGGCACCCGCCCGGCCGTGTTCACGCCTGTGCCCGAAGTCGGCATGATCCTGGTTTCACGAGAGTCGCATCCGGCGTTGCGGGAGGACCGCGCGCCGTATTACAACGTGCGCGACGTCGCGTTGGCGCGCGGGCGCATCCAGGGGTGCGCGGTGTTCCTGTCGGCCATCTGTCCGTCGTCGGAGACCGCCGGGTTGGACCTTCCGCAGGTGGAGCCCTCATCCCGCCGGTGGGTGCCGGTCGAGATCGTGAAGCCTGGACCCGAAGGTCGGGCGCCACGGCTGGTGCGTGCGCTCAAGGAAGCCAGGCGCGCCTTCGTGTTCTCCCCGCTGCCGGGTGCGGGCATCGCTGCCGTCTGTCGCGCATGCGGAAGCCCGGCCGCATGCGCCGCATGTGGTGGGTTGCTGCGATCCGAGGAAGGCGCTGTGCGCTGCATCGTCTGTGAGGCGCCGGGTCGATGTCGTGTGTGCGGTGCTGCCGACTTCGGCCTGCGACGAGGCGGACGTGAACGGGTGGAAGCGTGGGCGGGTCGGTTGACCTCGACACCGGTCCACCG
>DATDJD010000046.1:0-3619 GCA_036520695.1 Actinomycetota bacterium
CGATCAACGGTGTGTCCTCCAGCCCGCCGATCCAATCACCGACGCCGGACACGCTGTCTCCCGCGCTCACGAGCCCATCACCGAGCGCTCCCAGGTGGTTGATGCGCTTCGCCGCCCCCACCCCGAGCATGAGGCAGAGCACGAACCACGCGATCACGAGGAAGTCGAGAGCGACGATTCGTTGGTGGGTCATCCTCGACAGCACGACGTCACCCTCCCCGAGATCGGACAGCCAGATACTGGCACGATTCGACGCTGCGGAGGTGGTGTGGAAGCATCGCTCCTCAGGCCGGAAGCGCGGAGGAGGGCCGATGCTCGGAGCGATCATCTTGGGCCTGGTCGCGGGAGCGGTTGCGAGACTCCTGCTGCCGGGCGATGCGTTCCGTCACATGAGCGGACCCATGTCCTGGCTCGTCTCGATCGCGATCGGCCTGATCGGCGCGGTCGTCGGATGGCTGCTCTTCGCGAAGCTGATCGGGTGGGGCGATGGCGACATCTTCGATCTGGAGGGGATCGTCGGTGCCATCATCGGCACCCTGATCGTGCTCCCGTTCGCAGGATGGATCCTGCGACGATCCTCGGAACGCTCCGAACACCGGAGACGGCGAGATCCGAACTCATGAGGGATGGCGCGATGTTCTCGTGGATCTCCTCGCCATCCTGAGGCGGCTGCCGGGATAGAAGGTCCGGTGGTCTCTGGATCGTTCCTCATCCGGTCAGCGGAGGGATGCCCTTGGCGATCAGGTCGACGCCGAATACGAGGAACAGCACCGCCATCACTGCCGTGTTGTGGATCGCGAGCCAACCCTTCAACGAGTCGAGCTTGGCCTTCGCATGCGCGCCGCCGACCAAGAAGTAGACGACGGGGACGGCGATCGTCAGGCTCGCCACCACGACGAAGACGATGAGTGAGACGACGGCATCCGTTGTCGAGATGCCGAGTTGGGCAAGCCCCACCGCCGCAGCGAGCGTCAGCAGCAGGTTCTTCGGGTTCACGCCCGCGAGCAAGACGCCGAGCGCCAATGCCTTCGCGGGCGAGAAGGAATCGATGCCCGCCATCCACTTCGGCATCTCCGGCTCACCGCCGGGCGCAGGCTTGCTCCGCCACTGCCGCCCGGCGAGAAGGAGAAAGGCGATGCCGAAGACGATCTTCCCCCACGCGATCGTGTCCGATGCGCTGGAACTGGTGGCGACGTTCCCTTGGTCGGCGAGGATGTAGGCAACACCACTGATGATCGCCAGAGCTGTAACCCAGCCGAGCAGAAACAGTGGCCCGTTCACCCGTGCACGCTGGGAGAACAGCATCAGGATCACGGCGATGATCGGCACCGGGCTGATCGCCACACCGACCGCGAACGTCAGAACTTCGCTGATCCCCTGCCCCAAGGTTCACCCTCCGGAACCGGCGACCACGGCCGCTCGTCTCAGTCCTACTCGGTCAGCTACGAGCCTTCGGCCGCCATCTTCTGCTGCGCGTCGGCGAGCGCTCCTTTGAGTGCCTCGACGTGACGACCCTCCGCCTCGCCGACGACCTTCTTGATCGCACGCTTCACCGCAGGCTCGATCGTGTCGGCGTGGTCGTGCTTGTACGCGACGATGAGGCCGGCACCACCGATCGGGATCGTCTTGCCGGCTTCCTCCTCGATCTTGCTGCCGGACTTCTCGTGCAGCGCCTTCCCCGCGCCTGCACCGACGACAGCTCCGATCGCGGTCGCCGCCAGCAGCGGAGGCGCGAACAATCCGACCACGAGCCCAACGCCGGCGAGTCCCTCAGCGCCTTCCTTGACCATGTGGTCGGACTGCTCGAGCGACAAGTTGCCTTCGAGGTCCTTGCTCACGACGACGGCGCCCATGATCTCGGCGCCGCAGTTGAGGACAGTCTCGTAGTCCTCGTTGGCAGCTTCGGTCGACAGGTAGCCGCCGATCAGCACGTTCGTGGGTTCCTTCGCCAACTGGATCTCCTCCCCGCTCCTAGCCCGACAGACTGTGTGCCGCGGTCCCGCGTTGCGCCTCGGCGTGCAGATCGAGTTCGTCTTGGTCCGACAGGTGGGGCTTGATGTCGAACACGACCTTCTTCACGGTCCCGGTGAACACGAACGGCTTGCGGTCCTCGTAGGCCAGATCGACCACGCCACCGTTGTCCCGGCCGATGTCCATCCCCGCGTACGCCGAGAACCTGATCGGCACCGTGTGATCCATCCGACCCTTCCCGACCGGCCGATCATCGATGAACAGGGTCACCTCGCCCCCGGTCGCCGGCTTGGCTTCGTCGGCGGCGAACTCCATGCGCACGGTGATCTCGCCGGTCGGCAGATCCTCTTCCGCCACCTGCTTGAAGAGGAAGACCCCCATCATCGAATAGGTGTGGGTGAGCTTGCCGTCATCAACGTAGAGCGTGAACCCTCCGAGGTGGTCCGATTCCGCGACGATGACACCCTCCGCGCCGCCTTCGGGCACGATGAGGTCGGCCGTGATCGCGTATGAGTGGTTGTAGATCCTGGGGATCATCCCCGACAGCACGTTCTGCACGTCGCCACGGAACTCGAACTTCGTCTCGTCCTCGATGGGCGGCAGGATGCCGAAGAACGTGGACAGTGTGGCGAGCAGCGGCAGCACCTTGTACTTCTCTGCCTCCTCCCAGAACAGATCCTTCAGCTCCTGCACCTTGTCCGGGTGCTCGGCGGCGAGGTCGTGGGCTTGCGAGAAGTCGTCGGGCAGGTAGTAGAGCTCCGCTGGACCGGCGTCGGGATCCCAGACGCCTGGCGCGTATGGCTTCAATGCCTCCGGCGTGACGACCCACGGGATGCGCTCAGTCTTCATCGCGAGCCACCAGCCGTCCTTGTACATGCCCCGGTTCCCGATCGTTTCGAAGTACTGCTGCGTGCGGAACTCGGGCGCATTCGTGTCGGCGAACGTGGGAGCGATCGACGTGCCGTGCATCGGCTCCTGCTCGATTCCGTCCACGGTCTGGGGCTGCGGGATGCCGGCGAGATCGAGGATCGTCGGGGCGATGTCGATCACGTGGCTGAACTGCGAACGTAGGCCGCCGGTATCGGTGATGCGCTCTGGCCAGCGGACGACCATGGGGTTGCGCGTGCCGCCCAGGTGTGAGCCGACCTGCTTGCCCCACTGGAACGGGGTGTTCCCCGCCCACGCCCATGCGGCGCCGTAGTGCGGGTCCATGATCTGGGCGCCCCACTTGTCCATGCCACCGAAGCGCTCGGCCAGTTGGAGCTGCATCTCGTCGGTCAGCGGGATGCCGTTCTGCATCGTCATCTCGTTGAACGAACCGGTCACGGTGCCTTCCATGCTGGCGCCGTTGTCGCCCCAGATCCAGACGATCACCGTGTCGTCGAGCTCACCGAGTTCCTCGATCGCGTCGACCACCCGCCCGACGTTGTGGTCGGCGTTCTCGGAGAACCCCGCATATACCTCCATCTGGCGTGCGTAGAACGCCTTGAGTTCGTCCGGGACGTCGTCCCATGCAGGGAACGCGGCATCGCGCGGCGTCAGTTCCGCGTCCGCCGGGACGACGCCAAGCTCCTTCTGGCGCGCGAAGGTCTCTTCGCGAAGCGTGTCCCACCCCTGATCGAACTGCCCCTTGTACCTGTCGGCCCAC
>DATDJD010000047.1:0-6822 GCA_036520695.1 Actinomycetota bacterium
GATCTACCTCACCGGTTGGCTGCCGGGCTATGCAGACCCCGAGTACTTCCTTCGATTGCTCTTCCAGTCCGATAGCAGGACGAACGAAGGTGGGTTCGCGTCGGAGTCCTTCGATCTGCTGATCGAGCGGGCCCGACAAGAACGGAGCGACCGGAGCCGTCTCGAGTTGTTCCATGAGGCCGACCGGATGGCGGTCGTCGATCGGGTCGCCGTGATCCCCGTCGTCTATGGCAGGAGCATGGCGTTGGTGTCGCCGCGTGTCCGGGGGTGGTGGGAGTTCGGCAAGAGCTCCGCGAACTTCGCCGAGCTCACCGTGGATCCTTGATCTGCGGATCCGACCGTGGTCACAGTTGGGGGAACTCGTCCTCCTCGAACGAGTTGAGGACGTGGTCGGCGCCGGCATCCGCGAGTTGGCCGACCGTGAACTCGCCGGTGGCGACCCCGACCGCGATGGCACCGGCTCCGTGCGCCGCTTCCACGTCGCGCGGGGTGTCACCCACGACCATCACCTCGGAGGGGTCGACGTCGTGGCCGTGAAGCGCCTCGGCCCGGGCGATCGCCGCCAGCGTGAGGTCGCTGCGGATCGATGAGTCGCTGCCGTAGCCGCCGAACAGGAAGTACTTGCCCA
Source organism: Actinomycetota bacterium (assembly GCA_036520695.1). Lineage (GTDB taxonomy): Bacteria > Actinomycetota > UBA4738 > UBA4738 > HRBIN12 > JAOUEA01. The sequence goes on from DATDJD010000047.1 coordinate 629, forward strand.
GGCCCGCCCGCGAGATCTTGATGTGGGCCGCACCCTCGATGTTGCCGGTCACCAACCCGAGCAGGGTGTCGGCGTCGACCAAGCGTTCCAGCAGCGCCTCGACACCCGGCATGACGCGGTAGCCGGGAGACGTCGCCACTTCGACGGGCAGGCGCAACACGTACCGCATCATCAAACGGATCACCTCGTCGGTGGTTGCCTCCCGGCCCATCGTTCCTTCGAACGTCTGTCGGGCCACGACGGGGTCGGTCATGCCTACTTCGCTGAACTTGCGGATATCGCCGACCACACCGAACGCTTCGACGAACGCGTGTGACCAACTGCGCCCCCCGGCGCCTCCTGTATCGATCAAGGTGCCGTCGACGTCGAACAACACGATGCGTGCAGGCCGTCCGGTCATGTCGCCTCCAGGATCGCTCGAGCCGGCCCGTCAGGCTGCGTCGGGACGCGCGCCTCCGTGCGTGGCTTTCGCACGCAGGTGCCAGTGGTGGGGCTCGATCAGTTTGTCCGCCTGGGCAGGGCCCCTGGTGTCTCGCCCGTAGAAGAAGAGCGGCCCCGGCCGCTCCAGCAGCGGCGTCACGATCTCCCACGCGCGCTCGGTGGCGTCGGCACGGGTGAACAAGGTGTGGTCGCCCTCCATCGCGTCATGCAACAGGCGCTCGTACGCCTCGGCGCGCGCGTTCGTGAACGACCGGTCGTAGTCGAAGTCCATGCGCACGGTCTGCAGCTCGTACCCAGGGCCGGGCTCCTTCGCCTGGAACGCGAGTGAGATGCCTTCGTCGGGCTGCACCCTGATCGACAGATGGTTGGACGGGATGTGGCCGAGTTCCAGTTCTTGGAACAGGTAGTCGGGCGCCTGGCGGAACACGACCGTGATCTCGGTATCGCGCACCGGCAGACACTTGCCGTGCCGCAGGTAGAACGGCACCCCGTCCCAACGCCAGTTGTCGATCCACAGACTGGTCGCGATGAACGTCTCGGTCTCGCTCTTGGGGTCGACCCCGTCTTCCTTGCGGTAGCCCTCGTATTGCGCTCGCACCGTGTCGGCGGGATCGATGGGCCGGATCGCCCGAAGCAGCTTCGCCGTCTCGTCCCGGAACGCCTCTGCCTCCAGGGCGCGGGGAGGTTCCATGGCAAGGAACGCGAGCACTTGGAGCATGTGGTTCTGCAGCAGGTCGCGGATCGCGCCCGCCTTTTCGTAGTAGGCGGCGCGGCCGGCGACGTCGATGTTCTCGGCGACCGTGAGTTCCACGTGCTCGATCGCGTCTCGGTTCCAGACGCGCTCCCAGAGAGCGTTCGCGAACCGGAACACCACCAGGTTCTGCACCGTCTCCTTGCCCAGGTAGTGGTCGATGCGGAACAGCTGGGACTCGTCGAAGGTCTCGTGGATGACCTCGGTGAGGCCGTGCGAGGACTCGAGCGAGTGGCCGAACGGCTTCTCGACCACCAGGGCCGAACCCGACGTGTTGGCGCCGATGTCGCCGATCGCTCTCGTGATGATGGGGAAGGCGCTGGAGGGCACCGCCAGGTAGAACATGCGCATCCCGTTGCAGCCGTGTTGCTGGTCCGCATCGTCCAACGCCACCTTGAGACGGGCCATGGCTGCGGGGTCTTCGGCCGACCCGGTGATGTAGGACAACGAGGCCGCGAACGGTCCGAAGACCTCCTCGTCCAACGGCGTCCGGGAGAACTGCTCCACCGACTCCCGCGCGTGGGTCCGCATGTCGTCGTCGGTCCACTCGGTCTTGCCGAACCCGACGATCACGTAGCGTTCGGGGAGCAGGTTGGCGACGGCCAGGTTGTAGAGGGCCGGCAGGATCTTCTTCTTGGCCAGGTCGCCGCTGGCCCCGAAGATCACGAGCGCCTGCGGATGCGGAGGTCGCAGGCTCACGCGGCCGGCTCGCCCCCTAGGAGTAGAACTCGACGATGAGACGCTCGTCGACCTTGACCGGCAGCGGGACCTCGTCTCGCTCGGGCTGGCGTGAGAGCGTGCCCTGGACCTCGTCCTTGTTCCGGTACAGATAGGCCGGAGGATCTGCCGTCACCTCGAGCGCTTCGCGCACCGAGACGAAGTTCCTAGCCTTGGCGCTGATCTGGATCGTCTGCTCAGGCTTCACGCGGGCACTGGGGACGTTCAATCGCTTGCCGTCGAGCAGCACATGGCCGTGGCTGACCAGCTGGCGTGCTTGCCGCGTGGTGAGCGCGAACCCGAGCCGCAGGACCACGGTGTCCAGTCGCGTTTCCAGCGAGCGGATCATCTCTTCGCCGGTGACGCTGCGTGACCGAGATGCCTGGTCGTAGTAGCGGCGCATCTGGCTCTCGCTGACGCCATAGATCGACCGGAGCTTCTGCTTCTCGACCAACCGGGTCTGGTACTCAGAGATGCGCTTGCGACCTCGACCGTGTTGACCGGGCGGGTACGGGCGCTTGAGCGAGGGGCAGTTGGGACGGCCACAGAGCGGTTCGCCCACCCGGCGGCATGTGCGGTGCTTGGGTCCGATCTTCTCCACAACGACATCCTTCACGTTCGTCCAGCCGTGGGTGTCCCCGCTGGTCAGGGCGTGAGGCTGGAATGACCCCTGACCGTGAAGTGTCGCCAGATATGGCACGCGACCTGCGGGAACTCGTGCCCTGATGCCCCCCGAACATACCAGCTGGCCGGTTGGCGGGTTAGGGTCTGGCCACAGGAGGACGGTATGGAACCGAACGAGATCTTCGAGTTGATCGTGAAAGCGGACGAGAAGATCAAGTACGCGACTGCCGCGCAAGGTGATCTGCGCGCCAAACAGGCTGCCGACCTCCTCGATCAGGCGATCAAGGAAGCCGAAGCGATCGACAACGATGCCCTGGTGCAGCAGGCGAAGGTTCGGTTGGCCGACCTGGACGCGATCATCCGCTGATCGGGGGGCGGCATCACGTTCGCTCCGCTCGCCACCGCCTGAACGCTTCACGAACGGCTTCGCGTTCGGGGGCGGCGACCTGGTCCTCGGTGAGTCGCCCCGTGATCTCGATCGTGGTTCGGAACTGTTCCAGCGCGTCCGTACATCCGTCGCAGTTCTGCAGGTGGGTGCCGAGGCGAGTCTGCTGTGAGGGTTCGAGGGCACCATCGAGATAGGCGGTGAGCAACTCCACCAGCTCTCGGCACGAGAAGTCCGTCGAGCTCACGCCGTCGCCTCACCTTCCAGGTACTCGTCCAACGCACGGCGCACCTTCGCTCGCGCCCGATGCAGCAACACCCGCTGATTGGTCTCGGATAGGTCCAGCGCGTTACGGACCTCCTCGCTGGTCCAGCCCCGAACATCGCGGAGCCTGATCACCTCGGCTTGCATGGGTGGCAGGGTTTCGATCGCCCGTTCCGCAACGTCGAGCGTCTCCCTGGCGACCAGTCGATCCTCGGGGATCGTGCGCCAGTCCGTGGGCAGCGTGGACCAATGGCCGGGCCCCCTTGGGTCATCCGATGCCAGGAACATCGATGGATCGAACGACGGAGCGTCGAGGTCATCACCCGCCAAGGATGCGAACGGCACGCTGCGTCCTTCGCGTTGGCCCCGGGTCTTGGCGATGTTGGTGACGATACGGAAGATCCACGTTCGCAACGAGGAACGTCCCTCGAAACGGTCGATGCCCTGCAGCACCCCGATCCAAGCGTCCTGGACGACGTCCTCGGCGACCGCTCGGGATCGCACGTACATGCGAGCGACGCGAAGCATCGAGGGACCGAGCGAGTCCACCAAACGCATGAACGTCGCCTCGTCGCCATCCCGCAGGCGCGAGATCAGATCGAGGTCACTGATGCCTGCAAGGGTCGACTCCACGCGGGAAGCCTAAGCGGAGGTGCGGCGGAAAGGCGAGGGGGAGGGAAGGGGGGTCGCGTCAGCCGACGCGCACGACGCGGACGACCGGTGTTCCGTACCCGGACACCGAGCCGATCTGGACTTGTCCACCGGGGCCCGGGTGACGTGCGTGGATCATCATGCCGCCCCCGATGTACAGCGCGACGTGGCTGATCGGCGAGTAGAAGAAGAGCAGATCCCCTGCGGCCATCGATGAGGTGGGGATCACGGTGCCGGCACTGGCCTGTGAGGCTGACGAGTGTGGCAACGACACTCCGCCGTGTGCCCAGGCATACATCGTGAGTCCCGAGCAGTCGAAGCCCACACCGGGGTCCGCTGCGCCCCATACATACGCGGTTCCGAGGACCGATCTCGCGGCTGCGATCGCTGCCGAGGCTCCGACACCAACGGGCGGTGGATCGAAGTCCGACGGTGGGGTCGTGGGCGGAGTGCCGCTGGGGGGCGTCGTACCGCCACTCTGGTCGGCAGCGGCTGAGGCCGCGGCGGCTGCGGCGGCCGCCTGCTGGCGTGCGAGGTAATCGCGGTACTCCCTGCCGAGCTGGTCGGCGAGCGCTTCTTGCTCGGCCAGCATGCCTTCGATGTCGGCGCGTTGGGCGTCCATCGCATCGAGCTTGTCCTTCTGCTGACCGACGGCCTTCGCGTACTCCTGTGCTGCCCACTCCGCGCGCTGACGTGCGCTGGTGGCGGCGGCGGCGAGGTCGGCGTCGTTCTGGGCCACCGCGCCCATGAACTCGAGACGGTCGGAGAACTCGGTGAAGTTCTCGGCGCCCAGCAGCACGTCGAGTTGCGAACCTGCGCCCGTGTACGCCTCGACCGCTCGGGCCTCGAGGTCTTCGGTGGCGGCCTGAACCTCGGCGTCGGCCTGCGCCTTCTCATCACGCATGTCGACCAACTTCTCTTGGATGGCGCTGAGCTGGACCCGAGCCTCGTTGTACTGCTCGACCACGACCTCGAGACGGGCGCCGATCTCGTCAGCTTTGGCCTCGGCCGCTTCGACGTCTGCCTTCGACGGAGCGGCCGTGGAGGAGGTGGCGAGAGAGCCGAGGATGACGGGAACGACGAAGATGACGGCTACCGAGAGCCGTGCGAGCCGCTTCGTCGTACCTGTCATTTCCCTCCTAGGGCTTGTCGGATAAAGCCAAAGGCTCCGGTAGCCGGAAGCCGGGTACGGAGCCTACGAGGGATGAGGCTAACGAACGGTCGAGGGGGCGTCAAACGCTTGGGGGCAACCCCAGGCGACCCAGAGAAGCGTTTCCCCAGGTCGGCGAGGGGAGCTTCCGAAGCTGGAAAGAACCCGGAAACGACGAAGGACGGACCCTTTTCGGCCCGTCCTTCGCTGATGCTTCGGGTCGGGACGGCGGGATTTGAACCCGCGACCTCAGCGTCCCGAACGCTGCGCGCTACCAAGCTGCGCTACGTCCCGAGGACCACAGAGTGTAGCGATTCCTGGCTCAGGCGGGCCGCCTTCGCAGCTCCAAGAGCGTGGCTTCGGGACGGCACCAGAACCGGAACGGCGCGTACTTGCTGGTCCCCAGGCCGGGCGAGGTGTGCAGGACGGACGAGCCCATGCCGATCACGCCCTTCACGAGGCGCCGAGGCATCGAGCAGTTCGTGATCAGCGCCCCCACCAATGGCAGGCACACCTGGCCACCATGGGTGTGTCCCGCCACCATGAGGTCGTAGCCCATCGATGCAGACTCGGGCGCTGAGTCGGGTGAATGCATGACGGCAAGGCCGAAGCGATCGGGTGAGGTCCTCGGCGCGACCCGGTAGTCCTGCCATCGGATGTGTGCGTCGTCCAGGCCCATGAGCTCGACCGCGAGGCCGTCCAGTTCGATGTCGTGACGAACGTTCGTGAGGTCCTGCCAGCCGGCGTCGACCAGTTGCGCGATCAGTTCCGTGCTCCGACCCCTGGGGGCAGACCGGCGCTTGCGATCGCGCCGGAAGTACGCCAGGTAGTTCAACGGGCGCGGCACGAAGTAGTCGTTGGAACCCAACACGAACCAGGAAGCGAGCCGACCTCTGTTGGGGCCGACCGCGGCTACGACCGTCTCGACGGCTTCCGGCTCGGCCAGGAAATCGCCCGTGACGACGGTGACGTCAGCCTTCGGCAACGATGCCAGGAAGCGTGTCTTCTTCCGGTCGCGACGCACGAAATGCAGGTCCGACAGGTGCAGCATGGTGAGGGTCTCGGGACCGTCCGCCGGTAGGATGTCGAGACGGTGGTGCACCAGCCTGTACCAACGGCGTTCGATGAGCACCCCATAGGCGATGCACGCCAGAGCCGCCGCCACGGCGACGAGCACCACCTGCACGATCACGACCACCCCGATCACGGAA
>DATDJD010000048.1:0-6325 GCA_036520695.1 Actinomycetota bacterium
GCATCGATCGCCTTCGGGAACAGGTTGTCGTCGACGCCGAACAACACGTCGCCTTCGGGGTTGCCGGCGCTCAGGATCGCTCGGTTCACCAGCTGCCCCGCATCGCCGGCCGGCACGATCTTCAGGGTGATGCCGCTCGAGCGTTCGAAGGCCTCGACGACCTTCGCACTCACGTCGAAGGAGTCGTGGGTGAGCAGCGTGATGGTGACGGGTTCGGCCGGGCCAGATCCGACCGGGCCAGTATCTGCCACGTTGCTCGTGCATGCCGCGATCGACGACACCGACAGCACGAGCGCGAGCAGACGCACCCGCGCGTTCATGGACCGGCCTGCCCGTCGACCAGGTGCCGGCCCGGCCGGATCACGAGCACCACGCCCTCATCGACCCCCAGCCTCGCCACCGGCTCGGTGAACTCGTTGCTGATGCCGAGGCTGGCGCCCGGTTCCAGCACCGCTCCTGCCAACGGCCAGCGAACACCGGTCGATCGGACACCACGAGCGGTCCCTCCCATCGCGAACAGGCTCAACGTCTCGCCAGGCGTGCCCTCAAGGTCTCGGTCACCCCGGATCACATGCAACTGCGCACGTCCGAAGATCGCGTCCATCTGGATCGGCCCGTACCGCGGCGCCGACATCACGATCGCGTTGCCCAGGAGGTGATCGAGCCGACCGTCGCCGCCTCCCACGATCAAGGCTCGGTCGACGCCACGTGCCAGCGCGGCACGCAGGGCGAGATCGAGGTCGGTCGCGTCCTTGTCGACCGGATGACGCTGGATCTGTCCTCCCGCCGATTCGACGTCGTGGATGACCGCGGCCGGGACCGAGTCCATGTCTCCGACCAACAGCTCGACCGCGTAGCCGAGGCGGAGGGCTTCGACCGCGCCGACATCGGCGGCGATCACGAGCGGATCGTCGGGAACGGCTATCTCCACGTGCGACGGACCTCCGCCGCAGAACACCAACGCCGTTCGCATGGAGACTCCCTCCGCCAGCATTACCTGGTTCAGGTTCGTCGGGTCGTCGGCGCGTCAGCCGACCTCTCAGCCCGGTTGCCCGAGCTCCCCGTGGTCGTGGTCGAAGTATAGGCGGGGCGGCGGGAGATGGTGTTCGCCGGTCAGTTCGCGCGCGCCGGCCCGATCGCGATGACGTGACGCCGCAGGCCCGCCATCGCCCGTCCCATGAGTGCGCGAAGGATCGGGGCGTACAGCGTCGCGGCGAACTCGCCCACGATCGGCACGGCGAGACTGATGTCCTCGACCCACTTGAACCTGACGCCTCCTTCGACGGGGTCCAGCGTCCACGTTCCGGTGCCGGCGACGAGGCTCCCGTGGCTGATCACCAGTTCCCGAGGTGGATCCCAGCCGGTCACCTCCATCGGCTCGGTGAAGGCCGTCACGCCGAAGAGCCGGGTCCGGACCTCAAGGCGAACACCGACACCCTCACGGAAGCCCGAGACCACGGTGACGCGATCGGCGTCGAGCATCCAGTCGGCCTGTCGCTCCCAGTCCATGAGGACGTCCCATGCCTCCTGCGCCGTGGTCGGCAGCACGAGCGATCGGGACACCTGCATACCGGGAGTGTCTCGCAGGGCGCTGTCGGCGGCCGCCGCCGAGGCGATGCAGCTACGCTTCGCCGATGACGAATCGAGGTGCCGCGGTCGCCGCCGCCCTGGCGACCGCCAACGGTCCCCTTCCCGTCCGCGGTGATCGTCTCGATGCAACGGTCACCGAGGATGCCGGGATCGCATGGGACGAGACGGGCACGATCGTGTACGCAGGCCACGCCGACGGGCTGCCGTGGCCTGCCACCGTGGGCGATCGTTCGCGCTGCTGCATCGTCCCCGGCTTCGTGGACTGCCACACGCATCTCCCGTTCGCGGGGTGGCGCGCCGATGAATTCGAGGCCAGGCTGCGGGGCGCGACCTACGCCGACCTCCATGGTGGGGAGGGCGGCATCTTCCGGTCCGCACGGCAACTCGCCGCCGCGAGCGACGACGAGGTGGTGGACTTCTGTCGGCCGATCCTCGACGAGATGGTGGTGCACGGAACCACCGCCCTGGAACTGAAGACCGGCTACGGCCTGTCGGTGGACGCCGAGCTCCGTCAGGCCCGGATCGCACGGCGCCTCGCGAACGAGGTGGCGGCGCAGACGTGCACCGTGACGCTCCTCGCCGCCCACGCCGTGCCCCACGGCGTCGCCCGCAAGGATTGGATCCGTCTCGCATGCAGCGAACTGATCCCGGCCGCAGCGGCAGAAGGTCTCGTCGACGCCGTGGACATCTACGTGGAGGACATCGCATTCTCACTCGATGACCTGTCCGCGGTCGCTGCCGCCGCCCAGGCCGCTGGACTTCCCCTGCGCGTGCACGCCGACCAGTTGGGGCCGAGCGGGGCGGCGGCCGCCGCGGTCGCCCTCGATGCACGGAGCGCCGACCACCTGAACCATGCCGGCGATGACGGCGTGACGGCCCTCGGGCACGCCGAGCGCTCCGCCGCGGTGCTGCTACCGGCGTCCACGTTCTTCCTCCGCGCCGGTTCGCCCCCCGCGCGTGCCCTGATCGACGCGGGCGCCGCGGTCGCGATCGCCACCGACTGCAACCCGGGTACCTCGCCGGTGTGCTCGATGCCCGAAACGATCGCGATGGCCTGCACCCTGTACGGGTTCACACCGCTCGAAGCACTGAGTGCCGCGACCGCCAATCCGGCGTGGGTCCTTGGCTTGCAGGACCGGCTCGGCACGCTGGGGCCGGGCATGCGGGCAGACTTCCTGTTCCTGGAGGGAACCACGTTCGCGCAGGTTCCCTACCGACCAGGGCACGACCCGGTGGTCGCCACGTACATCGGCGGCGAACCCACGTGGGAGCGTTCCACCAACTAGTCCATCACAGACTAGCGAGTGGGCGCTCTGGCCCTCCAGGACGCTAGTCGAGCTGTCCTGACGCCGACTCCGCAGCGTTCACCAAAGCCCCAGACCGCACCATCGCGACGGCATCGGCGATATCGGGCCCGAACTCCCGGTCCGCCTGGAAGAACGGCACCGTGGCGCGGATCGCGTCGCGCACCGCCTGCGTGGCGGCGCCCGGCAACAAGGGCTCTCGCAGGTCCAACGCCTGCGCAGCGGCGAGGGCTTCCATCGCCAGGACGTGTTCGGCGTTCGTCACGATCTCGCGCGCGTGGCGAGCCGAGGTCATGCCCATGCTCACGTGGTCTTCCTGGCCGGCGCTGGACGGGATCGAATCGACCGACGCCGGGTGTGCGAGCGACTTCGACTCGCTGACCAATGATGCCGCGGTGTACTGCACCAACATGAACCCCGAGTTGAGCCCGCTCTCGTGCACCAGGAACGCCGGCAACCCGTTGGATTGTTGGTGATCGAGCAAGCGGTAGAGCCGCCGCTCGCTGATCGAGGCAAGGGACACCAGGGCGAGCGCCACGGTGTCCATGGCCACGGCCACGGGCTGTCCGTGGAAGTTGCCCCCGCTCCGAACCTCATCTGCGTCAGGTCTGTCGCCGACCAGCACGATCGGGTTGTCGCTGACGCTGCCCGCCTCGATCGTCAGCACCCCGCTCGCGTAGGCGAGCGCATCGCGAGTCGCGCCGTGCACCTGAGGGGCGCACCGCAGCGAATACGCGTCCTGCACCAAGTGGTGGGAATCCCGATGAGAAGCCAGGATCGGGGAGCCCGCCAGCAAGCGGCGCAGGTTGGCTGCGCTGGCACGTTGGCCTGGATGCGGGCGAAGTGCCTGCAACCGCTCGTCGAACGGCGCGTCCGTGCCCATCGCGGCTTCGATCGTCATCGCGGCCACGACGTCGGCCGTTCGAGCCAGCGACGCGGCCCGCGCCACCGCCAAGATGCCGACCGCGAGCATGCCCTGCGTGCCGTTGACGAGGGCGAGACCTTCCTTGGGCTCCAGGGTGAGCGGCTCCAGGCCGGCCCGGGTCATGGCGGGCAACGCAGGCTCGGTGCCACCCTCGGGACTGAGCACCTCCCCGTGGCCGATCAAGGGCAGGGCGAGGTTCGCGAGAGGTGCGAGATCGCCTGAAGCGCCCAGCGATCCTTGCTGTGGGACCGCCGGGACGACGTCTTGGTTCAGCATCTGCACCATGAGGTCGACGATCACCGGCCGAACACCGGAATGCCCGAGTGCCAAGACGTGGGCGCGCAGCAGCAACATCGCGCGCGCTTCCTCACGCGAGAGCGGAGCACCGACGGCGGTCGCGTGCGAGCGAACGATGCCGTGCTGCAACTCGGAAGCCTGCGAAGGATCGATCCGCACGTCGGCGAGCGATCCGAACCCGGTGGTGATGCCGTAGATCGTGGCGCCCGAGGCAACCGCTCGAACGACAACCTGGTGCGCGGTCTCCACCCGACCACGTGCATCGTCTTCGAATCCGACCGGTGCGCCGTTCGCGACGGCGACGACATCGTCCAACGACAGCGTGCCGCCGACGACGATCACGATGCTGCCGCCAAGCGCCGAACGCTCAGTGGCGTTTGGGTCGCGCCACCCTCGCCGTCTGCGGTGACCCGGTACGCGCCGGCGTCGTCCGAGGATGTCAGGAACTCAGCGATCTCGGTGCCCACGACATGCGCGACCGCGAGGTCGTCGCACGCGACACCCTCCGGCAGCACACCTTCGCCGACCAGCCGCCGATACTCAGGCTGGCGTGCCGGTTCGGAGTCGTAGTGCGGGCAGAAGCTCCCCGCGACGAAGCCCAGTCCGTCGGGCAACGGATCGGCTCGCCCCAGCAGGAACGCGTCGGTGGTACTTGCTTCGAACCAACAGTTGGCGCCCGCACTGCCGCCTGCCATGACGACGCCGGCTTCCCACGCCTCGCGCAGCACTGCATCGACGTCGTGCACCCGCCACACCGCCAGCATGTTGGCGGTGTTCCCACCTTGCACCAGGACCACGTCCTGGCTCATCACGAGCCCGCGGATATCGTCCACCGTGCGCTCGAACAGCGCCAGATCGGACGGCTCGAACGAGTGCGCCGGGAACCGCCGGTAGAAGTGGATCACCCCGCGGTCGGCATCACCCGTGGCGGTCGGCACGTAGAGCACCTTGGGCTTGGATGCTCCGGTCAGGTCGAACAGGAACGGGAAGATCGGATCGTCAGCCTGCTGGCCCCCGCCCATCGCAACGATGTGTCGTTCGGTCACGTCGGTCCTTCCTCCATCGGGATCCGGACGCCGCGCTCGTGCGCGACTTCCTCGGCTCGGTCGTACCCCGCGTCGACGTGGCGGACGACGCCCATGCCCGGATCGGACGTCAGGACCCGCTGCAGGCGTTCGGCAGCGTTCGCGGTGCCGTCGGCGACCACCACCATCCCCGCGTGGATCGACGACCCGATGCCGACGCCACCACCGTGGTGGACGCTCACCCAATGGGCACCGGCGGCGGTGTTCACGAGCGCGTTCAAGATGGGCCAATCCGCGATCGCATCGGACCCGTCAGCCATGGATTCGGTCTCCCGGTACGGGCTCGCGACGCTGCCGGCATCCAGGTGGTCCCGACCGATCACGATCGGCGCCGCCACGGTGCCTGATGCCACGAGTTCGTTGAACCGCTCCCCCGCCCTCTCCCGCTCGCCGTAGCCGAGCCAGCAGATCCGTGCCGGCAACCCCTGGAAGGCCACCTTCTCCTTCGCCATCGCGAGCCACCGGTGGAGCCGTTCGTCGTCGGGGAAGAGTTCGGCGACCGCGGCGTCGGTCGCCGCGATATCAGCCGGGTCACCGCTCAGCGCCGCCCAACGGAAAGGCCCCTTGCCTTCGCAGAAGAGCGGCCGCACGAACGCCGGGACGAACCCCGGATAGCTGAACGCCACCTCGTGCGACAGCCCACCCTCCTCCGCCCCCGCGCGAAGGTTGTTGCCGTAGTCGAAGACCACCGAGCCCTTCTTCGCGAAGCCCACCATGGCCTCGACCTGGGTCGCCATCGTGGCGTAAGAACGTGCGACGTACTCCTCGGGCTCACGGCGGAGCGCATCGGCCTCGGGCAGTGAGAGATGGTCGGGCACATAGCCCCCCAGCGGATCGTGCGCGCTGGTCTGGTCGGTGACGATGTCGGCGGGGAAGTCACGAGCGAGGAGCTCGGTGAAGATCTCGGCGGCGTTGCCGACGAGGCCGATCGACTCGGCCCGCCTATCGGCTTTCGCGTCGAGAGCCCAGGTGATCGCTTCGTCCAGATCGGTCGTCTCCCGGTCCAGGTAGCGGGTCTCGATGCGACGACGGATACGGGATGGGTCGATGTCGACGCAGAGAGCCACACCACCGTTCATCGTGATGGCGAGCGGCTGGGCGCCGCCCATCCCGCCGAGGCCACC
>DATDJD010000049.1:0-2540 GCA_036520695.1 Actinomycetota bacterium
CCCGTCCTCGTCCCGGAACGTTCGCAGATAAGGTCGGAGCTCTTCCACCACCTCACGCATGCCGGTGAGCCGCGACCACGCCGCGACGTCGGCCACGGTCGCCGGCCCGAAGGCCCCCAAGTACCGCCGAACCACGTCGCCGATCGAGGGATGGGCCACCAGCTCTCGACCCAGGAACGACTCGGCCGTCGTCGATCGCACCTGCGCCGTGCGACCCCACACCCCGCGAGGTGGTACCTGCACGAACGCGAGGTGATTGCGACAGGCGTACGCGAGTGCCGCCGCATCGAGGTCCGGGAACCGTTCGGTCAACTCCGACCGCAGCTCCGTGCCACTGAGCGGTTGCTCGGCGACCAGGGTCCGGACGAACGTCAGGACCGGCGCGAGATCGACACCGTTCAGCGAGGGTCCGAAGTCAGGATGTCGCGCCAGTTCCTTGTCGAGGACGGGTTGGGCCAGCGGGCGGAGCAGCAGGCAATCCTCGGCGCTCACCAGATGGATCGTGCCCCGCATCACGACGATGCGAACCAGGCGGCGGTCCATCACGAGTTGCCCGAGCGCGTCCGGATCGAACGCGCGGAGCCGGGACCAGAGGGCAACGTAGGGGTTCATGGGGAGTTGGGCCTGCAGGCCCACCAGGTGTTCGACCGCCTCGACCAGAGGTCGTTCCGCGCGTTCGAGCAGGAACTGTCGCTGCAGGGTCGCCCGGTTGAGGGCTCGATAGCTCAGCATCTCCACACCCACGACCGCCATATGTACCGGACCAGCTCGATAGTCTCCACTGCAGACGACCTTCACTGCAGGAGACGAACGCCACGATGCCCGCCGGACGACGAAGCCCGATCGACCGAGCGATGCGCGACCTCGTGCAGGTCCACCTCCGCGGGGGCGACGGAGGCGCGATGTCCGTCGACGACGCCGTCCATCGCGCCTCCGCCATCTCCCGCCGGAACTTCCTGCGCTACTCCGCGGTCGCGGCCGGCAGCGCCGTCCTCGCCTCCTGCACGACCGGGTCGGGTGCCGATCAACCGTCGGTGTCGGCTGCGGCGACCGGGTCGGCCTCGGGAGATGGCCCCCGTGTCGTGATCGTGGGCGCCGGCCTCGCTGGACTCACCGCCGCCTACCGCTTGCACCAGGCGGGCGTCGCTTCGCAGGTGTACGAGGCTCGCGATCGCATCGGGGGGCGGTGTTGGAGCGCGCGAGATTGGCAGGGCGGGCAGGTCTGTGAGCACGGCGGCGAGTTCATCGATACACGCCATGTGCACATCCGCGGTATCGCCGACGAGTTGGGGCTGACGCTCGACGATCTGTGGGCGTCGTGGGACCCGAGCTGGCACTCACCCACGTGGGTCGATGGCGAAGAGGTGCAGCCCAAGGAGATCCTCGCCCCCATGGATCAGGCCGCGAAGGAGATCGCGCGCATCGTCACGGCGAACGGGTCCTACCTCGCCACCGACGCGACCCCGGCTGCTATCGCCTTCGACGCGATGAGCGAGGCCGAGTGGATCACCGAGGCCACGGGTGAGTCGATGGACTCGGCGATGGGCAGACTCATCACCCAGCACCAGGCCGGGTGGTACGGCTTGGATCCCGATCAGCTGGGCGCCACCAACCTGTTGGATTTCTACGCCACCGACTGGCCGGGTGCCGACGAGCGATACACCACGAACGGCGGCAACGACCAGATCCCGCAAGGGCTGTACCAGGCGTTGCCCGAAGGCTCGGTCACGTTGGAGACGCCCCTCGAGTCCGTGCACCGCCGCAGCGACGGTACCTACGAGGCGCGATTCGGCGGTCTCGCCGACCCGGTCGTGGCCGACCGACTCATCATCACCGTTCCCTTCAACGTGTTGAAGGACGTGGACATGACGGACGCGGGTCTGTCCGAACTGAAGCAGCGCGCCATCCAGGAGCTGTCGATGGGGACGAACGCGAAGATCCTGATGCAGTTCGACCGACCGTTCGCCGACTTCGACTCGTGGAGCGGCAGTGTGCAACGCGCTGACGACCCGATCTGGGGAACATGGGAGTCGGGTACCACCGACGGCAAGGATGCGCAGGGCTACGGCATGCTCACCGTCTATCCGGGCGGACGGGTTGGTGCGTCTTACGACGCCGCCGAACCGCACGACGTGGCGCCCCGATCCGTCGTCGACTCCACGCTCGCCTCATTGGATGAGATGGTGCCCGGCCTCCGTGGCGCAGCCATCGGCGACGCATGGCTCGACTTCTGGGCGATCGATCCGTGGGTCGGGGGCTCGTACGCGGCGTTCGGCCCCGGCGACACCACGTCGTTCTGGGGACTCACGGGTACGCCCGAGGGCGCGATGCACCTCGCGGGCGAACACACATCTGTGTACAGCCAGGGCTACCTCAACGGCGGCGTCGAATCCGGGGGCCGCGCCGCCGCCGAGGTGCTCGAAGCCCTCGGCATCGAGAACCCCCCGGGGTTGGCCAAGGCCCTGCGCCAGCAGCAGCGCTACGAACCTGTGTACGCCTGGACCTAGCCCTTCGGGTGCTTGTGTTTCGCGAGTATCGCG
>DATDJD010000050.1:0-2620 GCA_036520695.1 Actinomycetota bacterium
TGATACCGATCGGCACGCCGAGGAACTCGCCGCTCGGGCATCAGCACATCTTCGGATCGCAGGGAGCGGCTCGATGGACCGTGGTGACATCCCAGCGACCGTCAACCTGCTCACGCGGGCGGCGTCCTTGATGGACTCGGATGAACCCGCGATCGTCCCCGTGCTGCTCGATCTCGCGATGGCCGTCGCGGAGGCCGGCGATGTGAACGATGCCCTCACCACCGCCGAGCGAGCCGAGGAGATCGCGCGAGCCGGATCCGACGACGTTCTCGCCGCTCGCGCCCAGCTCTATGGGTGCTTCCTCGGCTATTGGGGACACCACGGGGATGAGTCGATGACCGCGAGCGATGAGCTCGCGAAGACGAGCCTTGCGCTCTTCCAGCGCGCGGGCGACCTCGCAGGCGAGGCGATCGCGTGGACCATCATCGGATCGACCTCCTGGGGCCGATGTCAGGCAGGGGAGGCCGATCCGGCATGGCGCCGAGCGGTCGACCTCTTCGATGCGGTCGGCGATCGGCGGATGGCCGACGAGTATCGAAGCTGGCTGTCCTCCGTCCAGGTGTGGGGTCCGACACCCTGTGATGAGGCCCTCCGCAATCTCCACGAGGCGGCTGATTCGATCGGCGATAGGCCGATGGCCCAGATGGGGATCACGAGCTCGATCGCGACGATCAAACTGATGTTGGGTGAACTCGACGAAGCTCGTGTGGTGTTCGAGGACACCGATCGTGAACTGAGAGAGCGAGGACGCCGACTCGTCCGCGCGCACAGTTCGCAGGAGATGGGGTACCTGGAGTTGATGTCGGGTCACGAGGAGGAGTCGGCTCGGATCCTGGGCGAAGGTGAAGCCGAGTTGCGAACCATGGGGTCTGACGCGGCGACCATCATCTCCTCGATGTATGCGCGGGCCCTGTACGGGTGCGGCCGGTACGACGAAGCCGATGAAGCGGCATCGCGCGCGATCACCGGGAGTCGATTCGCCGCGTCGGAAGAAGCGCTCGCACGCAGCGTGAGAGGGATGGTCGCCGCTCGCCGCGGCTCGTTCGAGGAGGGCGAGCGGTTCGTACGCGAGGCGATCGCGATCATCGACCAGAGTGACTTCCTGTGTGACAGGGCGGATGCCCGCGTTGCCCTCGCCGAAGTCCTCGAGCTCGCTGGACGTCGGGACGAGGCAGCGGACGCCGCACGCGAGGCCATCGCCCTCTATGGAAGGAAGGGCAACGTGCTCCAGGCCGGCCACGCCCGGGAGCGACTTTCCTCCCTCGAACCGTGAGTGGTCGCCGTATCACTCCGCTGAGCGAACCGCTCATCCAGGTTCCTGCGGAGCGATCTCACCGTGAGGCAAGATCGGCTCGAACCAGATCGAGAACGAGCCAGCCCCGAGCTCGAGTTGGTGCGCGGGTCCGTTCCCCGGTTCACTCCGCTTGAGATCCGCATCCTTCAGGTCAACGAAGAGTGCGCGAGCCTCCGCGGTCCCAACGCCTGAGCAACCGTCTGGGTCAGCCAGCAAGAGTCCGCGCCCGATCGGCGGCCGGCTCAAGATCTGTGCGCTGAGCTGTGCCGGACCCCGGTAGCAGATCTCGTACCTGGAGGGCACGTAGGCCCTGATCTCCCGGTCGTCCCACGCGTTGGCCGGAAGCCACGATCCCGGGTCCGTGAGCCGCGGCACGAGCCGCTCCAGCGCGCTGCCCGGCGTCGCGTCGAGAGGGCCGCGGGCGGCCAGATCGGATTCATCGCCGAACAGCCCGCTCGAGGTGACTTCGGATCGCAGGAGCTCGACGCCTTCGGGTGTGAGGCGTTGTTCGAGGAAGCCGGTCGTACCCATGCTCGGACCTCCAGGGAGGGCGGCGTCCCGCTGCCAGATCAGCCGGCCATCCGCGTACACGAAGACCTTGCTGCGCGGGACTCCTTCGGCGCCCCCGAAGAAGCTGAGGACGAGCTCTCCGCCCTCTGCCGCGCTCGGTGTTGCGCTCGCTGGAGGTATGCCGAGGTAGCCCACTCTGAATCGGATAGAGCGAACGATCTGCAGGATCTCGTGCGCGAGATCTGGGCCGGTATTGTCGTGGGTGTCGCCTTCGATGTAGAGGAACTCCCGGCCCAGCTTGACGAGCCAGACCCTGATCGTGTCGCCCACGTCCGTCTCCGCCCAGAACGCCCCATCCAACTTCCCTTCTTCCCACGTGTAGTGGAATCCTGGGTTGCAGCCGACGTCCTCGCGCACGGTGAACACCACGCGCTTGGCGACGCGCCCGTCGACGGTGACATCGGAAGGTCCTGAGATGACCTTGGTCCCAGGCGTCGCCACGGCAGCTGCGAAGTCAGAGATGCTGCCAACCGGCGAACCCCACCACTGTCCGCACGACTCGGCGTGGTCGCCATCGGAGATGCTCGTCCAATAGATGATGGCGTCCGCACCTTGCGGCCCGACGACGGACTTGCTGAGGTAGACGTTGCCGTGGTTCTCCCAGCCGCTCGTCGGCACGCTGAACGAGAACGGGACACCCTCCGTGATCAACGGATGTCTGCCGACGGAAAGCGGACCCACATCGAGACCGACCTCCGCAGACATCGGTGATGGTGAAGCGAGCGGCGTGGGTGAACCGACATCCTCGATCGGCCT
>DATDJD010000051.1:0-14837 GCA_036520695.1 Actinomycetota bacterium
CCAGCGATTCCAGCGGTTCGCGCCCGACGGCACGCTCACCGGCACGTGGGGCCAGCGCGGGGGTTCGGCCGACCCCTACGGACAGAACTACCCCAGCACGATCGGGTTCGACCCCGTGAACCATCGGGTGTGGATCGGTCAGGAGGAAGGCCGGACGATCAAGATCTACACCGATCAGGGGAACTACGTCACGACGATCGCCAAAGGACCGAAGACCCCCGAGAACGCGGGCTACACGAAGAACGTCACGGACATCGACTTCTTCGGCGGCAAGGCGTACATCAGTGATGAGCAATACGACAAGATCAAGGTCGTCGACGCCAACACCTTCGTCGAGCTGTCCGAGATCGACGTCTACAACGGCTCAGGCTGGAGCGGAGCGCACGGCCTCGCGATCGACCCCACCACCGGCAACCTGTTCGTCGCGACCTACAGCGAGGACAAGATCAAGATCTACTCCCCCACCGGCACCTTGCTGTCGAGTTTCGGGTCGAGTGGGAACGGCGACGGGCAGTTCTCCTCGCCTCGCGATGTCGCGATCGTCGGCGACACCGTCTACGTCACCGACGCCGACCAGAGCAGGATCCAGGCCTTCACGAAACAGGGCCTCTTCCTGGGCAAGTGGGGCGGGTTCGGCAGCCAGCCGTACGAGTTCCGCAACCCGATGGGCCTGGAAGCGTGGTCCGGCCGGCTGTTCGTGAGCGATGTGGAGAACGGTCGCATCAGCGTCTTCGACGCGACGACCGTGCGCCCCGCCTTCGTGTTCGATCGCCCGAGCGCGTCGATCACGTCGCCGGTCGACGGTCAGACGATCTCGGTCACGGGGCCGATCACGATCGCCGGCCAGGTCGCCAGCACCGGCTTCATCGCCAACGTCGAGGTCGCCGTGCAGCGCCAGAGCGACGGTCGGTGGTGGGACGGCAACACGGCGTCCTGGGAAACCACGCCGAGCGTGAACCTCTCGCCGTGGGTCGCGCCGACAGCACCGGCTCCGGCGGCCACGTACGCCTACGTGTTCCCTTCGGCGTCGTTCGGACAGACATATCGGGTGGAGGTCATGGCGCGCAACCGTCAAGGGACCACGTCCGACGTCGCGGTCTCGACCGTGACGGTGGCGGCGCAACTTCCGCCGGACACGAGCGCCCCGGACGCGAGCGTGAGCAGCCCTGCCAAGAACGCGGTGCTGACCGCAGGAGCCATCACGATCCAGGGCTCAGCGACCGACGACCGGGGTGTCACCAGCGTGCAGTTCTCCGTCAAGAACACCGCGAACGGCACGTGGCTCCGTGCGAACGGGACGTTCGGCGCGTTCGCGTGGCTCCCCGCCACCCTCGCCACCCCCGGCGGAACCTCGACGACGTGGTCGAAAGCCATGACCTTGGCTGCGGGCTCCTATGCGGTGAACGTCCGCACCACGGACGGTGCGGGCAACGAGGATCCCACGAAGCCGTACATCCCGTTCACGGTCGCCTGACGTCGGACTCGACGAGTTCGCCGACGAGCATGTCCATGAGCAGGCCATCGTGCCAGGTGCCGTCCGGGCCACGCTCGTAGTCCCGCATCACCCCGATCGGTCGGAACCCGACCCGCTCGTAGGCCGCGATCGCAGCCAGGTTGTCGGCGGCCGGATCGATGGAGAGCCGATGGTGTCCGCGTTCGACGAAGAGATATCGAGCCAGGGTTCGGATGGCGTCGGATCCGTATCCCTGTCGGTGTGCGGCGGTCGTGAGGAAGATGTCAACGGTGGCGTGTCGATACATCGGATCGCTCACCTCGCCGAACTGGATCGCCCCGATGGTCTGGCCGCCGACCTCCACCACGAAAGCCTCGTCCTCCCCGTCCACCAACTCGAGCATCTCGGCGTCGTCGAAAGCCCCCCAGTGACGGGCGACGTCGGGCTCGGCGAGGATGGACGCGAGCCGATCGACATCGTCGACCGATGCGCGGCGGAGCGTGACGAGCCTGCCTTCGAGGAGCACGACCCAGAACCTACCGGCTGTTCACCGCCTCGGCCGACCATATCCAGAACCATTCCGCGACAAGGCTTCTGACAGGCCCGATGTTCCCCATGTCGCCCATCCTCGCCCTCCTTCGTCCGGCACCGGACATGAGTTCAGGACTTTCCGGGTCGCCGAGGCCTCCTACGCCCCAGAGGTCATCGCGGAATCGTTTCCCCGGTGTGCTACAGCAGATGCGTGACGGTGCCGATAGGCATGGGTAGGGTGACCAAGTCCGTATGCGTCCTTTCAAATCACTGATCCTCATCGCCGCCGCCGCCGTGTTCGTATCGGCGGGGCCTGTGACGCCCTCCGGCGCGATGGGCAAAGACGCCAGAGCCCAACGCAACGAGATGTTCCGCCTCGTGAACGCCTCACGCCGCAACCATGGCGTCCACCCCTTGAAGTTGAACTGGAACCTGTCCACCGACGCGTACCGTCACACGCAGCGGATGGTGCGGCGCAACAGCCTCTACCACACCAGTGATCTCTACTCCCTGGTTCGCCGGTACCGCCCTCGCACATGGGGCGAGAACGTCGGCATGGGGGGAACCCTGAAGCGGATGGAACACATGTTCATGGCCAGTCCTCCCCACCGAGCGAACATCCTGAACCCGGCTTTCAAGAAGATCGGGGTCGGGGTGCAGCGGGCACGCGGATACCTTTGGGTCACGCTCGACTTCTACGGCTAGATCCCTCGGCGGTCCTCCCTACCCCACCAGCGCCCGGATCTGCCGTAAGGCGACCGTGAGCGGAGCGATATCGTTCATCCCGTCCACCGAGAGGCCCTTCATGAAGCGCTGCAGGCGCCCGAAGGGGTCGGCCCGAGACTCCAGGAACTTCTCGATCGCTTCATCGATCGGGAGCGGACCGCATTCGGCCAAGGCGGTTTCTGCAAGTTGGCGTCGCAGGTTGAACAGATCGTCTTCCATGGACTGCTGAGCCCAGCGCTGCCAACGCGTCGCGGCGGGCATGGCTTCGAGTTGCTGTTCGAGCCAGTCGATCTCCAATCGCTCACCCAGCAAGAAGAACCCGCGAGCGACCTCAAGCACCGACCGCCCGGTCGCATTGGCGACGGCGATGATGTCGGGGCCGTGCACCAATTCCGACTGGAAGGCGTGGCGACGTGCGATCGCGACGGGCACACCTTCAGCGACGAGGCGGCGAGCCGCGTGCTCATGCTCTTCCCGCCATGGCTCAGAGCCGATCTGATCCATGACATCGGAGAGCTCAGCGAAGGAGTCGCGGGATGCGTCGACCGCTTCGGATAGGCGTTGCCCGGCAGCGCGCACCAGGTACCACCGTGATGTGGTCTCCACCAGCCAATCGACCCCGCTGAGCAGTTCGTTCTGGATGGCCGGGTCGATCGTGCCGTCGAGTCCTTCGATGTCTGCCCACCGCTCGATCGCCCCGGAGACGTCTCGTGCGATCCTGAATGCCCGCACGACATCGGGGATCGATGCGCCCGTCTCGGTGATCATGCGGGAGACGAACGTGACGCCTTGCGCGTTCACGACATCGTTGGCGACCAGGGTCGCGACCAGATCCCGCTTCAAAGGGTGATCGGTGATGAGGTGGCCGAACCGTTCCACGACCGCGGGCGGGAAGTAGGACTCCAGGTCTTGGAACAGGTACGGCGAGTCCGGCAGATCAGAATCCAGGAGCGAGGCTGCGATCGCTCGCTTCGCGTAGGCGAGCAGCACCGCGAGCTCCGGGCGGACCATCCCCTGACCCGCGACGCGCCGTTCCGCCATGCGTTCGCCGGAAGGGAGGAACTCGACCCATCGTTCCAGGTCGGTCTCGGTCTCTAGCTGCTGCATCAGATCCTCATAGCTCTCGATGCGGTGCACGCTGACTTCCATCTCCTGCGACAGGATCTGGGCTTGCAGGTAGTTGTCGTAGAGCACGTGCGAGACCACGTCGTTGGCACACGCCTGCAGGAGGACGTTGCGATCGTCGATCGTGAGCTCACCTCGGAGCATGGCCAGGCCCAGCAGGATCTTGATGTTCACTTCGTGGTCGGACGTATCGACACCGGCTGAGTTGTCGATGAAGTCGGTGTTGATCCTTCCGCCACTCATGGCGTACTCGATCCGCCCCCGTTGGGTGAACCCGAGGTTGCCTCCCTCACCCACCACCCGGGCGCGAACCTGCTCACCGTTGACGCGCACGGGGTCGTTGGCCCGGTCACCCACTTCGGTGTGACCCTCGTCGGTCGCCTTCACATACGTGCCGATGCCACCGTTCCACAGGAGATCGGCGGGCGCCTGCAAGGCTCGGCGGATGACCTCGCTCGTGGGCATATCCGCCGGCACGTCATCGTCGATGCCCAACGCAGCTCTGGCTTGCGGGGACAACGTCACCGACTTGGTCGACCGGTCGATGATGGCCCCGCCCTCCGAGAGCAACGCTCGGTCGTAGTCGTTCCACGAAGAGCGCGGAGTGGCGAACAGCCGCTGCCGCTCGGCGAACGATGCAGCCGGGTCGGGGTCGGGGTCGATGAACACGTGTCGGTGGTCGAACGCACAGAGCAACTTGATCTGTGGCGTGTACAGCATGCCGTTGCCGAAAACGTCGCCCGACATATCGCCCACGCCGACGACCGTGAACGGCTCGGTCATCACATCGATGCCCAGCTCTCGGAAGTGGCGCTTCACCGATTCCCACGCACCACGCGCGGTGATCCCGAGTTCCTTGTGGTCATAGCCCTGAGATCCACCGCTGGCGAAGGCATCGGACAACCAGAACCCGTACTCCTCGGCGATCCCGTTCGCCGTGTCGCTGAACGTCGCGGTCCCCTTGTCGGCCGCGACGACTAGGTAGGGGTCCGGCCCATCGTGGATGCGAACGCCCGGCGGATGCACCACCTCGGCACCGACCCGGTTGTCCGTGATATCCAGCATGCCGCGCATGAACGTCACGTACTGCGTTGACACCTCGGCGCGGAGTTCCTCGGGTGATGCCGTCGGCCGCTTCAGGATGAACCCGCCCTTGGAACCGTCGGGCACGATCACCGCGTTCTTCACCTTCTGGGCCTTCATGAGGCCGAGGACCTCGGTGCGGTAGTCCTCCTTGCGATCTGACCACCGGATGCCGCCGCGCGCCACCATGCCCCCACGCAGGTGGATCGCTTCCATCTGCGGTGAGTACACGAAGATCTCGAAGAGCGGGAAGGGCTTGGGCATCTCCGGCACCCGGGCGGAGCGAAGCTTGAAACTCAGGGCCGGCCGGTCGGGCAGGTACGCATTGGTCCGCACCATGGCCTCGATCGTGCCCAACAAGCTCCGCAAGATGTTGTCCTGGTCCAACGAGGTCACTTGGCGCAGTTCCTGGTGGATCTCCTGGCGGATCTCGTCGATCTCGTCCTCTGTGGCCATCCGCTCCGGGTCGAACTTCGCCTCGAACATCGCGACGAGCCGACTCGCGATGATCGGGTTCGCGGCCATGGCATCGTTGCGGTATTCCTCGGTGTATCGGCTGGATACGCGCATCCGGTACTTGCGCAACGCCCGCAGGATCTGCACCTGACGCCAGTTGAGGTCGGACAGGGTCACGAGCCGGTTGAGCGAGTCAGACTCGCACCGCCCCCGCCAGACGGCAGCCATCGTGTCGGCGACATGCTCGGCCTCGGCCCCGAGTTCCAACACGGCGCCGCGTCCGTCCAACACGCCGAAGTCGTGGATGTACACCTTCCCTTCACCCAGGACCTGGGTGGGGATCTCTTCGACGGCCCGCAGTCCCAGGGCTTCAAGGATGGGCATGAATGCCGAGAGGTCGACCTTGCCGCCCGTCTTGTAGAGCTTCACGCGGGTGAGGCGTTCTCCCTTGCTCTCATTGCCGATCCCGACCTGGAATCCCTCGGGGTTGGACTCCAGAGCCTCCAAAGCGAGCACGTCATCGACGATGAGCCCCCACTCGTCGGACGCCTTGTAGTAGGACGGGAAGCGCGGCGAATACTTCTCGGCGAGTGCCGTGCCCTTCTGGTGACCCACACGAGACACCAGGGCATCGCGCAGATCGTCATCCCAGGTGCGAGCGATCCGTTCGACCTCGGATTCCAAGGTTTCGTAGGGGACTTCGGGGATCTGTGTGCCGGCTTCTACGTGCACGGTGAAGAAGATGCGCGCCGATTCAGTCTCACCGAGCGACAGGTGGTAATCGACCGTGACGCCGTGGAACGTCTCCAGGAAGAACTGCTGCAAGCGCTGCCGCAGTGAGGCGTTGAATCGGTCTCGTGGCAACGCCACGACGATGGAGATGCTGCGGCCGTACAGGTCCTTGCGAACCAGCACCCGGATCCCGCCGTGCTTCTCCAGCTGCAACAGGCCCACGACCAGACGGCGGAGCTCCTCGGTGGAGGCTTGGAACAGTTCGTCCTTGGGGAAGGACTCGAACAGCTCGACGACCTCCTTGTAGTCGTGCGAGCCGGGGATGAGATCTTCGACGGTCAGGATCTGCTCCAGCTTGTGGTGCAGCAGCGGCGTCTTGGTCGCCGGTTCCATATACGCCTTGGAGGTGAACAATCCGATCAGGCGAGCTTCGCCCTCGATCTCGCCCGCGGCATCCACGAGCCGGACACCGATGTAGTCCATCCGTGCCCGGCGATGCACCGTGGAGTAGGAGTTGGTCTTGGAGAAGACCAAGAGATCTCCGTCCTCGATCCGAGCCCGCACGACGGGGTCCAACGACACCAACGGGGTCGCGTCGTGGAACGCCGAATGTTGCACGTCGGCGAGGATCCCGAGGCCGCTGCCCGGGACCGCGCGGATCGCGCGCTGGTCGCCCTGGCCCACCAGCTCGTACTCCCGGTAGCCCAGCAGCACGAAGTTCAACTGCAACAACCACTCGAGGAAGTCGACGGTTTCACCGACCTCCTGGGGCGAATACCTGACGGCCCCCGTGCGCGCCAGCTCGATCATGTGCCGGACCCGATCCTGCATGGGCTCGAAGTCGCGGACCACCAACCGAACATCGTGGAGGATCTCGCGCACCCGGCGCTGCAGGTCGGCGCGTTCGGGATCGGAGAGCATGCGATCGACCTGGAAATGCATCACCGACTCACGGTGGCTCGCATCACGCCCGGCCAGCACGCGCTCGATCGACGCGTGCTCGTCACGGATCGTGCCGATGACCGGGTGCAAGAGCCGGGTCACGGTCAGGTTGCGGGCCAGGAGTTCTTCCGTGACGGAGTCCACCAGGAACGGTGAGTCATCGGTACAGGCTTCGACCACGCTGCCGATGCCCGCGTAGCCGTCCTCTTCGACCGTAGGGTTGAACACGCGAACGGTCCAGGGTTGGATGCCCCGCTGGTCCGTGAAGGTGAATGCCGAGGTGACGATGCCGTAGAGCTGCTCCGGACCGGCGTCGAGGATCTCGTCGTCACTCAGCCGGCGGAGGAAGGTCTTGGCGAACGCGTGGATGACCTCTCGGCGCGCCTCGGGGATGCGCTCATCGATGCGGTCGGACAGGGCCTGGATGACCGAAGGTGCGTCGAGCTCGGACTGCGGGTCCACGAAGGTTCATCGTGGCAGGTCCGAGCACCGGTGGCAAAGGGTCGAACGGTCCACATCCGGGCACGTTCTTTGAACGTTCAGACCCCGGTTGAGATCAGCCTCGACGCGTGCGAGGCGTAGTCGGCGCGCACGATCGGCAGCAGCCCGGTGATGTACGCGCCGCCGACACATCCCCGGCACCAAGCGGAAGCGTTGATCGCGACCGCGGTCGCCTCCGCCGTGGCGCACGCCTGCAAGGAACTCAGGATCGCGCCATAGCCATAGGACTCGGCACCGCCCTGCAACGTGTCTCGAGCGGCGTCCAGCCCCTGGTCGAGCGAGCGGTAGTTCTTCACACCCACGCTGTTGAAGTCTGTGGCGCCTTCCATGGCGTGCGTCGTCGCGAGGGGGTTGAAGGCCGCGTCGGTCGATTCCGACGTTTCCCACGTGACCACGATCGCGAGGTTCTCTGCACATGTCGGGGCACTCACGCGGGACAGGAACGCCCTGGCCCACGACTCATACGTCGCCGGGCCCTTCAGAGCTGGTTCCTTCGTTGGTTCGACGTGTTGCTCGCGTCCAACCAGATGGTCTCGAGCGAGCTGTAGTTCCGCCAGCGCGCTCGACCATGTTTCGAGCTCGCGCAGGGCTCGCCTCGCGCTGTGATCCTTCAGCACCTTTCGCAAGCGCTCGTGAGCTCGCGCGAGGCGATGTGATCCGAGTTCCCTGGTGGGGAATCCATGCATCAGGCCGTCGAGCGCGATGGGCTCACTGCCTTCCACCCTGTCGGTGAGCCTCTCCACCGCCATCGCAGACTTGGCGATCCGTTCGTGCCAACGCTCGAGGCGGGCGTTCCAGGTTCGGATACGCCGTTCCGCCGTCTTCGTCTTGCGTTCGAGCGTGTGCAGATCCAGCCCGGGATCCTGCGCCTGGGCAAGCCCAGGCGACGACACGAGCAGCATCGACGCAACGAGACACAGGACGAGGAGGAAGGGGAGGCGTCGCATGGAGGCGTGGATGGTATCGACGAACGGGCTCGATCCCTTGACCGTCAGTTGGCATCTCGTGACCGGTGTGCCGCCTCCATGTCCCTCGACCGCAGAGCGAGCGGGCGGCTAGCATCGGAGACGGATGCGACGAACTTCTCGGCTCTCGGGCCGACCCCTCGGCGTCGCGGCACTCGTCCTGTGCGTTGGGGCGTGTAGCTCCACGGTCGTCACCACCGATCGTGTAGCTCGACGTGTCACCGTCTCTCCCTCCGCGGCTCCGGCGATCGATCGCCTGGAGATCACCGAACCCGAGTGGCGACCCGACGGCTCGGATTGGCGGCTGGAACTCACCTGGGCCGCGACCGGTACAAGGCCGTTCGACCACTATGAAGCGTGGCGGAACGGCGAGGTCGTGGATGAGTCGATCGAGTCTGCAGCATGGACGGATCGCAACGTGGAGCCCGGAACTCGGTACCGGTATGCGGTGGTCGGTGTCACGGTCGATGGATCCAGGACTCTGCCTGAGCGGTCAGCGATCATCACCGACACACCCCCGGTCGCCGATGCCCGGCTCGAGGGCTCGTTCGTGATGGTCATGCATGCCGATACGTCCGAAGGTGTGGACGATCCGGTCGACGGCGGGAAGGTGGTGTTCCGATTCGACCCCGTCTGTGGTCGAGGCGCCTGTACGACCCGATGGACCGTTCATGACCGCGCGACCGAGATGACGCTCACTCGCGAGGGGGCGACCTACGCCGGCCGGGACCACACTCCGCTGTTGATCCGCAATTGTCTCGGTGATGAGATCGATGAACGTGTGCGGGCTCGTTTCCGCGTGGTCGAAGCAGCATCGCGAGAGGGTCGATGGCGCGCCATGGAGATCGACGGCAGCATCGCCGAACGCTCTGCGTGGCGCGGTTGCATGGTGGCCTCCATCCGGTGGACCGTCCACGGTGTGCTCCGGTAGTGCCGACGCACGCGCGACGATGAGCGGACCTATCGATCAGCAGCCACCGATCGCGACTCGTGGCGGACGCCTTTGGCTCTTGATCGCATCGGCCGCCGTGTGTGGGATCGTGGCCGGCTGGTTGCTGACCCGCGCCCCAGGACCGCCAGGTCCTCCCAGCGATGTGACGGGCGAGGCCTTCCGCTGCTCGGGCTCGTGCCGGCGACTCGATCCATCGATCACCCTTCGATGGTCCGAACCGATCGACGGGGGTGAACCCACCGGGTACCGCGTCGAGCGCGATGGGGTGACGTTGGCCGGCGCGAACGCCGAGACCATCGCAACGACCACGCTCGTCGATCGAGACGTCACCTTCGGTCGACGCTACGAGTACCGGGTGGTGGCCCTCAGTGCCGCCGGACCTTCACCCCCGTCCCCGACGATCGCCGTTCGGCTCCCGAGGCCCCCGACGACGAGCGCCCAACTCACCGGGGTCTACACCGTCCATCTCACGGTTCGGGACGCGCGGGCATTGAGTTCGGTACTGGGGATCGCCGACCCCACGCCGGGCACCAGGGCGATCGATCGATGGACGTTCGAGCCTGTGTGCGCGCCGCCTCTCAGTGCGTGCCCCACTCGGTGGGAAGGACTCGACGGCCATCTTGTCGCCAACGGCCGAGCGTGGGTCGGAACGGTGACGGGTCCCGACGCCCGATGCGGAGGTGGCACCAAGGTGACCGCTCCCACCCGGTTCGACCTGCGGGTCATCCACGCTCGAGGCGATTCGGACGCCTGGGTGGTGCGGTCGTTCGGCGGGTCGGTGAGCGTCTCGTTCCACTGCCCAGGGTTCCTGATCTCACACGGATCGGTGGACGTGCGCGGTACCCGTCGTTGAACCCGCGGGCGGTGCGTCACCGGGATCGATCCGCGATAACTAGTACGACTGGGCCAGGGTTTTTGGGTCAGACGATGGCCCCAACACGCGTGCCCCCTGAGGTAATCTCACCTTCGATGACGGCCGAACGGGGGACAGCGAACGCATGAATGCCCAACGCGTGCGCATCGTGGTCGGTGAAGGCCGGTCCTCGCAGCATGGACTCCTGCGGTTCGTCCTCGACGGCGAAGGCTACGACGTCGTCGCCGACGCCGCCAACCCGGCGGAACTCGCGAGGGTCCTCGCGGCTCACAAGCCCGACGTGGTCGTGCTCGATGACGGCATCGGGGCCACCGCGGTCGGCATGGTTCGCGAGATGGTGCCCGGCGCCAAGATCGTGCTGGTCTGGCCCGGCGACGTCGTACCCATCGGTGGCGCTGCGCAGGTGGCTCCGGCTCGTGTGCTCCAGGAACTCGGCCCGGCCGTCGCCAGGGTCACGGGCATCGCCGGAGTCACCGCTGCCTCTGCCGGAGCCGCCCTGGTCGATGAGGCCAAACGCGACCCCGACAACCTCCGCCGCCTGGTCCGCGGTGCCGGTGCGGCAGCAGCGGTCGCCGCGACCGGGGCCATCATCGTCGATGGCGACACTGCACCTGTCGTGATCTTGCCCGTCACGCCCGACGTCGGCGACGATGTCGTCACGGTTCCTGAGGCCGACGAGACCGCGGGTGTCGCGGTGGGAAGCGCCGCCGTCGGAACTCCTGCGGCGGCGGCCGTCGCCGTCGGTGCCCAGAGCGCGCTCAACCGCCGGCTCGGCAACTTGGCCCTGGGTGGGGCCGCGGTGGCAGGCGCGATCGTCCTTGCCCTGGCGCTCGGCGGCGCGAAGGTGCCGATCGCCCAGGTCAGCGGCGAAGCATTCACGTTCACGCCCCCGATCGCCCCTGAACCAGGCGGTGGATCAGGCATCCCTCCCATCGAGGGCAACGGCAACCACGGCGGAGAGGGCAACGGCAATAACGGAGCCCATGACCCGAAGAGCAAGCTCGACTTCTACCCGATCCAGCCCTACCTCTCATCGTTCTTGCCGGAGTCATCTCTGCCGCCCGTCGCGGGTGGTCCCGTCCCGTCCGCGGACACATCCGGGCGGCGTGGCGGTCTCAACCACCATCATCGGCACACCAACGCGGATCCGCGCCACCACGCCCGCGCCGGCAACCGTGGCTCGTGACGACGTAGCATCTCGGCATGGCGATCCAGGATCAGACCTCAGCCCTTCGGCGCGTCCTCGTTCGGCCGCCTGAGGCCGCCGACGCCGCAGCCTGGCGTGACTACGGCTGGCGAGCGGCACCCGACCCGGGCCTGGCCTCCTCTGAGCACGAGGCGTTCCGCGAGCAGCTCGAGGGTGCGGGCGCCACGCTCGTGCTCGCCGATACTCCGGTCCCGGGAGACATCGACGCCATCTATGCCTACGACCCCACGCTGCTGACCAACGCCGGCGCGGTCCTGCTCCGCACCGGCAAACCGGGACGCCGGGCCGAACCGGGAGCCATGGGACTCGATCTGATCGCTGCCGGGATCCCGATCCTCGGCACCATGCAGGATCCTGGGACGGCCGAGGGCGGCGACATGTTCTGGCTCGACCCGCACACCCTTGCCGTGGGGCGCGGCTACCGGACCAATGACGAAGGGATCGCGCAGGTCCGTGCATTCCTCGAACCGCTCGGCGCAGAGGTCGTGTGGTTCGACCTCCCGCACTTCCAAGGCGAGTCGGCATGCATGCACCTGATGTCGTTCATCTCCCCGCTCGCGTCCGACCTCGCCTTGGTGTTCCCTCCTATGGTGCCGGTCCGGTTGATGGAGATGCTCAGCGATCGTGCGATCACCCTCGTCGAGGTGCCCGAGGACGAATTCGATTCGCAGGGGCCCAACGTGCTTGCGCTGGCACCCCGGGTTGCCCTCGCACTGGATGGCAACCCCGAAACCAGACGACGGATGGAGTCGGCGGGGGTTGACGTGCGCACGTATGCGGGCGATGAGATCTCCCGGAAAGGTGACGGCGGGCCGACCTGCCTCACCCGTCCGCTGGAACGCGGCTGACGAAGGCAGGTATCCAGCAGCTATAGTCCCGCCCGATGTACCGCTACTGGTTCATGTTGCACATCATCGGGGTCATCGCGTTCATGGCTGCCCACGGCGCGTCCATGTTCACGATGTTCCGCGTCCGAAACCTCGATCTGGACCGTGCGCGGATCGCCGACGCCATCTCGTTCTCGGGCACCACGACCCGTCCGATGTACATCTCGCTGGCTGTGTTGGTGATCGCGGGGTTCGTCGCCGGAGTCCAGGGCAACTGGCTCGACGATTGGTGGTTGTGGATCGCGGTCGTGGTCCTGTTGATCACGACCGGGCTCATGACCGCGATCGCCGCACCGTACTTCCGTCGGATCACCGAGGCGTGCGGGGTCCGGCCCTCCGGCGTCCCACGTACCAGCGACGAGGAGCTCACGGCGCTCCTGCACGGGCCCACGACGACGCTGATCACCGCCATCGGGGCCATCGGGCTCCTCGTGATCCTCTACCTGATGATCTTCAAGCCGGGCCAGACCTTCTAGTCAGACCTCACCGAAGGTCACGCCGGAGGCAAGGGACGAGCGGCGGGTCCGTTCACGACCTCACCCGTCGGTCCGAACTTCGACCCATGGCACGGGCATTCGAACAGGTGTGTCCCTGCGTTCCATGCGACCGTGCACCCCATGTGGGTGCACTTGGCCGACATCACGCGCAGTTCGCCCTGGTCGTCCATGAAGGCTGCGAGCCGCTCCCCCGCTTGCACGATGATGCCCCCATCACCCGGTTGGAGTTCAGACGCCACCTGAGCCACGGTGCGCGCCACCAGCACGTCGCGATCGCTGAGATCGACGACCTTCTCCGGCACAGGGTTCAGGAAGAAGCGCTTCTTGCCCTGCATGCCCTTGTTCCCGACCACGATCAGGTCGGCATCAACCTCGTGGGCGACATCGACGATCGCCTCCGATGGGTCTCCTTCGCGAAGGATCACCTCGGTCTCGACCTGCGTGCCGTAGATCGCGACGGTGTCCTGGGTCACCAACTCGCCGGTCGCCGGATGACCCACGAACACCAGGGTCACGGGCGCGCCCACCGACTCGGCGAGGTCGTATCCCTTCCGCGCTGCGCGATCGGCCGTGGGCGAACCATCGGTGGCGATCACCACTCGGCGATAGAGGCGATCCGCATCGCCACGCGCCTGGTCCATGACGATCAGCAGATCGCGAGGCGCGTGGTGTGAGAGCCGATCGGCGGTGGGTCCGAGCGCCGTGGTACTCCGCCCCCCGGTCACGACGATCAACCCGACATCCTTCGACTCTGCGAGATCGATGAGCACGTCGGCCGGCGGTCGGCCCCCGTGCAACTCACCCTCGAGCCGCTTCACGCCCGCCGCCTCCGCGCTGGCCAGGGCCGCGTGCAGGACCTGGTCCGCGCCTTCGGGCCGCTCCCAGACATGCGCGATCACGAGCTGGGCCTTGCCAGCGTTGGCGAGGCCAGTCGCGACCTGGGCGCAGGCCGAGGCCCGGTCGGTGCCGTCGGTGCCGAACAGGATCCGCTTGTATGCCACGTCGTCTGCCCTCTTCGTCAGCTCCTGGGGCGAATCACGCTACACACCGTGCGGATCGCTGGCACCCCTCCCCGATAGCCTGTGGTGATGTCGTCGCGACCCTTCAACTTCTCAGCCGGACCTGCCACCTTGCCGCTCACGGTGCTGGAGCAGGCCCAACATGATCTCGTCTCGCTGCCCGGGGTCGGGGCATCACCGCTGGAGGTTTCCCATCGAGGTTCTTGGTTCGGCGAGGTCCTGGCCGAGGCGAAGGCCAACCTTCGAACGCTCCTCGCGATCCCGGACACCCACCACATCGTGTTCTGCCAAGGAGGGGCCACCCAGCAGTTCGCGATGGTGCCGATGAACCTGGGGACACGATCGCGCACACCCGACTACGTCGTGACAGGCGCGTGGGGGTCCAAAGCCGTCGCAGAAGCATCCCGCCTGGGCGACGCTCGGGTCGCGTGGACCGACGAGGACGATGGCTACGCCCGGGTTCCCGACGACGGCGAACTCGCCGACGTTGCAGCGACGGACGCCGCCTACCTCCATGTCACGACCAACGAGACGATCCATGGCGTGGAGTTCCCCGTGGATCCCTCCGTCGTCGATGGTCTCCCACTGGTGGCCGACATGTCCTCGGACCTGCTGTCCCGGCCCGTCGACGTGGCTCGCTACGGATTGATCTACGCCGGCGCCCAGAAGAACGTGGGCCCCGCAGGCGTCACCGTCGTGATCGTCCGCGACGATCTACTGGGTGACATCCCCGACGGATTGCCGACGATGCTCGACTACCGAACGTTCGTCGAGCACGATTCCATGTTCAACACCCCGCCGGTGTTCGCGATCTACGTCGTGATGCTGGTCACGCGCTGGCTCCGCGACGACGTCGGCGGGGTTGAGGCTCAACAGCGGATCAACCG
>DATDJD010000052.1:0-2793 GCA_036520695.1 Actinomycetota bacterium
GCATCTCTTCCGTCGGTTGCCATGCCTCGCGAGCCTCGCGCTCCAGGTCGAGACCGAGGACCTGGTCCCAACTGCGGAGCAGGGCACGTTTCTCGGCATCGGCGACCTCGGGGGAGGACACCAGCTCGTTGACCACGGCGACGGCACCGGGCATGTGGAGGTCATTGGCGACCGCCTCTCGGAAACGGGCGTCGAACCCAGCCGCGTTCGTCCCAAGGTCGGTCGCGGGGTCGCCCCAGCCGGCCATGCGGCGGCGGAGTTGCTTGATCCGTTGATCGGCGGTCTCCATGGCGTCCCATGTGAAATCCATCTCGGATCGGTACTGCGTCTGGAAGGTCAACCACCGGAACGCGAGTGGGTCCATACCCTGCTCCAGCAGGTCAGGCACCCGCACCGTGTTCCCGGTCGACTTGGAGATCTTCTGACCTGATTGGCGGAGGTGGCCACCGTGCACCCAGATGGACACCACTTCGTGGCCGACGGCGCCCTCCGATTGCGCGATCTCGTCCTCGTGGTGGGGGAAGCGCAGATCGGTACCGCCCGTATGGATGTCGAAGCGGTCGCCCAGGTACTTCATGGACATCGCGGAGCATTCGATGTGCCAGCCGGGGAAGCCTTCACCGAACGCCGAATCCCAGCGCATGAGGCGCCCCGGTCCGGCCGACTTCCACAGAGCGAAGTCGGCTGCGTGGCGTTTGTTCGCGTCGGTCTCCAGATCACGGTGGCCTTCGCGCAGGTTCTCCAGGGTGTTGCCGCTGAGCTTGCCGTAGTCGGGGAACGAGGTGACGTCGTAGTAGACGCTCCCCGTCTCGGTGGCATAGGCGTGACCCCCGTCCACCAGGGTCTGCGTGAGCTCGAGCATCTCGGGGATGTGCTCGGTGGCCTTCGGGTAGCGGTGAGCCGGCCGGATCCCCACGGCCGCCGCCTCCTCGAACACGGCCGCGGAGTACTTCTCGGCGATCTCCAACGGCTGGAGGCCTTCGTCTTCAACCGCCAGCAGCATCTTGTCGACTGCCTCCGCGGAACTCTCATCGGTCATGTGACCCACGTCGGTGATGTTCATGATCTGTGTGACCCGCAGCCCCTCGAACTCCAACGATCTGCGGATGAGGTCGGCCAGCATGAAGGTACGGAGGTTGCCGAGGTGCGCGTAGCGGTACACGGTTGGCCCGCAGGTGTACATCGTGACGTGGCCCTCCTCGAGGGGACGCACATCCTCGACCTGGCGGGTCAACGAGTTATACAGGCGCATCGACTGAGGATACCCGTGGGCAGGGGCCGAACCGTTCAGGGGTGCTTCGGTCGGCCCTCGAACGGGATCGACAACGCGATGGTGGTTCGGGTCGACACGCTGCCCTTCTCGCGCAGCCGCCGGATCAGGTCCTCGAGATCTGCTGTGGTTCGGGTTCGCACCTTCAGCACGTAGTTGGTGTCACCGGCGACGCTGTAGCAGTCTTCGACCTCAGGGAACTCAGCGACCCGGTCCGGAAGATCGTCCGCCTGCATCGGGTCGAGGGGCGCCGCCGAGATCAGGGCGGTGACGAACAGTCCAACCGCCTCGGGGTCGATGACCGCGGCGTATCCCCGGATGACTCCTTGTTGCTCTAACTTGCGGACCCGATCGTGCACCGAAGATGCCGACAGGCCCACCTTCGCGCCGACATCAGCGTAGGTCGCACGGGCGTCCTCTTGTAGCGCAGCGACGATCTCCAGATCTCGTTCGTCCAACACACCACCATGATAGGGCGCGTCGACGGTCGCCCGACACGGTGGGGGATGGCCCCGGGTGACCGATGGCGGAGATCGCGGCCGATTGCGGACGGGACCTACGCCCTGTAGGAAAGACACCAGCGTTGATGTCGGGGATCCCGCCCTCCTGGAGCCCACCCGTCGCCTGTGCCGCCGAGGTCCGGCGCGTCGACCCATCAGGAGGACCCTTGCAGACCATCGAGCCCGCCCGACTCACCGTGCTTCGGTCGGGTGAACCGATACCGACCGTCCGCGTTCACAGGCCGGGCGGGGGAACCCGGGACATCGCGGTACTCGATCCCGAGGGTGACCGCGCCTATTCCGCCGTCGTCGCTCGGGTCACCCCTGCGGTCGAAGCAGGGCTCGGGCTCGAGGTCCTGGCCGATCGAGCGCAGGTGCAAGGAGGCCAGGTGCGCCTGAACGATTGGCGACGAGCACGCAGGGTCCTCCGTCGGTCCGTGAGGGCAGGCCTGACCGCTCGCACGAAACCTGCGGTCTTCGTCGGCGACGTCCAGGCGTGCTTCCCGTCCGTTCGGGTCGAGGTCGTCGCTCACGCGCTGCAACGTCTCGGCGGGCGGCCCTCCGATGTCGATCGGGTGCTCGCCGTGCTCCACGGGTTCCACGCGCGCGGTCTCGAAGGGCTCCCGGTCGGCCCCGCGCCGTCCGCCCTGTTGGCCAACGCCGTGCTGTCGTCCGTCGACCTCGCGATCCGGGCGGAAGGCGTTCAGCACCTGCGGTGGGTCGATGACGTGGTGGCCATCTGCGACGACGTCGCGAGCGCGACCCGGGTGGCCGATGCATTCCATCGGGCATTGGCGCACGTGGGACTGCAGGCGAATCATTCGAAGACCATGATCGTGACCGATCGGGAACAGGCTGCTCACCGTTTGCTCGGGTTCGATGGATACTCACCGACATCGCGCTCGCGTGCGATGCTACGCGCGCCGTGAGGACCCTCTATCGAGCTGCCCGCGTCCGAACCCAGTCGTATCCCGAAACGGGGGAGTGGCTACTGATCGATGATCGCCACGTCCAGCGAGTGGG
>DATDJD010000053.1:0-4205 GCA_036520695.1 Actinomycetota bacterium
CCAAGTCGGTCGAAGGTGGAGGCGAGGCGTGACGAAGACGCTCCTCCGCGGTGGCTGCGTCCTCACGCTGGGGGCGAAAACGTCGAACTACGCCACAGCCGACGTCCTGATCGACGCGGACACGGTGGTGGAGGTCGGCCCCGGCCTGCGGGCCCGCGACGCAGAGGTTATGGACGCTTCGGACACGATCGTGATGCCCGGGTTCGTCGACACCCATCGACACGTGAGCAGGGCGTTGTTCCGCAACCTCGGGGAGCGGCCGCCCGGTCCGAGCCCGGTGACGGCGCCAGGATTCGGCGATCACTACGACGTGGAGGACGTCTATGCGGCCACGCTCATCGGTCTGCTGGGCGCGGTCGAGGCGGGCATCACGACCGTCGTCGA
The DNA here is from genome assembly GCA_036520695.1 of Actinomycetota bacterium. Classification (GTDB taxonomy): domain Bacteria; phylum Actinomycetota; class UBA4738; order UBA4738; family HRBIN12; genus JAOUEA01. The sequence continues at coordinate 385 of DATDJD010000053.1, forward strand.
CCGCTTCGACGCCCGAGAGGACCCCGGCCTCACCGAAGCGGCCCTGCGCGCGCATGCCGACTCCGGCCTTCGCACGGTCTTCGTGTACGCGACGCGCCCCGGCGTGTCGGGGCACGAAGGAAGCCATCCGATGGACCTCGCCGTCGCGACCCGCCTCCGGGAGGCAGCGGGGCCTTCGACGACTTTGGCGTTCGGATCGGTCGTGCCCACAGCGGGCGACCCCCTTGGGATCGCGCTCGACTGGGCGCAGGCGCGCGAACTCGGCCTGCGGATCCACGCCCACGGCGGGCTGGGAATGGGCGAACCGGGGAATCTGGCGGCGGTCGCCGGCATCCTGGGCACCGACGTGGTCCTGGCTCATTGCGCCCGGTTCGACGACGCGGATCTCGATGCGATCGCGTCCTCGGGGGCGTGCGTCTCCCTCGCGCCGTCGAGCGAGATGGCCGGCGGCATGGGTTCGCCCCCGATCCAACAGCTGATCGACCGGGACATCAGGCCGGGCCTCGGGGTCGACGACGAACTCGTCGGCCCCGGCGATATGTTCGCCCAGATGCGGGGGACGATCTCCGTCCAGCACGCCACGGTCTTCGATCGCAAGCTGGCCGGCAAGGCAGGGGTCCCCAAGCTGATGACGACCCGTGACGTGATCCGGTGTGCCACGGCCGACGGCGCGAGGGTCGCCGGTGTGGGTGACGTCGCCGGTTCCTTGGAGCCAGGTAAGCGGGCTGACATCGTGATGCTGCGCACCGACCGGCCCAACATCTTCCCGATCAACGACGCGATCGGCGCTGTGGTGTGGGGTATGGATACCTCCAACGTCGACAGCGTGTTCGCGAGCGGCCGTGTGGTGATGCGCGGCGGAGTGCTCAGCGCTGACGTCGGCCGTGCGCGGCAGCTGGCATCGACCGCTCGCGATCGCGTGGCGGCGGCCGCTGGGATCCCCGTCGGCGCTTCAGTGGGAGGCGAGCGGTGAGTCGAGCTTCATCCTCGCCGGCCGTCACCTCTTTCGTGGTGGCGTCCCGCTACATGCCCGTGTACATCGCGATCACCTTGCTGGTGATCGTTGCCTCGATCTGGGCACCGGCGGCGCTCGATGGTCCGGCCCTGCGTTCGATCGCACCGTTCGGGGCACTCCTGGCGATCACCGCGCTGGGCCAGATGCTCGTGATCATGACCGGCGGCATCGATCTGAGCGTTCCCGGCACGCTCACCTTGGCCGCCGTGGTCATGGTCGGGCTCGGCGAGAGCGCGGACGGAGGCCTCTGGCCGGTCATCCTCGTCGTCCTCCTGTTGAGCGCCCTGGTCGGATTGGTCAACGGGATCCTGATCGGCGGATTCGGGCTGAACGCACTCATCGTGACGCTCGCCGTCGGCCAGGTCGTGAGCGGCCTTGCGATCCGCTACTACACCAGCGTTGCGATCCAGACCCCAGTACCCGAAGGGTTGTCCGCGTGGACCTCCGCCCGGTTCCTCGGCGTGACCCGCATCTTCTGGGTCGGAGTCGCGATCACCCTTGCCCTCGTGGTCGTCTTCCGGTTCACCACGGTCGGCCGCCGGTTCCAAGTCGTTGGGGCGAACCCCACCGCATCTCGGATCATCGGGCTCAGGGTCAACCTCTATCAGGTGTCGGCCTACGTCGTGGCGGCGATCCTCTATGGGTCCGCCGGCATCCTGCTGGCGGCCTTCTTGCGAACGATCAGTATCACGATCGGCGCGCCATACCTGCTCGGCCCGATCGCGGCCGTGGTGATCGGCGGCGCGTCCTTGACGGGGGGGCTCGCGAGCCCGGTGTCGACGTGGGCCGCCGCCTACTTCCTCGCTGGGCTCACCCAGATGATGCGGGTCATGGGGTTGCCGACCGCGTTGCAGTTCGTGGTGTTCGGGCTCGTGATCGTGGGCGGCATGTTGGTCTCGGGCGACCGGATCATCCGAGGTGTCGAGCACTTGCTCCGGGAACGGAAACATCCCGATCTCGTGGGAACCGGCGTCATCGGCGGTCCGGGTGACGGGGCCGCGTGAAGGAAGGAGGCAGCATCTGAGGAGCGATCCGATCCGCATGTACCAGAGCGCTATCGAATCAGGGAGGGGGAACATGAAACGGATCAAGATCATCGGTCTCATCGCCGCGATCGCCTTGGTGGCGGCAGCATGTGGCGGGGGTGATGACGAGTCCGGGGACGCCGCGTCAACCGACGCAGCGACGCCCGGCGGTACGGGCACGCTCGCCGATTACGGCGAGAGCACCGATGCCGACCCAGCGTTGGTCGAGAAGGCGATGGGTCCAGGTCTAGAGGATTCCACGCCGGAGATCATCCTCGCGTCGATCGCGCGCGCGAACCAGGATCTCGATCAAGCCACGATCGACAAGGCCATGGAGTGTTGGAGCGCCACGAAGTGTGACACCGGCACGGGTGGCGAACTCACCATGGGCTACGCCGACGGCGGTGGCTTGAACGTCTGGCGGGCGGTGACCCGGATGGAGGCCATCCTCCAGGCACTCACGTATCCCGACATCGGGAAGATGATGTTCCGTGACGCACAGTGGGACGTCGACCCGGCGGTCGCTGCCGGTGACATCGAGTTCCTGATCCAGGCCGGGGTGGACTTCATCATCGGCTACCCGGACCAGGGCACGAACATCGCCGACGCGATCTTGGAGGCCAAGGACGCCGGCATCCCGTATTCCACCTATTCCGCGGGATGGGTCGGGCTCCCTGAACAGGAAGGCGCCTTGATCCCAGGTGAGGACTACCTCACGGTCGTGGGCGAGGACCTGTGCGCACTCGGTGAGAGCTTCGCCGAGGTCATCAACGAAGGCGTCGGATCGGGCAAGGTCGGAGTCATGGGTGGCACGCCGGGCAACGCTCTATCGCTCGGATGGCAGCAGTGCTTCGACCCGGCCGTGGACTCTTCGATCAAGACCCTTGGCCCAGCCGACACGTACTGGTCCAACGACGTCGCTCTCGAGACGGTCAACGGCTGGTTGTCGACCGATCCCGACATCGCGGGGTATGCCTACGAGTACGCCGACGGCCTCAACACCGCGTTGCAGGCCTACGACGACCTCGACATCCCGATCGACGACCTCACGGTCGCCTTGCGTACCGATGAGCAGACCCTGTTCTGCACTTGGAAGGACATGGACGATCCCAACTTCCACATCTGGTACTCGGCGGGGGGCAACTTCCAGTCGCGGGTCGCGGTGACGGCCTCGATGATGTACCTCCAGGGGGCGGAGATCCCGCCGGAGATCGTCGTGCCGCACGTGATGCGAGAGGTCACGGCGGACGACTGCAACCCGGACTCGGTCACACCGACCGTGTCCGGTACGTCGCTGGTGCCCGATGAGGTGCTGGCGTTGATGTACCCGGAGGGATGAGTGAAGGCGATCCATGAGGAGGGTCGGTGACCGAGGGCCAATCTCCTGGCGCTACCGCGTCGCTGCATGAGCGCCAGGTCCTCGAGTTGCGTGGTGTCTCCCGGCAGTTCGGGGCGGTGCGAGCGCTGACGAACGTCAGCTTCGACTGCCGCGCCGGGGAGGTCCATGCATTGGTTGGCGAGAACGGCTCGGGTAAGTCGACCCTCCTCGGGGTCGCGAGTGGGTTCGTGGACCCCGATCTGGGCGTGGTCCAGATCGGGGGACACACCCTGCGTCGTGATTCACCGGCGCAGGCCCGAACGCTGGGCCTCGCCATGGCCTACCAGGACACATCGCTGATCCTGGCGCAGCCCGTGAAGAACAACCTGTACCTCGCCGCCCCACCCGATCAGCGGCCGAAGTTCTGGAAGCGGAAGCGGTGGGCGCGCCAGGTGCTCCGTGA
>DATDJD010000054.1:0-3320 GCA_036520695.1 Actinomycetota bacterium
TCGTCCGTGGAACGGCACGCCCAGACGACCGGCGAGCCCGCGCACGTACACGGCGTCAGCGCCAGATCCCGCGCGCAGCCGGTGATCGAAGTGGAAGACCGCGAGACGGATCTTGAAGAGGCGGCGCAGATGAACCAGCGAGGAGAGCAGGCACACCGAATCGGGACCGCCCGACACCTCGACCATCACCAGGTCGCCGTGCTGCAGCATGTCGTGCGCACGAACCGTGGCGGTGACCCGTTCCAACACGCGAGCGACGGCCGGGGGGCGCCGCGCCACGTCTACCCCGTCACGCGCTCAACCCAGCGAGCAGGCTCCCGGATCTCGTCGAGAGTCGGCAGCTGCTCCGGGGCGGCCCATACGCGGTTGAAGCCATCCATGCCGGCGCGCGCCACGACCTCACGCACGAACCGCTCGCCACCCTCGTATTGCTGGATCTTCTGTTCGAACCCGATCGCCTTCTGGATGCCGCGGTCGACGCTGGACCCGCGTCGGCGGCTCTGGAGTGCCCGTCGCATGCGGTCGACGTCGCGTACGTGGTCACGGGCGACCTCGTTCATGACGTAGGACGCGTGTCCTTCGAGCAGCGACATGAGGCCCTGCATCTGCACGAACAGGTCGCGCTGCGCGGGCGTGAGCAACAGGAAGATCCCGCTCATCCGTGCGTCCGCGCCGCTCCGCGCCTCCATGGCGGCCCGCTTGAGTTGGTCGATGATCTCGCGGCTATCCAGCGAGATGCCCGCGAGGTACTCGTCGACCAGACCCTGCAGATGTGTGCGTAGCCAGGGCGCCGTCCCGAACTGCACCCGATGGGTCACTTCGTGGATCGCCACCCACAGCCGGAAGTCACGCGCAGGCAAGGAGAACCGCTGCTCGACCTCGGCGACGTTGGGCCCTACGAAGTAGAGCAGGCCATCATCGTCGGGCGGAAGGAACACGTCGTACTGGCCAAGTACCCGCCGGCCGACGTAGCCGAACAGCGCGCCGGCCTGCGCCCCCACCGCCTTGCGCTTGAACGACCCTCGCCCCGTGCGCTGCTCGGTGACCAGCCGCTCGGCGAGCGGCTCCAGCAAACGTTGGAGGCCGGTGAGGTTGGCGCGGATCCATTCGCTGCGAGCCATGACCCATGCGCGCGAGCGGAATCCCTCGACCTGCAGGCCGGTGTGAGCGGTGATCAGGTCCTCAGCGTGTGGCACCAGTTCCGCGAAGTCCTCGCGCATCCGGGCGCGCATGGCGGGCACGACGCGAGTGCCGGGCCCTGCAACCTTGCGACCGATCTGCAAGGCGAAGTCCCAATCGGCGATGCGGGCCGCGGAGGAGCCCATGGACCAATCGACGGTCGTGGCGTCCATCTGGGGCCTCCTCGTGCTCGTCGCCGCGGTGACGACGAGGCGTGCAGTTAGGCTTCGCCGGCAGCCTTCTTGGCCGCGATCATGCCGGCGCGGCGAGCCTTGCCCTCGGCGATCCGGCGATCGGTTCCGGCGTCGAGCAGTTCCTGCAGAGTGGTGTCGAAGACCACTTGATCCATGGTGACCTCGACCCGTTCGGCCGGAGCCGCCGGTGGTGCGGCCGGAACGGAGGCGGGGGCTGGAGCGGCTTGGGGCGCCGGGACCGCGTCGGCGGGTTCCGGGGCAGCGGCCGCTGGTGGAGGCGTGGCATCGGGTGCAGAGGCGATCGCGGCAGGAGGCGCAGCCGCAGCCGCCACGAGCGCAGTCGGGACGGCTGGGGGACCAACCACCACCGGAGCCGCCTGTGACAGGTCCACGTTGCGGCGAGGCAGCTCCTGGCCCACGACCACTCGGTCGGCGCGAACCACCTTCATCGACTCTTCGTCCTTGGAGAACCGCGGTGCGTACCGCATGTACATGATCGTGAGGAACAGCACCATGGCCAGACCCAGGAGCAAGAGCAGCGCGGCGAACGAGATGCGGATCCCGAACGGTGTGATCGGGGCAGTCGCGCTCTCGTTCTTGAGGGGCGTCGCGGACGGATCGACGGGCGTCTGCGCGAGCGCGGTGGGTACCGAAACAGCCAGCCACACGACGGAACTCACGACGGCGAGGATCAGCACGCGAGTGGTCTTCATCGCGCGGCATCCTAGCACCAGGGGCCGCAGAGCCGGAGGTGGGATTCGAACCCACGACCTACCACTTACGAGGCGGTTGCTCTACCCCTGAGCTACTCCGGCGAGGAGCGCCGAGTCTACCAATGGCCCTTCTGGCGACCCTCGGCGCACGAACCCGGTGGAGGTGGTGCTGGCACCCCCGACGAGGTGAGGCCCGCGTCCGGCTCATCCAGCAAGGTCGACACCTTGGCGACCCGAGCTCGAGCCGCCATGATGCGCCCATGAACGAAGCGCCCCAGCAGGATGCGTCCCAGAACGCTGCGCCCGCGGATGTCGTCGGACCGCAAGGAGTCAACGGTCCGATCGATCGCGTCATGGTGGGCACCGATCGATCCGAGACGGCGGAGCGTGCCGTGCAGTGGGCTGCCTCCTTCGCCAGCGCGTTCGGCGCCGAGCTTCACATCGTGCAGGTCGTCCTCGTCACGCAGAACCCCGGTGTGACCCAGTACGGTGCCGCCGAGGCCACCCGGGCCGCCGGCGCCGCGGAAGAACTCGGCTCCTACGCGCTCCAGATCGCCGGCGAACGCGGCCACGCACACGTGGTGATCCACGACGATCCCGCGATGGCGATCGTCTCGGCTGCCGAGGAGCACGCGATCGACGTGCTGGTGGTCGGCAACGCCGGCATGGCGGGACGCAAGGAATTCCTACTGGGCAACGTGCCCAACCGCATCAGCCACAACGCACGGTGCACCGTCATCATCGTCAACACCGCGGCGCCGGGCGGTGCCACGAAGGTGAAGCCCGCGAGCACGTCCACCGTGACGATCCGTTCGAGCACCGCGGACCACGTCGAGACCGAGCCGCGGCTCATGGCGCGTGGGAGTCACATCGCCGCGGTCTTCGCGAAACACGGCCTGAAGGAGCTGTTCGGGCGTCCCGACGAGGACGGCGCCGTCGGTCGTCAACGTCAGGCGAAGCGCCTCCGCGCCGCGCTCGAAGAGCTAGGCCCGACCTTCGCGAAGCTGGGCCAGGTGCTCTCGACGCGACCGGACCTGCTGCCACCTGAGTTCATCGAGGAACTCACGACGCTGCAGGACCACGTCAATCCGCTCACCGAACATGAAGTCGTCCAGGTCATGGAACGTGAGATGGGCGTCCCGTGGGAAGACGTGTTCGAGACGATCGATCCCAAGCCGCTGGCGGCCGGCACGATCGCCGAGGTGCATCGAGCGACGTTGGCCACCGGGGAACG
>DATDJD010000055.1:0-4438 GCA_036520695.1 Actinomycetota bacterium
AGCTCGACTTCGCCACCGTCACACTCTCTGATTGCTGCGCGGCGATGAGTCCAGCGGCGCATGATGCTGCCTTAGAGACGCTTGCACGGCGGTTCGGTCGTGTCTGCACTTCAGCCGAAGTGGTCACGGCCTGGCACTCCCAGGAGGCGTGAGAATCAGGTTCTCGCTTGCGCGAACATCAGATTGTCAGCACCTCTCCTTACGGTAGGACTTCTCACCAAGGGCCAAAGCGATGCACCTGTCCGAACTCGCCAACGCTGACGAGAGCCGCTCCCTTGGATGCGTTTCGAACCAGGCCGGATCGATGCATGCTCCTCGTCCAGGTGGGTGCGAGCCGCGTCGCAGATATCGAACCAGCGCATTCACAGCGCCACCAGGTGCAGATAGGCGAGGCCGAGGATGCCGCGGTAGCCCTCGAGGTACGCCGCGTGCTGGCGCGTCACGAGGGCGCGGACCTCGTCGGCCTCCTGGTCGTCGGGCTCATGGCTAGCCAACCATCGAACCCACCCGGCCGTGAAACCGGACTCGAAGACATCCCACTCGTCGAGCGAGGCCTCGTGCGCCCCCATCACTCCGAAGCCAGTCGACTCGGCGAGTGGCACCAGCTGGCCGAGTGTGACGAACTCGTCGCTGCGTCCGGACAGGGGTGCGACAGCGGCAGGCGTCGGGGGCGCGGACCAGATGCCCTCGCCGTAGACCAGCCGGCCACCGCGAGGGAGCATCGCCCGCAGCGCACTCAGGGCGGCGGCGTAGTCGAGCGGCTGAGCCTCCTCCACGTCGGGGCCCCAGATCTGGGACGCCCCGATGCAGATGACTGCGTCGAAAGGCCCGCTCGCTCCACGGGCGTCTCGTGCCTCGAAGGTCGCGCGCCCGGCCAATCCCCGGGTCTCTGCCGCACGTCGCGCGTGCGCCAGCGACTCTTCGTCGAGGTCGATCCCGAGCCCCGAGGCCGACGGCGCCGTCTCGATCACGCGCAGGAGCAGCTCGGCCCAGCCGCAGCCGACGTCAAGCACCTCTGCCGGCTCGTGAGCGGTCAAGAAGTGCACCAGTTCCTCGGCTCGACCCTCCGAGAGCGGGGTGAGGAAGGTCAGGTCTTGGTGCAACGGCGGGAAGGTCGGCATCGAGCCCAGTATCGGCGTTCGGCGAGAATCCCTGCAAGTGCCGTCTTGCTCACGGGCCACCAACGAACCGTCACTCCCGACTCAGCGAACACTATCCTGGCTGTGTGGAGCTCGCGGTTCCCGATCCTCCTCTGAGCGATGGCGTTGTCGCACTTCGAGTGCCGAGCGAGCAGGACTTGCCTGCGATCGAACGACGGATGGTCGACCCGGACGTCCTTCGGTGGATCGGCCCATCTGAGCAAACGGCACGCGAGTTATTGGAACTCAACTTGACGCGCTGGACCCACGGCACCGCGGCAACGTTCTCCATCTGTGATCCGAACGATGCCTGCCTCGGACATGTCTGGATGGACCTGGCGGACTCACATCGTGGGAGCGTGGGGTACTGGCTCCTGCCCGAGGCAAGAGGAAAGGGCTTCGCGACTCGCTCCGTGCAGCTGATCTCCCGATGGGCGCTCGGGGAGCTGGGGATGGCCCGCCTCTCCGTATTGACTGAGCCGTCCAACGACCGATCCCAACGGGTAGCAAAGCGGAGCGGGTTCGTCAAGGAGGGCGTCCTACGGTCATACGAGGAGATCGGTGGTCGGCGCGTCGATTGCGTTGTCTTCTCCTTGGTTCCTGCAGACCTCGGCTGGGTCGAGACGCGATAGCACTCCGTAGTTGGCGAGTGCTTCTGAATGTTCCTGGAGCAGCAAGACCTGAGCGGCGAGCTGGCCGAAAGGTACCGGCGTGAACAAAGCGCCACCTGAAGCGAGGCCGAGCTGGATCGAACCCGACGCGATGTGGTCCGTATTCCTTCTAGTGGGACTGCCAGCCCGATCCCGGGAGGGTCGCTCGGATCGCGCCAAGCGGACCACGCGAATCGAGGGAGGAGAGGCAGATGAAGAAGATGCATCTCGCGATGATCGCGTTCGGTGCTTCAGCGATCCTGGCCCTGGGCGCGGTGATCGCCATGGCCAACTCGCACGATGCCGTCAAGACCGTGCTCGTGGGATACCAGGAAGTGCCTGCGAACTCCACGACCGGCAACGGCAGCTTCGAAGCCGAACTCGGCCACAAGTCGATCGACTATCGACTCGCGTACGGCCACCTGGAAGGTGGCACCGTGCTGTTCGCACACATCCACCTTGGGCGCACGGCGACCAACGGTGGCGTTGCGGTCTTCCTGTGTGGTGGCGGTGGCAAGCCAACCTGCCCACAGAGCGGCGTCGTCGAAGGCACGATCGTTCCTGCCGACGTGGTCGGCCCGTCCGGCCAAGGGATCGAGCCGGGAGAGTTCCGTGAACTCGTTCGAGCGATCAGACGGAACGCCACGTACATCAATGTCCACACCGAAGCATTCCCAGGCGGGGAGATCCGCGGGAACCTGATCGCCTCCTAGCGAACGCTGGCGCCCGATGAACGACCCCATCGGGCGCCACGACGAGATGCCGACGAGGACCTTCACAGGGTGTCCACGTCGGGCACGTTCCCAGGAACGCGGGGAGGGTCTACGGTGAGAAGACGAGATCGAGGGGAGCCGCCATGGCTGAGGTAACGGTATGGACCAAGCCCGACACGATCGTGATGATCCATGGCCTGTGGATGACCCCGCGGAGTTGGGAGCACTGGAAGGAACGCTACGAGGCGCGCGGGTACACGGTTCACACACCTCCGTGGCCGGGGTTCGAGGGGGAGGTCGACGCGCTCAACGCGGACCCTTCACCGATGGATGATCTTCGAGCCGAAACGGTCATCGACGCCTACGAGGAGTTCATCACCGGGCTGCCGAGCACTCCGATCATCATGGGCCACTCGCTGGGTGGAGCGATGACGCAGGTGCTCCTGAACCGCGGCCTCGGCTGCGTTGGGGTCGGTGTGTCCTCGGCGACCGTCAAGGGGATCCGCGACCTCCCGTGGTCAACGCTCAAAGCGGCAGGACCGGTGCTGAACCCGCTGAAGCGTGGCAAGCCCATTCCTCTCTCGGAGAAGGAGTTCCACTACGCCTTCACGAACACGATGAGCGAAGAGGAGTCCAAGCCGATCTACCAGCGCTATGCCGTGCCTGCTGCTTCGGGCGTGCTCGCCGACATCGCGCTCGCGAACCTGCATCGCAATCCTCCGACCGAGGTGGACTTCGCGAAGGAAGGTCGCATCCCCTTGCTGTTCGTCGGGTTCAGCGACGATCACATCGTTCCTCCGAAAGCCACGATGCACAACGAGCGGAAGTACGACGACTCGATCTCGATCACCGAGTACAAGGAGTTCGAGGGGCGTCCTCATTTCCCGGGAGCGCCCGGGTGGGAAGAGGTCGCCGACTTCGCGATCGACTGGGCCGAACGCCATGCTGGGTTGACCGTGGCTGACCACGACGCCGCGCGTGATCCCGTTGGAGCAGAGGAATGACCCGCTAGCCTGCCCCGAAGCCTACGAGCGATCGTGGGGGTGTCACTCGAACGCTGCGTCGGCTTCCGATCGGTCCTGAGTGAGTGGCACTCCCGAAGACGTGGGCACGGCGGCGGTTCACGTCACTTGGAGGCGGGCCACTCCTCGCCAGGTGGCGGCGGAGCGTCGGGGATCTCCACGTCTAGGAAAAGGGAATCGACCATATGACCAACGTAGCTCCGGAGCGCGGCGCCGAATGCCGAGAACACGCGGAGTGCCAGGGTGGGTTCGCTCCTCGTCAGAGCCAACCACGGTTCCCTCCGGACGGCCAGCAGCGTCGTGGGCTCGAGGGCCAGGGCCGACGCCACCCGAGGCCCCCCGTCGAGCAACCCACCTTCGCCGAACATCTGACCGCCCCGAACGATGGCCGCGTTGAACTCCTCGCCGCGTGAAGGGATGTAGACCCGCACGCTTCCGGATGCCACGACGTAGAACTCGGTCGCGATATCGCCTTCGAAGAAGACGTGTTGGCCGGCAGGGATAGAGCGCCTCTCGGCGATCCCAGCGACCTGGTCCACGACGCGTGGGTCGAGCCCTTCGAACAGCTCGGCACGCATCAAGGTCGCGGCGGTCTCCGGATGCTCCACGAGAGAACACTACTGCCGTCGATCTGGGCCCGTGGCGACCCGGGCCTCGAACCTGTAGAGCGATGTCGCCGTCAGGCCTCGGGTTCGACCAGCTCGGCGAGCAACGCCAGCACACGACGGTCGAGTTCGTCTCGTATGGGTCGGACTTCCTCAACCGACTTGCCGGCCGGATCGTCCAACTCCCAGTCCAGGTATCGCTTGCCCGGGAAGATCGGACACGCGTCGCCGCAGCCCATGGTGATCACGACGTCGGAAGCCCTGACGACCTCGTCGGTGAGTCGCTTCGGATACTCGGTCGAGATATCC
>DATDJD010000056.1:0-21847 GCA_036520695.1 Actinomycetota bacterium
TCCGAGTCCATCAAGGACGCCGCCCGCGTGAGCAGGTTGACGGTCGCTGGGATGTCACCACGGTCCATCGAGCCGCTCCCTGCGATCCGAAGATGTGCTGATGCCCGAGCGGCGAGTTCCTCGGCGTGCCGATCGGTATCACCCAGCTCCACGAGGTATCGATGGGCCCGTTCCAAGTGATAGCCCGCGAGTTCGTGTTGCTCTGGCGCCCGCGCTTCCAACCACCCCGCGAACCACGCGTGTTGCTCTGCCCTAGCCGCCTTCGCAAGTCCCTCGTAGGCCGCATCGCGGATCAACAGGTGGCGGAACGCCATCGCCTCCACCCCTGCGAGGTCGGAGCGTTCCGGCCGGATGAACTGCTTGCGCATCAATGATGCAAGATGATCGGGGACGCCCGGATCCGCTTCGGCAAGGGCGTCGCGGTAGAAGGTCTGGCCGATCACGCTCGCCCGCTCCAACACCGCCCGATCGGCGGCATCGAGGCGATCGATGCGCGCCGAGAGCAGCGCCGATGTCGTCGGCGGCACCGCGAGCTCGCTGAGATCGCCCGACGCGGTCCACGCACCATCGACGTGTTCGATCCGCCCTTCCTCCACCAGCATCGCGACCAGCTCTTCGGCGAACAGCGGATGGCCTTCGGCCGCAGTGGCGACACGCTCCCGGACCGCGGGCGCCACATCGTCGGTCGCGAGCAGGTTCGCCACCAGGGTCTGGCATTCCACTCCCGTGAGTGGCTCGAGCGAGATCGAGGTGGCATTGAGCTTGCCCCCGCCCCAATCGGGGCGCGCTTCCAGGAGCTCCGGACGCGCCATGCACGACAGCAGGATCGGGGCATCGACGGACCAATCGGCGATGTGCTCGACCAGATCGAGCATCGTCGGTTCCGCCCACTGCAGGTCATCGATGACGAACACGACCGGTCGCTCGGCCGCCATCGCTTCCAAGAGCCGGCGGATCGCCCACAGGGTGTCGTCCTGACTCGCTTCAGCTCCCTGGAACCCCAACACCTGTCCGACCTGCTCCGCGATCCGATCGGCATGGTCGTCGGGACCGACCATCGCGGCGATCTGCCCACGAGCATCGTCAGGATCCTCGAAACCGCTGAGTCCCGTGGCCTGGCGAACCGCTTCGACGACCGGCAGGAACGTGATGCCGTCGCCGTAGGGCGGACAACGCCCATGCAGCACCGTGGCGCGTTCGCCTAAGGAATCGACGAAGGCCTCGACGAGTCGCGATTTCCCGACACCACCGATCCCCAGGACCGTGAACAACTGACACGCGTGATCGGAAACCGTTCGGTCGAACGCACCCTCGAGGAGTGAGAGCTCCCGCGCCCGGCCGACCATCGGTGCGTCGAGCCTTCGCGCGAACCCGGATGCGTCGGGGTCGACCTTCAGCACCCGGTAGGTCAGGAGCGGTTCGCTCTTGCCCTTGACCGCAAGTGGCGCGCGCGGCTCGACCACGACCGCGTCACGGACCAGGTGATAGGTGGCGTCGCCGATGAGGATCTCTCGTGGTCCGGCGGCTTGCTCCAGCCGAGCTGCCACGTTGACCGCGTCTCCCGAGGCGAGCGTCCCCTGCGCCTGGTCGGCAACCATCACCTCGCCGGTATTGACGCCGGTGCGGACACGGATGCGGACGTCGTGCACCGACTCGAGTTCGGCATTCAGCTCGTCGAGCGCTTCGCCCATCTCCGAGGCGGCCCGCACCGCTCGCAACGCGTCGTCCTCGCGGAGACGGGGGATGCCGAACACGGCCATCACGGCGTCACCGATGAATTTCTCCACCGTGCCACCGTGCCGCTCGATCACGGCCCGCATCGCATCGAAGTAGCGCGTGAGGACGATCTGGAGCCGCTCGGGGTCGAGGCGTTCGCCGAGCTGCGTCGACCCGACGATGTCTGCGAACAGGATCGTCACCGTCCGGCGAGCACCAGATGGCGGCTCAATGACCAGCGCGGCGCCACACCCCGGACAGAATGAGAAGTCCTCCGGCACCTCCCGCCCGCAGCTCGCGCACGTCTGCACGACGTGAACCTACTCCTGCGCGCGGTTACGCGGGTCGTGCCGGCGCCTGCACGTTCCACCCGTTGCCATCGGGGTCGGTGAAGAACACGAAGGAACCCCACGGGAACTCCTGCACCTCGCTGACGTCGACACCGCGCTCGAGCAGGTCTGCACGAGCTTCCTCGATGTCTGTGACGACCACTTGCAAGCCCTGGACCGACCCAGGGGCCATCTCGGTCAGCCCGCGACCGATCGAGATGGAACAGGCCGACCCCTTCGGGGTCAGCTGGACGAAACGGATCTCGTCGCTGACCGTGAAATCGTGGTCGAGGTTGAATCCAGCCTTCTCGGTGTAGAACGCGATGGCGCGGTCCACGTCCGACACGGGTACGTTCACCAGCTCGAGCTTGAAGTCAGTCATGCCCGACAGCCTACCGAGGAGCCGCTGCCGAGCGCGAGCGCTCAGGACTCGTCGGCGACGGCCTCGAGCTCAAGGGACACGGAGTTCATGCAGTAGCGCTGCCCGGTCGGACGAGGGCCGTCGTTGAAGACGTGACCCAAGTGGCCGCCGCAGCGTGCACAGGTGACCTCGGTGCGCTTCATGAACAGGCTGCCGTCCTCGTGCAGCTCCACGGCCTCGGACCCGATCGGCTCCCAGAAGCTGGGCCAGCCGGTGCCTGAGTCGAACTTCGTGTCGGAGCTGAACAGCTCAGCGCCACAACCAGCGCATCGATAGACGCCGTCGTCCTTCGTCATCGCGTACTTTCCGGTGTAGGGACGCTCGGTTCCCTTGCTACGCAGCACCTCGAACTGCTCGGACGTGAGGCGCTCGGCCCACTCCTGCTCGGTGCGGGGAAGCGGGTCGGTTCGTTCAGATGGCGACTGCTGGGTCATGTCGAACTCCTCATCGATCGGGGGACTACCTTGCAGTCTGGACACCGACTCACACGTTACGCCTGACGGCTACCATCCTGCGCATGACACCGACCGTCTCATCGCTGATCGCGGGCAAGCCCACCGATGGCCCTGGCGCCAGGATCACGATCTCGAACCCGGCCCACCTGGATCAGGTCGTCGCCGAAGCCTCGTTGGGTGATGCCGACACCTTCCTCGCAGCGTGCCGGACCGCGAAGGACGCCCAGCGCATCTGGGCGAGGACGCCCGCGCCCACCCGAGGCCGAGCGATCCAGCAGTTCGGTCGACTCGTGGAGGACAACGCGGAGGCCCTGAGCGCGTTGATCACCCGCGAGATCGGCAAGCCGATCGCGGAATCCCGCGGTGAGGTCCAGGAGGTCATCGACACCTGCAACTTCTTCCTGGGTGAGGGAAGGCGCCTCTACGGACAGACGGTGCCGAGTGAGATGCCCGACAAACAGCTGTTCACGTTCCGGATGCCGGTCGGCGTCGCGGCAATCATCACCGCGGGGAACTTCCCGGTGGCGGTTCCGTCGTGGTACATCGTGCCGGCTCTGGTCTGCGGCAACGCGGTCGTGTGGAAGCCCGCTGAGTACACGCCTGCCACCGCTGAGGCGTTCGCGCGATTGTTGCTCCATGCGGGGCTGCCGGAGGGCGTGTTCAACCTGGTGCTCACCGACGGTGCGCAGACGTTCGATGGACTGGAGCGGGCGCTCGATGAAGGTGTGCTCGACAAGATCGGCTTCACCGGCTCCAGCGAGGTGGGCTCGAGGATCGGTGCGCTGGCAGGCCGACACCTGCAGTCGCCCTGTCTGGAACTCGGTGGCAAGAATCCTCTGGTCGTGATGCCCGACGCCGATCTGGATCTGGCTGTGGAAGGAGCCTTGTTCAGCGGGTTCGGCACCGCGGGACAGCGCTGCACATCGCTCGGGACGGCGATCGTGCACGAGTCGATCCACGATGCGTTCGTGGCACGGTTCGATGCCGCCACGCGCGCCGCCGCGATCGGCGACCCCACCGGATCGGTCCTCTACGGCCCCATGATCTCGCAGCGATTCTGCGACCGATTCGAGGAGTGGCTGGATCTGATCGAACCACATCACACCGTCCTCGGATCCACGGGGACCGGGCGCATCAGCGCGGACAACCCCCGGGGCGGCTTCGTCGGCGACCCAGAGGTGGGGCTGTTCTTCCACCCGACGATCGTCGACGGCGTCACGGCCGATGACGCCCTCTATCGCACCGAGACGTTCGGCCCCATCGTCGGGGTCGCGTCCTTCGGCGACTTCGACGAGGCGATGGCGCTCGCGAACGGCCACGGGTACGGGCTCTCGAGCAGCATCTACACGCGTGATCCACTCAACGTGTTCCGGTTCCGCGAGCGCATCTCGGCGGGCATGGTCAGCATCAACAACTCCACCAGCGGCGCCGAGGCACATCTGCCGTTCGGCGGCAACGGCAAGAGCGGGAACGGCTCGCGCCAGTCTGGCGTGTGGGTGCTGGATCAGTTCACGAAGTGGCAGTCGATGAATTGGGATTACAGCGGCCACCTGCAGAAGGCCCAGATGGATGTCGCCGACGTGGAAGCCGACCTGGACTTCCGGTTGTAAGGACTAGGGCGAAGCAGACGCCGACGGGCTCGCGCTGGCCGACGGCGAGGCGCCGGCGTCCTGCACGTCCTGGGCTGCCAGGTCGTTCGCTTGTTGGATCAGGCTCTGCGCCAACTCCAATTCCGATTGGTAGGTCGCCAGATCTCCGGCCGTCAGCGCCTCCTGGGCGGCTGCGAAGTGACCCAAGGCCTCGTCCAAGAGCTGCGCGATCGTCTGCTCGTTGCCGGGTTCGCCGCCGCCACCTGGCTCACCATCACCACCACCGCCGGGATCCACCTGGCCTTCGACCGACTGCTCCAATGCCTCGAGCAGGGTCGTGCCCACACCCACCGAATCACCGTTCGCGACCACGACGCGCTTGAGTTCGGGGACGGCCGTGGCCTGATTGGCCCGGACGTACACCGGCTGCACGTACAGGAACGAATCGTTGACCGGGATCACCAGGAAGTCGCCGAACAGCACATCGGAACCTCCCTGACTCAACAGGGTGCGTTCCTGCGAGAACTGCGGGTTCTGGTTGATGCGCGAGAACACCACCGATGGACCGTCCACGTTGGCACCGTCGGGCAGTTCGAGGGCCTGGATCTGGCCATAGTCCTCCCCTGGGTCGGAGTTCGCGGTCATCCAGGCCACCATGTTCTGGCGCCCCTCGGGCACGAAGGGCAGCACCAGCTGGAACTGCTCAGCGGTTTGATCCGGTGTCTTCATGAGCACGTAGTACGGACGCAATCGCACTGCCGCCGATGCCGCACCGGGCAGGTCTGAGGTCGGATCCGACACGGTGGGGTCGGCCGGGATCTCCCAGCGGTCCTGCTTCTGATAGAAGACCTGCGGGTCGGTGACGTGATAGTTGGCGAACTGTGTCGCCTGCACCTGGAACAGGTTCTCGGGATAGCGGAAGTGCGCGTTGAGATCGCTCGGCGCGGTCGCGATATCGGTGAACAGATCGGGGAACGCCTTGTCCCACACCTGGATGAACGGGTCAGACGTGTCGGCGTAGTACGTCATCGTGCCGTTGTAGGCGTCGACCGCCACCTTCACCGAGTTCCGCATGTAGTTCACCGTGGCTGACGGGAGCTGGCCGTCGGTGGCCTCGGCGATGTTCACCGACTGCGAATACGGGTACTGGTTCGACGACGTGTACGCGTCCCAGATCCACACCATGCGCCCGCCCGAGATCGACAGGTACGGGTCGTTGTCGAACGTCAGGAACGGCACCGGCTTGGGCACCCGCGCTGCGAGGTCTCGGTAGATCATGATCCGGCTCGAGGCATCGATCTGCCCCGAGATGAGCAGGTTCACGTCGCGGAACCGCCACGCGAACAGCGCCCGCTGCAGCGCATTGCCCATGGGGATGCCGCCGGTGCCGTCGTAGGCGTATCCGGGAGGCGCGCCCTCGTAGTCCAACTCCTCGGTCTGGGTGCCTGTCACGACGAACGCGGAGTCGCCCGGGTCACCCTCGCCGAAGTACACCCGGGCTCCGTTGCCGGTGAGTTCGGGACCGGGTTCGGCCAACACCGGGATGTCCTGCAGGGTCAGGTCGGGGGCTCCCTCCAAGGTCGCTGTGTTGACCAGCGACGAGACCGCGCCGTAGCCGTGGGTGTAGACGAGATGCTCGTTCTGCCAGGTCTTGGCATCGGCCTGGATACCGGCCTGACTCACCTCTCGCGCGGAGACCATGAGGACGGTTCGCTCGCCGTCCAACGTGTAGCGATCCACGTCGACGTCACGGAACTCGTAGTAAGACCGGATCCGCTGGAGCGACTGGAAGTTCTCGCCCAGCACCGACGGGCGCCACAGCCGGATGTTGCGGACCGTGGTCTCGTTCTCGCGCAGATCCTTCGCGGTCACCTGGGGGACGTACGGCCGTTCGGGCGGCACCACCACGTCCTGATCACCGATCGCGAACGCCTGACGGGTGCCCTCGATGTTGTCCGCGATATAAGGCTGTTCCTTCTGGAACTCTTGCGGCGCGACGCGGAAGCGCTGAACGAACGCCGGATACGCGGTGCCCAACAGCACCGAGACCACGGCCAGCAACGCCAAGGCGATCACCGGCAAGCTCCAGAGCCGCACGCGGATGTTCACCAAGAACAACACCGCGCAGATCAGGGCAGCGATCATGAGGAAGTTCAGCGCCGGGAGCTGGGCGTTGACGTCGGTGTAGGAGGCCCCCTCCACCACACCGCGGTTCGAGGTGAGGAGATCGAACCGACCGAGCCAGTAGCCCCAAGCCTTGGCCAACATGATCAGACCGAGCAACACCGAAAGGTGTGCCCGCGCCGCGGGTGTGACCTTGTCCGCCCACGATTGAGCCTGCGGTCGGATGCCGCCCCACAGGAGATGCGCGATCCCCGTCAGCAGCGTGATGCCCACCAACGAGGAGAACAGCCACCCCTGGAGGAACTGCAACCATGGCAGCGTGAAGATGTAGAACGCGGGATCGCGATCGAAGAGGGGATCGGGGTTGCCGAAGGTGACGCCGCCGGAGTTCCTCCACAGCAGGAACGTCTGCCATTGGCTGGTGACCCCGATACCCACCAGGATCGCCAAGACGGCGCACCCGAGCGGGATCAGCCACCGCAGGTAGGGCTCGAACGCCTGGCGGACCCGCTCGATCGCCTCTTGGTCAGGCGTGAGGAACCTGGTGGTCGGAGCGATGCGCCGCACGATCAACAGGTTCACGAACAAGATGGCGAAGAAGAGCACGGCGAACACCGTGCCCAAGAGCAGCTTCGTCCAGATGGTGGTCCAGAAGACCGACGTGAACCCGACCTCACGGAACCACAACAGATCCACGTAGAACTGTGACATCACCGTGAACAAGACCGCCACCACCACGACCGCACCGATGAGGTACGCGGGCCAGCGGCGTTGGCGGGAAGGGATCCTGACGGTGGACATAGGCTGTTGGTCGGAGCCTAACGCATGGGGTTGCTTACGACGGGGCCGGCTGAAGCTCTTGGAGCGCCGCGAGCGCCTCGTCGAACGACGACACACCGACCAGTTGGAGGTCCCCGACATCGACCCCCTTCAGCTCTGCCATGTTCTGCTGGGGCACCAGGAACACGGTTGCCCCCACCCGTTCCGCCGCCACCACCTTGTCGGTGATGCCACCGATCGGGGCCACGGTGCCATCGGCGAAGATCGCACCGGTCCCGGCGATCGTGCGTCCGCCGGTGAGGTCGCCCGGCGTCAGGACGTCGTAGAGACCGAGCGCGAACATCAGCCCCGCCGATGGCCCGCCCACGTCCCCACTCGAGATCTCCACCGGGAACGGGAACGCCTGCACGATCGAGATACCGATCAATGGTTCAGGGTTCTCGTCCACGCACCGCTCACGCGTGACCTTCACGTCGTGGGTCTCCCCGGCGGCCTGCACCGTGAAGGTGACAGGGTCGCGGGGGGGGACCTCGTCGATCGCGCGGGAGGCCTGGCGCCTGGTCTCGATGTCCTCACCCCCGATCGCCACGATCAGATCGCCCGGGAACAACCGGTTGAAGGCAGGACACGCCGGCGACGTTCCCTGGATGAGTGCCCCGTCACCATGTTCACCGGGGTAGCCTGCGAGTTCACGCAACACGACCATGGTGGCGTCGATCTTGCTCTGGTCCATCTCGGACCGGGATCGCTGCTCTTCGGCGTCGTGGTCCACCCCGGGCGGGTAGATCACATCCTCAGCCACGATCTTCAGGTTGGGATCGAGCCACGCTCGAACGGCCTGAAGGGCGGTCAAGGGGTACCAACTCACCGTGGTCATGATCAGCTTGCCGGCGGAGTCGTAGCGGGGTTCATCCCCGACGTCGATCATGGGTTGCACCTCGCGGGCAGGCCCCGGACCCTCCGCGTAGAACGGCAGACGCACATAGGCGGCCCCGAACGCGAGCACGAACAGGGTGGCCAGCGCGACGATCCGGAATGGGTGTTTCATCGGCGTCCGATACTACGGGCGGCTCAAGGGAATACCCGCCCGCTCATCTGACGGCCTTCACGAGACCCCACGCCCGGGGGTAGGCTCCATCGCGATGGGTCTCATCATCGTGTTCGCGATCGCCGTCGCCGTGGGCGTCATCGTGTTCCGCCTCACCGGGGGCGGTGAGGTCGGAGTGAACGAGGAGCCGACGGCGGGCGTCTCGGCGGGCGCGGCATCGACGAGGCTCCAGGTGTCGCCCGACACCGCGATCCCGGTGGTGACGGCGCGACGTTCATGGCACTCGCGCCTGAACGGCGCGTTGGGCCTGGTCATCGCGATCGGGGTCGGCGCCGTCGCGATCGCGCTCACGATCTACGGTATCGGCATGCTGATCGCGCGGATCCTGTCATCCGGAACGGGCACCGACGTCCCTGTCTGAGCGAACAGGTCCCGCAGCCCGGGCTGTGATCCCTATGGAGCGTGCACGTCAGGCGTGATGTCGCGGAGTTCGCGCAGCAGGTTTGCGGACAGCTGATCGTCGTCACGGAGCCGGCCCTCCAGGTTGACTTCACCGGCCCACGCCTCGAGGGCGGCGCGGGTGGCGTGGTCCATCGACCCCGTCAGCGCCGCCCCATCGAGCCGGGCGAGCGCCGCCAGGCGTCTCTGGAGTTCCATCACCAGTTCAGGTGTCACAGCCACGAGCGGATCGTTGCGCACCAACATCACGTCATCCCAGACGCCGAACAAGCGCGCGAGTTCGCCGGGCGCCTCTGGGTGATCGTCGACGCGGAGGTCGATGTAGCGATCGGTGCGTCCTTCATAGCCGCCTCCTTCGCGCACCACGACCATGGCTGCGGACTGACGGCCACGCCGATCCCCACCGACCTCATCGCCCGCGAGCAGCGCGGCGAGCAAGCGATCGCAGAGGTCACCGCCGGTATCGTCGAAGGCCGCCGCCATCGCGTGCACGACCTCTGGACCGACCAGGATGTTGCCCTGGATCGCGCACGTCTCCCCCGCGATGCCTCCGGCCCAGTCCATGCACCTGGACCCGGTGAACGTCGCGACACCGCCCCGCGCATCGACGATGCCGAGCTGACGATCGTCGCGACCTTCGTCGGCGGCGAGCAACCCCTCGGATGCCGCCTCCGCTGAGCGGCCGGCGGACATCGCGTCGATGCCATCCGGACCGAATGCCGCGTTGGCCCACGCCTGCGTCGCCACGGCGCCCACCCCTGCCTTCGCGGCCGGCACCACGGCACCCACGCACGGGAACCGCGACGCGACCGCAACGCCCAAGTCACCGTTGGCGGGATCGAAGCCCGCGATCGAGAACGTCATCGACCGACACTCATCGCTTCCGCACCAGCTGGAACGCCGATCGATAGTCCTCCAGGTGTTCGAGCATGCGCCCGGTCCCCACGGCCACGGTCTCGAGGGGATGGTCCACGACATGGACGGGTACTTCACATTCCTGCGACAAGAGCATGTCGAGACCTCGGAGCAAACTGCCACCACCGGTCAGGAACATGCCGGTCTCCAACACGTCGTGGGTCAACTCGGGCGGCGCTTCGGCGAGCGTCATCCGAGCGGCGTCCACGATCTCACGGATGGGTTCGCCCATGGCTTGGCGGATCTCAGCCTCGCTCACCTTGGCCTCGACCGTGTTGCCGGTGGATAGTTCGCGTCCGGTCACCACGGCGGCTTTGCTGCTGGGCGTGGGGAACGCCGACCCGATCGCGATCTTGATCTCCTCCGCCGCCTTCTCACCGATCGCGACCCCGTACTCGTCGCGGATGTGTCGTTGCACCGCTGCATCCAGATCGAATCCCCCGACGGGCGCCGATCGACCGCTGACCACGCCGCCCATCGATACGACGGCCATCTCCGACCGACCGCCGCCGATATCGACGATGAGGTTGCCCATGGGCTCATGGATCGGCAAGCCCGCCCCGATCGCCGCGGCGAGCGGTTCTTCCACCAGGGTCGCCTGACGCACGCCCGCGAACCGGATCGCTTCCTCGATCGCACGTTTCTCGACCTCGGAAGCCATGGATGGCACCGCGACCAACACCCGGGGACGGGGGAACCTGGAGATCCCGACCTGACGCATCACGACCTCGAGCATGCGCTGGGTGATGTCGAACTCGGTCATCGTGCCGGCCCGAAGGGGACGCACAGCCACCACGCTGCCGCTCTCCCCCCCGATCAGCTGCCAGGCCTCTTCCCCCATCGCGAGCACCTCGCCGGTCCCGGCGTGCACGGCCACGACGCATGGTTGGTTGAAGACGATGCCCTCGCCCTGGCGATAGACGAGCGTGTTCGCGGTGCCGAGGTCGATCGCGAGATCCCGCCCCACCCCTAACTCCCCATGACCCAGTGGGCGTCGCCGCTCACGAGGCCTTCCTTCTTCCAGATCGGGACGTCGTGTTTGAGTCGCTCGATCGCCTGCCGGCACGCATCGAATGCTTCAGCGCGGTGGTCGGCGCTCACCGCCACCACGACACTGGCTTCTCCCACGTGGAGAGAACCGGTCCGATGCACGATGGCGACGGCACGCAGAGGCCACGTGGCCGACGCTTCGGCGGCGATCTCTTCCAGGCGGCGAACCGCGAGATCATCCCAGGCTTCGTACTCGAGCCCCTGCACCTCGCCGGCGTCCGAGTGATCACGCACGGTGCCCACGAAGATGCAGGTCCCACCCACCGATGGCTCGGCGACGAACGCCACGATCTCGTCGATCGATATCGATCCCACTTGGACACGGGCCAACACTCGGGTCGGCTGCACCGGCTGACCCTGGGGTCGCTGAGGGATCTGAGGACGGTCGGACACGCCGCCCATCGTAACGAAGCACGGTCGTAGGATGGCTCACATGAGCGATACGCCGTCAGGCTTCGGATTCCCCTTCGGCATGGATCCGGAATCCCTCCGAGACGCGCCGTTGTTCCGCGAGATGCAGCGGGTGATGTCGTCCTCATCCGGCCCCATCAACTGGGAACTGGCGCGTCAGGTCGGCGTGGCGAGCGCAGTGGACGCCGGCGAAGACGTCGAGCCCACCGGCGAGGACCGCCAGGGGTTCGAAGAAGCGGTCCGCGTCGCGGAGCTGCACGTCGCCAGGTTCACGGGCCTGGCGCCGCCCAGCGATGTGGCGCCGGTCCGAGTCATCCGACGCGCCGAGTGGGTCAACCTGAACACCGAAAGTCTTCGGAGCCTGCTCGAGCCGGCGGCCGAACGCGTATCGACCGAGATGCTGAGGATCCAACAGGAAGGGCCTGATGGCCACGGCGGCATGCTGGCGCAGATCTCGCCCTTGCTCATGGGGGCCCAGGTCGGATCGGTGCTGGGATTCTTGGCCCAGCACGTGCTGGGCCAATTCGATGTTGCGGTTCCGCGCTCCGGACCCGGTGCCGTCATGTTCGTCGTGGCCAACATCCGCACGTTCGAGACCGACTGGTCCCTCGACCGAACCGACTTCCGCACGTGGGTCGCCTTGCACGAGGTGACGCATCGGTTCGAATTCGCACAGCCGTGGGCCCGGGATCGCTTCGTTGGGTTGTTGGATGACTTCCTGTCCACACTTCGGATCGATGTGGACGGTATGCAGTCTCGTCTCGCCACGTTAGATGGCGCCGATCCGGAGGCGATCCAAGGTCTGTTCGAAGGTGAGCAAGGACTGTTCGGCGCCGAACTCGACGATGAACAGCGGCTGAAGCTCGGTCGGATCCAAGCGTTCATGGCAGCAGCGGAGGGCTACGGCGACCACGTGATGCACGCGCTGGGTGCAGAGCTCTTGCCGTCCTACGGCCGGATCGATGAGGCGATGCGTCGCTACCGCGAAGGGGAGGAAGGCGACCCGGTATTCGAACGCCTCTTGGGTGTCGACATGAAACGTGCCCAGTACGCAGACGGGCGCTCGTTCTGCGACACGGTGGTCTCGCTCACCGACGAAGCGACCCTGAGCGGCATGTGGGACTCGGCCGACGCGATGCCGTCGCTGCCCGAGATCAGCGAACCACGGCTGTGGCTCGCGCGTACGGTCTGAGGGCCGGGTCGGGTATCCTCTCCGCTCGATGGAGTCGGTCGGAGAACTCGTCGCTGCTGCGGTCATCGATGCCCGCGTATGGGACGCCTACGGTGACCGTGCCAACGACGGCGTCTACCTGGTGGGTCAGCCGGGGCCGGCGCTCCCGTTCGTGATCTTCCGGGCCTGGAAGGTGCCTGTGGGCTTCGTCAACGAGGAGGTCCGGTTCATCGGACCGTCGGGACGAACGATCTACCGGTGGGGCCCGACGGTGCGGCGCATGGCGGGCGCCATGGACCTCACGACCGAGTTGGATCACGTTTCTGACGCGGTGTTCGACGAAACCGGTACCTATGTCGCGTCGTTCATCATCGACGGGCTGATCGTGGGGGAGATCGATTTCCCCGTGTTCGTGCAGACTTCGGCGACCAAACTCAGCAAGGAAACCGAAGACGGATTGAAGAAATCCGATGTGATCTGGGTCGGCGTCGACGGCGAGAGGCGGCGGACGGCACCGGTGTGGTTCGGGTACAAGAACGGCAAGATCTACGTGCTGTCCCAACGCGAAGCCGGCCCCGATGAGCAGACTGTCCCCGGTGTGCCGGATGCGCAGGAGTTGGTGGTCATCACCCGGCGCAAGGGCCGCGACACTTCGCTCGAGGAGTTCTCCGCAGCCCAGCGAACGCTGGAAGGCGCCGAGTGGGAAGAGGCGGCGAAGGTGCTCGCGGACAAACGGAAGAGCCGCTCAGGACCGCCGGCCGAGTCGATCCAGCGCTGGCGCGGGGCGTGCGACATCGTCGAGCTGACGCCGAACGTTTCATCGTAGGGCGGGCGCTGGGGCGGAGACCTCCCTTGACCAGGAGCGCTGCCCTTCACTCGTCGCGCAGCGGGTCGTTAGGAGGCTAACGACTCGGCCATAGGTCTTTGTCGTTAGGGTCACAACGACCCCCAAGCGCGAGAGGCCGACCGGTCGACCGCCACCGCCACCCGCGTGTCAGGGCCAGCAGGTATCAAGCACATGTGTGCGACAGCGATGACCAACCGCGATACGTCCCTACGTGGGATCTCCTGGTCGCACTGCGGCGATGCCAACACGCCCTCGAAGTCACCATGGACCAATCCCTACAGGGGATGGGCATGTCGTTCGCCCAATACCGAGCCCTCGAAACACTCACCGCACGCAACCCCATGCACATCTCCTGGCTCGCGCGACTGCTTCGGGTGAACCGCACCTCTGCTCGCGATACCGTTCGCCAACTCGAGAACCACGGGTTGGTCACCACCCAGCGCGAAGGCCACGTCGTCGTGATCACACTGACGACCACGGCTTCTCGACGCCTAGAGCTCTGCCGCCGGGCGACCGCGGCGATCGGCACCTACTTCGAGGAGGGTCTCGATCCGAAACAGCGAGCCCAGCTGTTGACGTTGCTCGGCGAGGCCGAACGCACCTTCACCCCGCCACCGCCTCGTGTTCGGCCTTGGTGGCTCGAGTGAACTCAGGATCCGGAGGGCACGTTCATGGGCCGACCGAGCGCGGCAGCCAGTGCGGCTAGCTCCGAGCCCAACGCCTCCATCTCTTCGGGCACGAGCGCCTGGGGACCATCGCACAAAGCCGTTTCCGGGTCATGGTGGACGTCGATCATGACACCATCGGCTCCGGCCGCCACTGCGGCCCGGGCCATCGGCGCCACCAGGTGTTTCTTGCCGACCGCGTGCGACGGGTCGACGATCACCGGCAGGTGCGATTCGTGTTGGGCGACGGCCATGCCAGCCAGGTCCAGGGTGTTGCGGGTCGATGGTTCGAACGTGCGGATACCCCGTTCGCACAGGATGATCTCGCTGTTGCCGCGCTGCGCGACGTACTCCGCAGCCTGCAGCCACTCGTCGATCGTCATCGCCAGCCCGCGCTTCAACATGACCGGCTTGTTGGTCAGCCCCACTTCCTTCAACAGCTCGAAGTTCTGGGCGTTCCGCGTGCCGACCCGGATGCAGTCGGCGACCTGGGCCACGTGGGCGACCTGCGAAACATCGACCACCTCGATGATGATCGGCAGACCCGTCTCGCGCCGACATCCCTCGAGGATCTCGAGTCCTCGCTCCCCCAGCCCCTGGAACGAGTACGGAGATGTCCTGGGTTTGTAGATGTCACCCCGCAAGATCGTGGCGCCCGCAGCCTTCGCCGCCTTGGTCGCGATCATCGCTTGGTCTTCGGACTCGACGGCGCACGGGCCAGCGATGATCGTGAACGCCCCGCGGCCCACCGGCGTGTCCCCCACCCGCACCGTGGTGGCCTCGGGGTGGAGGTCACGGGCCACCATCTTGTAGGGCTTGCCTACCTGGATCACATGGTCGACGCCCGCGAGCTGGCCGAACGGGATGGCCTGGAACCGTGAGGTGTCCCCCACGAGGCCGATCACGGTGTGCACCGTGCCACGGGATACGAACGCCTCGCCACCCGCGTTGCGAACCTTCTCGCAGACGAGCTCGATGTCTGAGTCCGTCGCGTCGTGCGTCATAACGACGACCATCTGTCCGACCTTTCATCCTCGATGGCCGGGCAAGCCCCGGGGAAGTCGAAACCCCGGGTGTCGGGCCCGGGGTCGCGGTGTGCTCGGTGGCGACAGGCGACTACGCCGGGCCGGTGCCCGCGTAGGTAAACCAGAAGCCGAAGCAGCGCTGTTGCATGTCGCGACCATGATGCAGGACAACGGACCCGACTGGCAAGCCACTAGGATGCGCGCCATGCCGACGCCCTCGTTCACGGTCCTGGACCATCCCCTCGCGGGCGACCTGCTCACACGCCTCCGCGATCGCGCGACGGGCCCGGCCGAGTATCGAGCGCTCACCAGGAGACTGGGACTCCTCTTGGTCGCCGAGGCCACCCGCGACTCCGTCACGGAGCCACACGACGTGGAGACGCCACTCGAACCGTTCCGGGGTAGCCGCCTGGCACAGGGACTGGTCGCGATCCCGGTCCTTCGAGCCGGCCTCGGCCTACTGGAAGCCGTCATCGAGCTCTTCCCCGATGCGGTCGTGGGCTATCTCGGCATGGAACGCGACGAGGAAACACACGAACCCAGGGACTACTACGCCAAGCTTCCTGTCATGGAAGGCCGCCGCGCCCTGGTGGTGGATCCCATGCTCGCCACGGGCGGCAGCGGGTCCGCCGCTATCACCTACGTGAAGGCGGCGGGCGCCACCGACATCGTGTTCCTCTGCGTGGTCGCGGCGCCCGAAGGCCTCGCGCGCATGCAGTCCGACCACCCCGACGTGCCGATCGTCGCCGCAGCACTCGACCGCCAGCTCAACGACAAGGCGTACATCGTGCCTGGCCTGGGCGACTTCGGCGACAGGCTCTACGGCACGCCGGGCTGATCGTCAGCGCGGTTCGTACGCTGCCACGTCTGACACGGGCTGCGTCCACCATCCCGACCGGTCGACGACCTGCCGCGCGCGCCACGTCTCTCGTGGTTCCGGGAAATCCGTCCGGAAGTGACCACCACGACTCTCTTCCCTGCGAAGAGCCGACGTGGCCAGGAGCCAGGCAACGAGCGTGGCGGCGGGGTTGCCCGATGCCTCCACGGCGCCGTCAGCCGGGCCGGCGTGCACACGCCGTATCAGCGCGATCAGATCTGGTCCGGACCGGCGAACGCCGAGCGACCGATCCGCCGCCTCGCGGATCTCGGCTAGCGGGAGTGCTCGAGACGGCGGGGCTCCGGTCTCGCCTCGACGATCGTGGCGATCCGGAAGCCTGGGTGACCCGATCGCATCCTGGTCGGCCATGCCCGCCCTCGCGCCGAAGACGAGCGCCTCGGCGAGCGAGTTGGACGCGAGGCGATTCGCGCCGTGCACGCCGGTCGAAGCGACTTCGCCGGCCGCGAAGAGCCCCGGCACGGTGGTCCTTCCCCAGAGGTCCGTGAGGACACCACCCACGAAGTAGTGGGCGGCGGGTGCGACCGGCACCTGCTGGGTGGCCAGGTCCAGACCGACCTCGCGGCAACTTTCTGCGGCCGTCGGGAACCGCCGCGAGACGTCGGCGATGCCGCGCGCGTCCAGATACACGGAGGCACCCGTTTCCTCCCGCACACTGAGGACGGCCCGTGCCACCACATCCCGAGGCGCCAGCTCGCCCAGCGGGTGGAAGCGGTCCATGAATCGCGTCCCCGAGGCGTCCACCAGGAGTGCGCCCTCGCCGCGAAGAGCTTCCGTCAGGAGACGCGCCGGACGACCCGGCACGTCGAGGGCCGTGGGGTGGAACTGGACGAACTCCAGGTCGGCCAGTGCCGCACCGGCGTCCCACGCGAGCGCCATGCCCTCCCCGATCGAAGTATCCGGACCTGTTCTGCGCCCGAAGATCCCGCAGGCCCCCCCGGTGGCCAGTACGACCCGGTCGGCCGGCATCGAGGTTCCGTCGTCGACCTCCACACCGACGGCGAGGTTCCCCTCGACCCTCACGGCCACCACTCGCCCGTCGACTCGTCGGATATCGGGGTGCTCGGCGACCTGGGCTGCCAGGAACCGATGGAGCGCCCGGCCGGAGGCGTCGCCCCCGGCGTGGAGAACCCGCCGGGCACTGTGTCCCCCTTCGAGAGCTGGTTCGCCACCTTCATCGAACGCCATCCCCATGGCTCGCAGCTCCCGGACGGCCTCAGGAGCCTCGTGGACCACGACGCCGACCGCGTTCGGATCGCAGAGACCCGCGCCGGCCGTCATCGTGTCGGCGGCGTGGCGTTCGGGCGAGTCGCCGGGCTCGCCGACCGCCGCGATCCCCCCCTGAGCCCATGAGGTCGCCGCCAACTCGGCCGCACCGGGAGCGACGAGCGTGACAGGGCCACGCGTGCCCGCGTGCAGCGCGCACCACAGGCCGGCGGCACCGCCGCCGATCACGATCGTACGCATGGGCTACTCCGCGAAGACCGGTCCGCGCGGGAGCACCGTGCCCGCTGACGGCCCGACCTCGATCATCCGCTCGACGGCTCGTCGGGCGCGGATCGCCACATCCTCGGGCACGTCGATCGGGAAGATCCCGTCACGCAGGGACACCAGCAGGTTCTCGGGCGTGATCGCCTTCATGTAGCGGCACACCGCATCCTCGTCGACCGGTTCGAACACCTTGTCCGGCTGCGCCCGACGGAGCTGGTGCAAGATGCCGGTCTCGGTCGCCACCAGGAACCGGCGTGCGTTCGAACTCGCCGCGTGCGCCACCATCCCGCCCGTGGACAGCACCTTCGTCCGATCCGCCGGAAGGACGCCCTCCGACAGCATCCACTGGGCGGCAGTGGTGCAGCCACATTCGGGGTGGATCATCACGTCCGTGTCCGGATCATCGGCCTGCTTGCGAAGGCCTTCTGGGTCGATCCCCGCATGCACGTGGCACTCCCCCATCCAGATGTGCATCTTCCGGCCCGCCACTCGCTCGACGTGGGCTCCGAGGAACATGTCGGGGAGGAAGAGGATCTCGCGGTCCTCGGGGATCGTGCGAACCACGTCGACCGCATTGGATGAGGTGCAGCAGATGTCGGATTCAGCCTTCACGGCCGCCGACGTGTTCACGTAGGACACCACGACGGCACCAGGATGCTCGGCCTTCCACTCGCGCAGCTGGTCGGCGGTGATCGACGCCGCGAGCGAACAGCCGGCTTCGAGCGAAGGCAACAGCACCGTCTTGTCCGGCGAGAGGATCTTCGCCGTTTCCGCCATGAAGTGGACACCACAGAACACGATGGTGGAGGCGTCGGTGGCCGCGGCTGCTCGAGAGAGCGCGAGGGAGTCTCCCACCAGGTCGGCGACGTCCTGGATCCAGGGCACCTGGTAGTTGTGCGCCAAGATCACAGCCTGCCGCTCTTCGGCGAGGCGCCGGACCTCCTCGGCCCAGGGCGCGTAGGCGTCGTCGGGCCTCCCCTGCTCATCCATCGCCATCACCGGCCTCGGGGTGGATCGTATCGGTGATCTCGAGCGAGAGATCCAATGCCGTCGAGGAGTGGGTGAGCCGGCCCACCGAGATCGTGCGAGCGCCCGCATCCACGAATGAACCCACGTTGTCGAGGGTCACGCCTCCCGACACCTCGAGTCGCTCGTGCCCTCCGAGGCGACGGATCGCCTCGCCGACCAGCTCGGGCGTGGGGTTGTCCAGCAGGAAACGGTCGGCACCAGCGGCGATCGCCTCTTCGAGTTGGTCGAGGGTCTCGACCTCGACCTCCACGGGCACGCCGTGGTCGACCGCCCGCCGCACGGCCGGCCCTACGCCCCCGGCGAGCTGAACATGGTTGTCCTTGATCAAGATCGCGTCCGACAACGAGCCGCGGTGGAGCGAGCCTCCGCCTGCCAGCACCGCCTCTCGCTCCAGCTTCCGGAGGCCGGGTGTCGTCTTGCGCGTGCACAGGATCGTCGCGGGTTCCGCCGCATCCACGAAAGCACGCGTGAGGGTGGCGACGCCAGACAGATGGCTCAGGAGGTTGATCGAGGGACGCTCACCGCGGAGCACGGTCGCCGCCACGCCCTGGATGCGGGCGATCAGGTCCCCCGGCGATACGGGGCTCCCGTCCGGGGTCTTCACATCGATCGCCACGTGGGTTCCATCCTGCATCGACACCTCTGCGAACACGGCTTCCATCGATCGGATCCCCGCGATCACTCCCGTGTCCTTCGCGATGAGTTCGGCCGCGCACCCGGTGCCGGGCTGCAGTACGACCTCGGAGGTGAGGTCGCCCTGGGGCGCGTCCTCCTCGAGCGCTGCTCGCACGAGCGCGAGGAGATCGTCGGGTGGGGATCCACGAGTCATCTCCTGACATCCTACCCAGCGGTCTCTCCGACGCCGCCGACACAGCGGGCCGACGGGGGATGCGTAGACTCCGTGGATGACCACGCGCCACGAGATCGAGGACCTCATGGCCGCCGTCGCCGATCACGACGTCGAACCGGTCGAGGCTGCCGACCGCTTAGCGAGTCTCCCGTTCCGTGATCTCGGTTTCGCCCGAGTCGACACCCACCGGGAGCTTCGGCAAGGCGCGCCTGAGGTGATCCTGAGCGAAGGCAAGACTCCAGAGCAGGTGGTCGCCATCGCGCAGGCGTTGAGCGAAGCAGGGGCCTCGAGCGTCCTCGCGACTCGAGCCTCAGCAGCCACCCGCGCCGCGTTCATCGGGGCACTGCCGGATGCACTGGAGGACGAACTCGCGCGAGCGGTCTGGGTGCAGTCGCACCCACCGGTGAGCCGGGGGGTCGTGTTGATCGTGTCGGCGGGGACTTCGGATGGCCCCGTGGTACACGAGGCAAAGATCCGAGCTCAGCTGCTCGGCACGACGGTGATCGTCCACGAGGACGTCGGGGTCGCAGGCCTGCATCGGCTCGCGCCGGTCCTGCCCGACCTGGAAGCGGCGGACTGCGTGGTGGTGGTCGCCGGCATGGATGGTGCGCTCGCCAGCGTCATCGGGGGCTTGGCACCCTGTCCGGTGATCGGCGTCCCCACCAGTGTCGGCTACGGCTCTGCCCACGGGGGGCAGACGGCACTCAACGCGATGCTGTGCTCCTGCGCAGACGGACTCGCCGTCGTGGGGATCGACGACGGCCTCGGCGCCGGTTCCGTCGCGGCCCGGATCGCCAGGAGGGCTGCGACGACGTGACCACGATCGCCTACTTCGATTGCTTCGGCGGACTCGCGGGCGACATGCTGGTCGGCGCCCTGTTGGACGCCGGTGCGCCGATCGATGCCCTTCGGGAAGTGCCGACGGCGCTCGGGATGAGAGAGGTGACGATCGAGATCGATCGGGTGTCGAGACAGGGCATCGCCGCCGCTGCGGTGAGTGTCATCCCGCCCCCCGATGCCGACGAAGCGCCAGGAAGGCCCGCCGGCCTGCTCAAGGAGATCGTGGCCACCTCGTCGCTCCCACCGGTGGTGCGTCATCGCTCACTCGAGGCCGTCGATCGGATCGCCACCGTCGAGGCATCGATCCACGGCTCAGCCCCCGACGAGGTGATCCTGCACGAGCTCGGCGGGGTCGACACGCTCATCGACATCTGCGGCACGTTCGTCCTGCTCGATGCGCTCCAGGTCGAGCTCGTGGTGTGCTCTCCTGTGCCGTACGGGCGTGGTTCCACCACCACGGCACACGGCCCGCTGCCGACGCCCGGCCCAGCCGTCCTCGGTCTGCTACACGGCGCGCCGATGGTCGGCGTCGCCTCGTCGGACGAGCTCGTCACGCCGACCGGTGCCGTGCTCGCGGCCGTGGCCGCCACCTCCTGGGGCGAGCTGCCTTCGATGACGCTCCAAGGCGTGGGCTACGGCGCAGGCCAACGCGATCCCGCCGACCGTCCGAACCTGCTCCGCGTGGTGCTCGGCACCGCGCCGGTCGCTGACTCCGAACGGCCGGTCGATCGGCTGGCCGCCCGTGCCGATGTCGTCCTGCTGGAAGCGAACCTGGACGATCTCATCCCGGAGCTGATCCCCGACGCGGTGGAACGCTGCGTCGCGGCCGGCGCCCTCGACGTATGGATCACCCCGGTGACGATGAAGAAAGGCAGGCCGGGCGTCGTGGTATCGGCGATCGCGCGCCCTGAAGCCGAGCGAGCGGTGGTCTCTGCTCTGTTCGAACACACCAGCACGCTCGGCGTTCGGGTCGTGCCGGCGAGTCGGCATGAACTCGACCGCACCACCCGCGAGGTGCACGTGGATGGATACGCGGTCCGCGTGAAGATCGGATCGCTCGGCGGACGTGTGGTGAACGTCGCGCCGGAGCACGATGACTGTGCAACCGTCGCCTCCCTCACGGGACGACCCGCGAAGCAGATATGGGCGGCAGCACTCGCGGCAGCAGAGCCCGTGATCATGCACGAGGTGGAGGGGACGGGGCATGGGTCCGCTGGCTGACCTCGAAAGCTCGGTGGCGACCTGCTCGAGCGCGATCGTCGCATTCTCCGGGGGCGTCGATTCTTCCCTGGTTGCGGCGGCATCCCACCGGGTACTCGGGGCTCGGGCGCTGGCGGTGACCGCCGTTTCGCCGGCGCTCGCGACGGGCGAGCTCGATGGCGCGCGCTCGGTCGCTCGTTCGATCGGGATCGCGCACGAAGTGATCCTCACCGACGAGCTGCAGCGCGAAGGCTACCGGCGCAATGGCCGTGACCGCTGCTACCACTGCAAGACCGAGTTGTACGACTCGTTGTCTGCGTTGGCGGCAGAGCGAGGGTTCGCGACGTTGTTCTCCGGAGCCAATGCCGACGACGTGGGCGATTGGAGGCCGGGGCTCAGAGCCGCGACCGAGCACGCGGTTCGACACCCGCTGATCGAGGCCGGGATGGGCAAGGAGGACGTTCGCGCGCTCGCGCGGGAGCTAGGGATCCCGAGCTCGGAGAAACCGGCATCGCCGTGCCTGGCCTCGCGTCTTCC
>DATDJD010000057.1:0-5119 GCA_036520695.1 Actinomycetota bacterium
TCGACCACGAACAGTGCCGAATGATCGCTGTAGACGATCTGGTCGCCATCCGCAGACCAGCTGGGCGCAGATGCGGCCAGGGTCGTCGCGACCCTCCGCACGCGTTCCCCGTCGATACGCGCCACGTAGATCGCGCCACCCGCCGCGAAGGCGAGCTCGTCGCCCCCAGGGGACACGGCGAACTGTTTCGCGGTGGGGATCGACCGGATGCTCTGGGGGAGCAGCGTCGTCCTGCCGGTTCTGACGTCGACGAACCATATGACCTCCATCGGCTCGGGCTCTTCGGTGGGCTCGTGCCCAGGTTCGGTGGTTGCCGGCGCGTCCAACGGTTGCGCAGTCGAGAGGGCCCCTTCGGCGGGTGGGGGTGCAGCAGAGCCATCCGTCGCGAGCCGGCCGACCCCGATCGCGATCACCACGAGGACGATCGCCCCCACCGGGAGCACCCAAGCACCGATCTCGCCACGTCGTCGCGCACCATCGCGGCGGCGGGCATCGTTCGGGTTCCTCTCGTCCGTTCCGGGCATCGCGCTTCCTCCTCGTTCGTTCCGGATGGGACCAGGTGGAGATGCTCACGCACCTCGGTTGTGGTCGACGCACGATCGGCGCAAGGACCGCGCAAAGACGGGAACGGCGACGCGCCTCAGCGATGCGACCGGTAGCGTGGGTCCCATGAGCGAGGCCGCGCCCGTCCCCGTTCCGGAGATGACGCCTGCACGACGCCGCGGCACGATGGTGGCGGTCGTGCTGGGCTCGGCCGTCGTCTTCCTCGACACCTCGGTCGTCAATCTGGCGTTGCCCCGCATCGGCCAGGACCTGTCGTCCGACCTCTTCGGCACGCTCGAAGCCCAGTCCTACGTGGCCTATGGCTACTTCGTGACCCTGAGCGCGTTGCTGATCCTGGCGGGTGGGCTCACCGACTTCCACGGGCGTCGCAAGATGTTCTCCTACGGCCTGCTCGGGTTCGGCGCCACCTCACTGCTGTGCGGCATCGCTCCGTCGATCGAGTTCCTGATCGTGGCGCGTGTCTTGCAGGGTGCAGCGGGCGCGTTCGTCGTGCCGGGTTCGCTGTCGATCATCACGGCGAGCTTCCACGGCGAGGAGCGCGGCCGGGCCTTCGGCATCTGGGCGGGCGCGTCGGCGGCGACCACGATCCTCGGACCCTTCGTCGGCGGACTGCTGGTCAACTCGATCTCGTGGCGGGCCGCGTTCCTGGTGAACCTGCCGGTACTGGTGATCGCCTATCTCGCGACGATGAGGTACGTGCCGGAATCGCGCGACCCCGATGCGAGCGGCCGCTTCGACTGGCTCGGGTCGATCGTCATCGTGCTCGCGGTCGGGGGGCTGGCGTTCGGCACGATCCGCGGGCAACAGCGCGGCTGGACCGAGCCCGTCGTGGTCGTGAGCCTGGTGGTCGGCACGATCGCGGCGGTGGCGTTCCCGTTCATGATGCTGCGCCGCCGAGATCCGCTGGTGCCACCGCGCCTGTTCCGCTCGCGCAACTTCACCATCACGAACCTGTCCACCTTGGTGATCTACGGCGCGCTCTACGTCTCGTTCACGTTCGAAGGGATCTTCCTGATCGGCGTGCTGGGCTACAACGAGCAGGCCGCCGGCATCGCGGGCATCCCATCGTCGGTGCTGCTCCTGGTGTTCTCGACGCGGTTCGGCAGGCTGGCGGCGCGGCACGGGCCGCGGTTCTTCATGGCGGCGGGACCGGCGATCATGGGTCTGGGGCTGCTCTGGTTCGTGCGCATCCCCTCGACCAGCGAAGCCTGGGTGTTGAGTGGCCAGGCATCGACGTTCCTGCCGCCGGGTGACTACTTCATCGACATCCTGCCCGCGCTCGTGGTGTTCGGCGCCGGCCTCACGATGATGGTGGCCCCACTCACCACCGCCCTCATGACCTCGGTGCCCGAGAGCAACGCGGGTGTAGCCTCGGCGATCAACAACGCGATCTCGCGGGTTGGATCGCCGCTCGTCACCGCGGTGATATTCGTGGCGGTCGCATCCAGCTTCTACTCGTCGGTGGGCCGGCAGGTGCCTGAGGCGAACGTCGACTCGGCGGCGTTCCGCCGACAGGTCGCGCCCCTGAATCAACCGTCCGGCGATGTGTCGCCGCAGATCCGCACGGCCTCACGCAACGCCTCGACCGACGCGTTCCACCTGGCCGTGATCGTCTCGGCGGCGCTGCTGTTCGCCGGCGCCGCGATCAACGGCTTCGGTATCAGGAATCCACCTGCCGGCGCCGCCGACGACCCCTTGACACCTGGAAACACTCCGACGTAGCGTCGTTCGCGCGATTGCATAAACGCTTCTGCATAGATCGCTCCCTTGCGGTCCGATGCGGTCGAGAGGAGAGGGTC
Source organism: Actinomycetota bacterium (assembly GCA_036520695.1). Lineage (GTDB taxonomy): Bacteria > Actinomycetota > UBA4738 > UBA4738 > HRBIN12 > JAOUEA01. The sequence goes on from DATDJD010000057.1 coordinate 2,364, forward strand.
GATGCCCAGGATCCGGAAGTCATCCATCGCGGCGTTGATCGCTGCGGCCCTGCTCGCGACCGCTATCTCGGTGCCGGTCGGGAGCGCTTCGCCCAGGCGGGATCTCCTCGCCGAACTCGACGTCAAGTACGTCCGGCAGGTCACGCGGGACCTCGGCGAGATCGGCTCGACCCCCCTCGGCTTCCGTGTGTTCGGCACCCCGGCGGACCAAGAGACGGCGAACTTCCTCGCCGACGAGATGGAGAGCATCGGTCTGGAAGACGTCGCAGTGGAGGAGCTCACCGGCGATGGGTGGCTGTTCAAGGGTGCCACCGTGCACGCACAGGGGGCGGGTCTGGACGAAACGTTCAAGGCATCGTCACTCGGAGGCGTGCCGGGAACCGGTCACGCGGGCGTGTCCGGCGAGATCGTGCGGGTCGGGTATGGAACGGCGCCCGAATACGAGGGCAAAGATGTGGCGGGCAAGATCGTGTTCGCGTGGTGGGACTACGACCGGCGGGGTATCTGGCCCAACTACATCGCCTACGAAGCCCACCTGCATGGTGCGAAGGCGGTCATCATCGCCTCAGCGCCCGGCCATGACTGGTACGCCGCCGGCGATGGCCGAGCCCTGGGCAGCAACGACGCCGAGTGCAGCACCACCGTGTGCGCGCCCATGGTCGTCATCAGCAAGCGGTCGGCCCACGACCTGGTGAAGTCTCTGCGCACCGGCGACGTGTCGGGCGAGGTCACGCTCAAGGCGAAGAACCTGATCGACGCCACCGGCTACCAGCCGATCGGCCGGATCACCGGCTCGACGTACCCGGACAAAGAGGTCGTCTTCACGGCGCACCAGGACGCCTGGTTCACGTCGGCAGCCGACGACTCGATCGGTACGGCGATGGTGATGGCCATCGCCAAGGCCGCGATCGACAGCGGGTATCAGCCGAAGTACACCTGGGTCTTCGCACCAGTGACCGGCGAGGAGTATGGGAAGGCCGACGCCTACTACGACTGGCTCCAGGGTGCGTTCCATCGGATCACCGACTCGCATACCGAGTGGCAGAGTGACGCCATGGCGGTGCTGAACTTCGAACTCCACTCGCCCCCGTATTACCTCGACGCAGGGGTCGCGCGTGAGTTGCGCCCGTTCCTTCGAGGATCACTCGCGGAAAGCCGGGCCGATGGGCTGATCCCGTACTTCGGAACCTGGGAGATCTCTTCGTGGAACGACGGGTTCACGTACACGGCCGAAGGAGCGCCTGCCATCACGTTCGCCGCGGCAGGCCCGGACTACGGTGCCCGGTATCACACCGACTACGATTCGATGGACACGCTCCAATTCCCCACGCTCGCTCCGGTGCTGGAAGCTGAGACGAGGGTCGCACTTGATCTTGACGCGACGCTGCTGCCTTTCGACTTCCGCAATCGGATCGCGAACCTGGGGAATCAGCTCGACGCACCGACCATGGTGCGGTTCGGTGCGGATGCCCAGGCGGCCACGGAAGCACTCGAGAGGTTCACCGATGCGTGGACCGATGCCGCCGACGCGGTTCCTTCGACGTGCTCCAGCGATCATCTCCGCGAAGCGACCAGGATCTCGACCGACGAGTTGACGGCGCTGAGCTTCGGAGACGCGATCGTGTATCCGCATCAACAGACGGGGGAGGACCTCCGTCTTCTGGACGCGGCGATCACGAAGCTCGAGCACGGGAAGCGCGAGGCCGCGATGGCCAAGATCGGCTCGGTCGACCTCAATGGTCTCGCCGCGATCCTGAGCCGGGAGGCGTTCGATACCGAACAGCTCCACCACGATCCCGGATACGCCAACATCTCGTGGGGTGCGCAGGGTCAGCTCTCCAACCCGATCGATCTGTACGACACCTGGCACGAGCTCGCGGCGGGTGGGCTCGGCGGCGACTTCGCAGATCAGATCGCGGACCTGGAAGCGGCGAAGGCCACCACTCTGCCTGTCTATCGCGATCGGGTCACGGCGTTGACGACGAGCGTGAACGACGTCGCGGCGGAGCTGGAGCAGGTCACCGCTTGTTCAGGGGCGACGTAGCGTTCGACGATCCAGCCGAAGTCAGCCCGGGCCCGAGTTGTCGTCGCCGGCCGGAGGTGCCTCGGCGAGCGCGACCTGCAGCGCAGCGAGCAAGGTCGCGCGCTCTTCCTCGGTGAGCCGCGCGTCCGGGTGCAGCAGCGTGTAGTTGACGGGTGGCATCTCGCCCTCTTCGACGACCTCGAGCAGTTCTTCCGTGCCCTCCTGCGGGCGGTTCCACTCAGAGAAGTTCAGGTGGTCGCGTCCCTCGTCCACGTCCTTCTGGATCAGCCACGACATGGGTGCGACGTTGGAGTACCAGGGCCACGTGGTCTCGTTGCTGTGGCAATCGAGGCACGCCCCGCGAGCCAGGTCGGTCCCCGCCTGAGAGCCGAAGGAGGCGGCCCTCGTCACGGCGGGGTTGGCGTGATCGCGCCCGTACGGGACGAGCTGGATCAACGCGAACAGCCCGAGGCCGATCCAGAACGTCCGTCGCATCCAGCGGGGGAGGCGTCGCATGTTCCGACCATACCCACTAGGCTCCGACCATGAGCCGAACCGACACGATCGCCAAGCTGAAAGCAGTCCCCCTCTTCGAGCATTGCTCGGGACGCCAGCTCCGCCGGATCGCGGATCTGGGTGAGGAGGTCACCTATGAAGCCGGGAAGCACATCTGCGAAGAAGGGAAGTTCGCCGACGAGTTCTTCGTGATCTTGCAGGGCAACGCCGAGGTCCG
>DATDJD010000058.1:0-4616 GCA_036520695.1 Actinomycetota bacterium
CGCCATGGGGTGGATCAGCAACGTCGGCCTGGCGTCGGTCGCCGCCGCACGCCCACACGAGTTGTCGGCCGGCATGCGTCAGCGTGTCGCCTTGGCGAGAGCGCTGGCCAGCGAACCCGACGTGCTCCTGGGTGACGAACCCTTCGGCGCTCTCGACGCGCAGGCGCGGGAACTGCTGCAGGACGAGCTCCAGCGGGTGTGGGTGGAGCACGGCGGGCGTAAGACGTTCCTCTTCGTCACCCACAACGTGCGCGAGGCGGCCCTGCTCGCCGATCGCGTATTGGTGATGACCGCCGCACCCGGCCGCCTCCTGGAAGAGGTTCGCATCAACGCGCCGAGGCCCCGGCACCTCGACGACGTGCTGGTCGGTCGTGTCGTCTCCGAAGTGCACGAGCTGCTGATGAGCGAGGTCGGGAAAGGAACGCCGTCGTGAAGCGGTTCTGGTCCGAGGTCGGCCCGCCGCTCGCGGGCATCGTGGCGTTGATCGTCGTCTGGGCGATCGTCGCGGCGATCACCGATACCCGAGGCGTGCCGTCGCCGGCTGAGGTCTGGAGTGCGTTCATCGACGGGATGCGGGACGGCACGATCCCCGAAGCGACCGCGAAGACCTTGATCCGCCTGATCTTCGCCTTCGCTGCCTCGATCGTGATCGGCGTGTCGCTGGGCGTGGGCATGGCGCTCGATGAGTTCGCCCGTCGGGCGCTGCGGCCGATCGTGGTCGCGCTGCAGATCACCCCATTCGTGGCGTGGCTCCCCATCGCAGTGATCTGGTTCGGAGCGACCGAGCGAGCCGTGGTGTTCGTCACGGTTATGGGTGCGTTCCCGTCGATGACGTTGGCAACGATGGCGGCCATGCGCCAGGTGCCACCGATCCTGACTCGGGCCGGACGAACGATGGGCGCGTCCGGGTGGACCCTCTACCGCGAAGTGATCGTGCCTGCGGCGATGCCGGGGTTCGTCGCCGGACTCCAACAGGCCTGGGGGTTCGCCTGGAAGGCGCTCATGGCCGCCGAACTCATCATCACGGCGGTCGGCGCTACGGGCCTGGGTCACTTGCTCGTGGAAGAACAGGCCGACGTCCCGGCCCTGCTGGCGGTACTCGGGGTGATCGTGGCGATCGGCGTCGCGGTGGACTACCTGGTATTCAACAGGCTCGACCGTAGGGTGCGATCCAGGCGCGGATTGCTCATGGGCAACTGATACGCCCCGATCATCCCTGTTCCCACACCGCCACGAAGCGACGATAGTTGGTCGAGATCTGCACGACCGTCTCCTCGCGCGGGATCGCGCCGTCGACGAAGAACTTCAACGGGTCCCACCAGATCGACCGACCGATCGCGAACCCTCGGTACCCCTCGACGCCCCGAGCGGCCCGCAGCCACTGGTCGACCGCGGCGTCATCGGCACCACGCCCGAGCACGACGCAGGCGACGTGATCTCGGCCCCCGATCCGACATTGCTCGGAGATCTCCGCACACCGGTCGGGGTCGTCGATCCCTTCGATCTTCCACACATCGGCCTCGATACCGGTCTCCTGCAACTCGGCGATCGCGACCTTCATCAGGTGAGGGCGAAGCTCTCGGTCGTAACGCCCCGTATCACCCCCGACGTCCTCCAACTGATGGGGTTCGGCGGGGACCAACAGTTCGAACAGGAATCGCCGGCCGGTCCCGTGCAGCCAATCGGCGAGCTCCTTCAGCCGCATCGCCTGACGAGCGTTCATGGCGCCATCCCCTTGCGGGTTGTAACGAACCAGCACTTTGGAGAACCCTGGATCGAACGATTCGATGTGCGAGCTGAACTCGGACCCATACTCGAAGTCGAACTCGTGCTGCCCCGACTTCTCGACCGGCATCGACAACGAGATCCCCAGCTGCTTGGCCTGCATCGCCACATCGGCGCCGAACTGCTCGTCGACCAGGATGCCCGCCCTGCTCTGATCGACTCCGTCGGCGAGAGCCCGTTGCATGCCTTCGAAGATCACCTTCTTCGCGTCGATGATGCGGAGGGCGTCCTCGGGACCCGGGGCTCCCTCGATGCCGAAGAACTTCTTCTGGAACGAGCCTCGGTGGTCGAAGGCGAGGATGTACAGCGAGCCGTCATAGCCGATCGTCATGATCCGTCCCTTCCGGTGTTCGATGCGTGCGTGGATGCTAACCCGGGCACGGATGGCGTATCGGACCACGGGTAGGCTGACGAACCACGATGACGAGCCCCGAACCCGACGAGACCCGCGAACGGGAACTGCAGGCCGAGGCGGGCTTCCGGGCCAGCATCTCGTTGTTGCGGCGCAACCGCGACTTCCGGCGGCTGTTCCTGTCCTCGGTGATCTCACTGGGTGGCGACTGGTTCCTGTTCGTCGCGATCACCGGACTCATCCTGGAAACCACTGGCCAGGCGATCGACGTGGGCCTCGCGATCCTTGCGCAGGAGGCGGCGTTCTTCGTGGCCTCGCCTGCGGCGGGTGTGCTGGCGGACCGGGTCGATCGGCGCAAGTTGATGATCGTGTGCGACCTGGCCCGGGCCGTGTTGTGCGTGGCGTTCCTGGCGGTTGGGCCCGACACCGTGTGGCTCGCGTATCCCCTTCTCGCCGCGCTGTCCATCTTCAGCGCCCCGTTCGAACCTGCCTCGTCGGCCGCGATCCCCAACGTCGTCGACCCTGCGGACCTCGCCACGGCGAACGCGATCGGAGGTTCGCTCTGGGGGACGATGCTGGCGGTGGGCGCCGCGTTGGGCGGCGTGGTCTCGACGGTCTTCGGACGCGACACAGCGTTCGTGATCGACGCGATCTCGTTCGGGGTCTCCGCCCTCCTGCTCACGGGGATCCAACGGTCCTTCTCCCAGGAGCGCGAACCTGACCACGAGCACCCCAAGATGCTCGAAGCCACGAAGGAAGTGCTGCGGTATGCCCGGCGAGATCATCAGGTCTTGGCGTTGATCACGGTGAAAGGTGGGTTCGGCCTCGCAGCCGGCGTTCTGGCATTGATCCCCGTGTTCGGTGCGAAGGTCTTCCACGATGGGGACATCGGCGTCGGCATCTTGATGGCGGCCCGCGGCGTCGGCGCTTTGGTGGGACCGTTCATCGGCCACCGACTGAGCGGACCCGGACATCGCCATCTGTTCAGTGCGATCGGCCTCGCGCTCACGGTCTTCGGCGTGTCGTACATGGCACTCGGGTTGGCGCCCGCCCTCTGGGTCGCCGCGATCGTCATCTTCGTCGCCCATCTCGGTGGGGGCTCTCAGTGGGTGCTGTCGACCTATGGACTCCAGGTACTGGTGCCCGACCACATCCGCGGTCGGATCTTCGCGGTCGACTTCGCGCTGATCACGCTTTCCCTGGGCATCTCAAGTGTGGTGGCGGCTGCGATCGCCGATTCCGCCGGCGCCCGGGTCGCTGCGTTCGTGCTCGGGGGCCTCGCTGTCGGCTGGGCGGGCGCTTGGTGGGTGCTCACCCGGAAGGTGCGCCGAGGACCGATCCTGTCCGGCGAGCCCTAACCCGTCGGCGTCGGAGGCGGAGCCTGCCCAGGTGGTTCGGGGATGTCGTCGTCCGGTGGTGGCGGGGTCGTGGTTCCTGCGGTGGGCGTCGTCGCAGGGGGAGCGACCGGCGCGCCTGAACCGGCCGCGAAGTCGACCTTCGGCGGACCGGACTCGCGGATCGCGTCCTCGACCTCGAAGAATTCCTCTTCCTTGAAACCGAACATGCTGGCCACGAGCACGCTGGGGAACTGCTTCACGCGCTGGTTGTACTCACGCACGTTCGCGTTGTAGAAGCGCCTGGCTGTCTGGAGCCGATCCTCCGTGTTGGTGAGCTCACCCTGTAGCTGGAGGAACCCTTGGTTCGCCTTCAGGTCCGGGTAGTTCTCCACCACGACCATCAGTTGGCGGAGCGCCGCCACCAACGGACCCTCGGCGGCGGCCTGCGCGGCGGGCGAGCCGGTGGAACTCGCGGCCATGGCACGAGCGCGCGTCACTTCTTCGAGGACTTCCTTCTCATGCGAGGCGTAGCCCCGCACCGTCTCGACCAGGTTGGGGATCAGGTCGTAGCGGCGGCGCAACTCGGTGTCGATGTTGGCCCAGGCGTCCTTGATCAGGTTCTTCTGGGCGATGAATCGGTTGTAGGACACGACGCCGACGATGGCGAGCAGCACCACGACGGCCAACACGATCAACAGCAGCGGCACGATCAGGTTCCTTCCCTCGAACGGTGCGATGGTCGATCCTGGGCGACAGCTTAGCCCGGGTCGTCTTCGGGGAGTGGAGGCGCCCACCCGCCGGGATCCTTGATCCACGGGTCCTCGTCCACCGGCTCGACAAGGTTGGCTTCCCTGAAGCTTCCGTCCGGACCGACCGGACATCCCGGCGTCAACTCCTCGACCGGGAACGCCGGGTACAACGAGCGAACCGCGTTCGGCACGCGTTCGGCGATGCCGATCGCGGCAGCGAGCATGCCATCGACGTCGGGAAGATCATCCTGACGCCTCGCGACCAGGATCCGGTTTCCGACCGTCTCCACGACGCCACCGACGACATGCGCGAGCAGGAACTCGATCATGCGTTGATCCAAGAGGTCGTTCGCGAACTTGCGGTCGTCGGCTCGAACCTCGAACGCCTCGTTG
>DATDJD010000059.1:0-18230 GCA_036520695.1 Actinomycetota bacterium
GATGCTCGACTACCGAACGTTCGTCGAGCACGATTCCATGTTCAACACCCCGCCGGTGTTCGCGATCTACGTCGTGATGCTGGTCACGCGCTGGCTCCGCGACGACGTCGGCGGGGTTGAGGCTCAACAGCGGATCAACCGCGGGAAGGCCAGCGCCGTGTACGACGCGATCGACACCAGCGCAGGGTTCTACAAGGGTCACGCACGACCGAACTCACGATCGCTCATGAACGTGACCTGGCAGCTGCCGAGTGAAGAACTCGAGCAGCGGTTCATCGCCGAGGCCACCGAAGCGGACCTGCATGAGCTGCGAGGTCATCGGAGCATGGGCGGGATCCGCGCGAGCCTCTACAACGCCATGCCCCACGCCGGCGCCGATGCCCTCGCCGGATTCATGCGCGAGTTCGCTCAACGCAACGGCTGAACGTCAATGCGGCTGGCCGTCGACTCGTGACGGCTTGTCTACGCCCCGGTGGCGACGTCGAACTCGTTGCCTTCCGGGTCGGCGAGCGTTCGCCAGGTGAAGTCCTCGAGCTGACGCTCTTGCCGATCGGGCCAAGACCCACCTAGCTCCAGCACCCGTGCAGTGGCAACCTCCAGGTCCTCCACAGCCAGATCCAGATGGATCCGGTTCTTGTGGCCCTTCGCTTCTGGGACACGCTGGAAACACAGCACCGGCAGGGTGTCGCTCCCCTTCAAGAAGACGTACCGCCCCTCATCCATGGTGAGGTCGATCTCGGTATCCAACACCGCCGCCCAGAAGGCGGCCACTGCGGTCGGGTCCCCACAGTCCACCGTCGCGTACAAGAAACTCCCGACGCCTGCCATGCAGCACCTCCTGTGTTTCTCAGGCTGTGGTCGTCAGGTCGGCCCGATCAGGCGCCGATCAACTCATCCGCCGCCTGCCCGAATACCTCGGTGTGGCGATCCACATCGGCCGTCGTGGTCGCCGGCGACATCAACGACATGTTGTGGAACGGCGTCATCAGGACGCCCCTGTTCAGCATGTAGAGATGGATGAGCGTGTCGAGGTCCTCGTCCTGGCCCGCCGCCGCCATCGCGCCGTTACGCGCCACGTCGGGACGGAACAGGTACTCCACCCGGCATCCGATCCGCGTGACGTGCCACGGCAACTCACGGCTCTCGATCACACCCTGGACCCCGGCCTCGAATCGCTCACCGAGTTCGATCATGCGCTCGAACGCGTCGTCGGTGAGGACCTCGGCCAGCGTCGCGCGCATCGCCGCCAAGCTCAGCGCGTTCCCCGCCAGCGTGCCTCCGGTCCCGCCGACATCGGAGTTGCGCCAGTCCGTGTGTTCGATGATGCGATCGGAGACCTCGTGGGTCATACCGAACGCCGCGCTCGGGATGCCGGCGCCGAGCGTCTTGCCGATCGTGACGATGTCGGGCTGAAGGTTCCAGGCCTTGGTACAGCCACCAGGTCCAGCGCAGATCGTGTGCGTCTCATCGATCACTAGGAGCGTTCCGTACTTGGTGCAGAGTTCGCGAACACCTTCGTGGTAGCCCTCGTCCGGCAACACGATGCCGATGTTGGTGAGCGCCGGTTCGAACAACACGGCGGCGACGTCACCGGGGGCGAGCGCGGCCTCCAAGGCCTCGAGATCGTTGATCTCGACGACCTTGGTCGTCAGCTCCAACGGCACCGCCTGACCGATCAAACCACCTCGGGGACGCAGGCCACCATCATCGTCGAGCTGGGCCATCGTCTCGTCGACCGAGCCGTGGTAGTTCCAGTTGTGCACGACGATCTTGGGACGACCGGTGATCTCACGTGCCCACCGAAGCGTGAATCGGTTGGCGTCGGTGGCCGTCAGCGAGAACTGCCAGAGAGGGACGCCGAAACGGCGGGTCATCTCGGCGCCGACCCACGCGGCATCCTCGGTCGGCAACATCAGGGTGATGCCTTTGGCAGCCTGTTCGGCGATGGCATCGACCGAAGCCTTCGGACCGTGGCCCGCCATGCCGCCCGTATCGCCGAGACAGAAATCGACGAACTGGTTGCCGTCGACGTCCGTGAAATGGGCACCCTCGGCGTGCTCGACGAAGACGGGCCAGTCACCGGGCCAGCGCACCATCCAGTTCATCGGGACACCGAAGAGCAGCGATGCCTTGGCAGCCTCGGAGAGCTCGCCCGATCGTGGGTGACGTTCGCGGAACGTCTGGCGCTCCCGTTCCATCAGGCCTGCCAGTCTCGTTCGCTCGATCGTAACCACGTCGGGTGCCTCCCTCTTCTGGGTTTCTCGTCGCCGGTCCTGGGTCTGTTCTTGGACTCGGTCTGTAGCTCGGTCGACAGTCTACCGAGCTCCTCCTTCTGGTGTTCCCATGCGGCCCTGGGGACGGCCGTTCGGCCGATGCCGTCGGGAGGGTGGACACGACCGCACCGACCGATACGTACGCAGTAAAGGTGGGTGGCTCCCCTTCCGATGGGAAGGGAGCCATGGAAGCCGAACCCTTGCGACCTCCCGACCGCCCGTTCCCGGACGGGCTGCACCGTCGACGCTCCGACGAGCCGACGGAGCCATCGCCCAACGGCAAACCACGCCGTCGTGGTTACGACGGGTGGCTCGATCGTTGGGCGGCGACGACATCGGACCTGACCCGACTCACCCGAACGCATCCCATGATGGACGCGGTCATCGACGAACAGGTCGGGCGTTCGATCCGGATCGGCGATCGCTGGCTCACGGACTGGGCCTCCTGCAACTACCTCGGTTTCGATCTGGACGAAGAGATCATCGCCTCGGTACCCGAGTACCTGGCCCGATGGGGCACGCACCCATCCTGGTCACGCCTGCTGGGGAACCCGTCCATGTACCCCGAGATCGAGGAGGAGCTCACCGAGCTCGTCGGCTCTGAAGACTCGCTCGTCCTGCCCACCATCACCCACATCCATATGTCGGTGATCCCGGTGCTGGTCGGGGATGGGGCGATCTTCCTGGATGGACGCGCACACAAGACGATCTACGACGGCGCCATGGTGGCTGCCGGCCATGGCGCCACCGTGCAGCGTTTCCGCCACAACGACTTCGAACACCTGGAGGAGTTGCTACGAGCCAGCAATCCTGCCGCTCCGCGCGTGATCGCCATGGACGGCGTCAACTCCATGACCGGTAACGCGCCCGACCTCGCCACCTTCTCGCGCCTGGCCAACGAGTACGACGCGCTGCTGTACGTCGACGACGCACACGGGTTCGGCGTCATCGGAGAAAGGTCGAAGGAGGAATCCTGCGACTATGGTCGACTGGGCAACGGCATCTTCCGACACCTCGACGTTCCCTACGACAATGCCGTGCTCGTGGCCGGTTTCTCCAAGTCCTACTCGTCGCTCCTAGCGTTCATCGCGCTACCGTCCAGACTGAAGGAAGCGCTCAAGGTCTTGGCACCTCCGTACCTGTACTCGGGACCATCACCGGTCGCGTCACTCGCAACCACGCTGACCGGCCTGAAGGTCAACCGCGAACGGGGGGACGCGAATCGGGCGGATCTGTGGCGCATGACCCACCGCCTCTTGGATGCGCTCCACGCGATCGGGATCCACACCCCCAACACATCCGGCTTCCCGATCGTGGAGATCCCCTTGGCCCACCACGAAGACATCGATGAAGTGGGTCGCTACCTGTTCGACCACGGTCAGTACGCGACCATGGCCGCCTACCCGCTCGTGCCGAAGGATGAGGTCGGCTTCCGCATCCAGGTCACCGCGGCCAACACGGACCAACAGATCGAAGAGCTGGTGGCGGTGTTCAGCACCCTTCATGAACGGTTCCAACTGGAACCGGTCGTCACGCATGCTTTGAGCGACCGGCGGACCTAGCGCACGTCTTTCGAGCCCTCGCGCTCGTCACCGACCAGCCTCACGAGTTCTGCCGGCGTCATCCCTCCGATCCAACCACCGTCAACACGTAGGTCGGCCGCCGTGATGTACCGGGCGTCGTCGGACGCCAGGAACACGAACGCACCGGCGACGTCGTCGGGGGTGCCGACTCGGCCGAGGCACGTCGCGACCAAGGCCGCCCGAGCCTCGGGGTCGTCGTCAGGCTGCATGTCCGTGACGATCGTGCCGGGGCTGATCGAATTGACGCGGATCCCTCGAGGACCGAGCGCCATCGCTGCGTGCGAGACCATGGCACCGACCGGAGCCTTCGATGCCGAATAGGTGAGGTAGTCCGGGAACGGCCACTCGAGTGCCGCGGTCGAGGTGATCGTGATGCTTCCCCCGTCGAGCATGTGATCGGGGGCCGAACGGAGCCCATGGAACACGCCCATGGCGTTGACCTCGAACTGGCGACGGAACGATGCTGGATCGGCGGCTCGCAACGAGCCCCCATCGAGTTCACTGATGCCGGCGTTCAGCACGATCGCGTGGAGTGGACCCAGGCGCTCGTGCGCCTCGGCGAACGCACCTTCGACCTGATCGGCGTCGGCGACATCGCACTCGATGAAGTCCGCCCCTGCTTCAGTGACCTCAGGGGTGGATCGACGCGCGAGCGCCACCACGGTCGCACCCTCGGTGACGAACCGCCGGACCACCGCCGCTCCGATCCCGCGGGTGCCGCCGGTCACGACCGCGGTCTTCCCGTCCAAGGTGCCAGACCCTTCGAGGGCCACGTCGCGCTCCTCTCGAGTCACCCTGCCGCCCTAGCCGGAGAACGACCCCTACCCTGTTCTAGGTATCAGCCATCTCGGCCGACTGTCGATAAAGCCTACGATGAGGAATCGAGCTTGGCTCGTGTACCCGTGTGTGGCCGTCGTCGCGACGGTCATCTACTTCATGGTCGGGCAGAGCAGCACGCTGTTCAACCTCATCGGACTCTCCTCGCCGATCCTCATCGTCGTCGCGGTCAGGATCCACAAACCGAAGACTCCCTCCGCGTGGCAGTTGATCGCCCTCGGCCAGTTCCTGTTCATCGCGGGCGACGTGGTCTCCTACAACTACGAGAAGTTCGCCAAGACCCTGCCGCAGATCTTCTGGCTGGACTACGCGTTCAACCCCGCCGGCGACGTTCCGTATCCGGGGATCGCGGACGCGCTCTACCTCGCCGTCTATCCATGCTTGATGGCGGGCCTCTTGCTCATGATCCGGGCCCGGACACCAGGACGTGACCGAGCGAGCCTGCTCGATTCGCTGATGGTGGCGATCGGCGTGGGCACCCTGACGTGGGTGCTGCTCGTGGCTCCGTACATCCACATCGGCGACCTCGATCTGAAGACCAAGCTGACGGCCGTTGCCTACCCGACGATGGATCTGTTGTTGGCGGCGGTCGCGATCCGGCTCGCGGTCGGTGCCGGCCGCCGGCCACCTTCGTTCTACCTGATCATCGCGGCGATCGGCACCCTCTTCGCTACCGACGCCATCTACGGCTGGTTCGGTTTGTACACGGAGGCCGGCTACCAGCCCGGCAGCGGATGGCTCGAGGCAGGGTGGGCAGCGTTCTACGTCTTGCTCGGTACCGCAGCTTTGCACCCCTCGATGCGAGAGTTGACCGAGCCCGCACCCGAGCTGGAGACCAAGCTCTCGATGGGAAGGCTCGTCGTCCTTTCGACCACATCGTTGTTGGCCCCCATGATCATGGCGTTCCAGGTGTTCCGCGATCACAACGCGGATATGCAGGTCCTGATCGGGGCCACCATCATCTTGTTCTTGCTCGTGGTGGCGCGCATGTGGGGCCTCGTGCGCACCCAGCAGCAATCGGTCTTGCGCGAGCAGGCCCTGCGCAGCGCCGGCGCAGCCTTGGTGACCGTCACGAACCGCGACGGCATCTATGAAGCCGCGATCGAGGCCGGTCGGTCGCTGGCGGGCGAGGACGCAGCCATCCGCATGTGCGACGAGCCCGACGGCAACGACGAGTTGGTCGTGGTGTCATCGGCAGGCGGCGAACATGAAGCGCTCGGGGCGCGGTTCCCCTTCACCGTGCTGCAGAAGTGGAAGCGCGAACGCCTCCTCGACAACGACGCCTATGTCGTCAACGCCTACGAGAGCACACTTCGTGAACCGTTGAGCTTGCCGGGCGGCGAGGGCTCCGTGTTCGTGGCTCCCTTGTTCATCCGCGAGGAGTTGCACGGCCTGATGGTGGTCGCGACTCCTGACGAGATGCCGCGGAGCGTCGCGGACTCGCTGCGGGCCTTGTCGTCCCAGGTCGCGCTCGCGCTGGAGTCCGCCGTGCTCACCGAGGACCTCCTCCTCAAGCAGAGCGAGGCCCGGTTCGCGTCCCTGGTCAGCAACTCCTCGGACGTCGTCACCGTGATCGACCCAGACACGACCGTGACCTACGCGAGCCCATCGGCCGCACGTGTGCTGGGTTTCGAACCCGACGAGCTGGAGGGCACCAAGTTCTCCGAGCTGATACACGCGGACGACAAGACACGCGTCATGAAGTTCCTCACGTCGATGGGCGACGGCGAGGGTCATCCCGGGCTGGCGGAGTTCCGGGTTCGCCATCGCGATGGTGACCACGTCTTCGTGGAGACGCTGCGCACCAACCTGCTCCACGACCCCAACCTCAGAGGCATCGTGTTGAACACCCGTGACATCTCAGAACGCAAGGAGTTCGAGGAGCAGCTCTCGCACCAGGCGTTCCACGACTCCGTGACCTCGCTCGCCAACCGAGCGCTCTTCCGCGACCGCGTCACGCACGCGATCGATCGACAGGAACGGGACAGCAAACCGATCGCGGTGCTCTTCATGGACCTGGACGACTTCAAGACGATCAACGACTCGCTGGGACACGCTGCCGGCGACCAGCTCCTGCGCGAGGTGGGCGAACGACTGAAGGAGTGCCTGCGTGCGGCCGACACGGCCGCGCGACTCGGTGGCGACGAGTTCGCGATCCTGCTCGAGGACGGCGGCGAAGGCATCCAGGCCGTCGACGTGGCCGAGCGCTTGATGCAGATGCTGGAAGATCCGTTCGAGCTGGAAGGCAAGGAGGTCTACGTCCGGGCATCGGTCGGTATCGCGGTGGCAGAAGGTGGCGTCGATGCGGACGCCGAAGCGCTGCTGCGCAACGCCGACGTCGCGATGTACATGGCCAAGGAGCGCGGCAAGAGCCGCTACCAGGTCTTCGAACCGGCGATGCACGATACGGCCCTCAAGCGCCTGGAACTCAAGGCCGACCTCCAGCGCGCCTTGGAACACAGCGAATACCAGCTCCACTACCAACCCGTGATCGAGCTGGAGTCCGGACGCATCTCCGGCGTCGAAGCATTGATCCGGTGGATCCATCCCACACGAGGACTCATCCCCCCGCTGGACTTCATCCCGCTGGCCGAGGAAACAGGGCTGATCGTGCCGATCGGTCGCTGGGTCTTGGAAGAGGCGGCGCACTACGCCGTCACGTTGCAGGAGCGCTACCCCATGAACCCCCCGTTCCACATGGCGGTGAACCTATCGGCACGCCAGATCGCGCGACCCGAGCTGGTCGACGAGGTCCGCGAGATCTTGATCGAGACCGGGCTGGAGCCGTCCTCACTGGTCCTGGAGATCACCGAGAGCGTGATGATGCAGGACATGGAGCTGTCGATCGAACGCCTCGGCGAGCTGAAGAAACTGGGCGTGCTCCTCGCGGTCGACGACTTCGGCACCGGCTACTCCTCGCTCAACTACATCCGGCGCTTCCCGGTCGACATCCTGAAGGTGGACAAGTCGTTCGTGGACGGGGTCAGCGAGGGTGGCGAGGCATCGGCGTTGACGGCAGCGGTCATCGAACTCGCCGGCATCCTGAACCTCAAGCCCGTCGCCGAAGGCATCGAGCGAGCGGACCAACTGCAACGCCTCCTCGAGCTCCATTGCGATCTGGGACAAGGGTTCTTCTTCGCGAAGCCGATGCCCGGTGACGAGCTCCAGGCATTGATGACCGAGCGATACTCGATGCAAGAAGAGGCGGATGCCCTGGCACAGGGTCTGCACGGGTCGTAGCATCGAGTACTTGAACCGAGCCCGACGAGCCTTCCTCATCTCCCTGATCGTGGCCGCCACGGTCATCGCCGGAGCCGGTCCGGTCGCTGCCGCGCCGCCCAACTGGGTCCAGCGCATCAACGACGTGGTCGGCAACGACCCAGTGTCGGTGGTGATCGGCTACCAAGGCGAGATCCTGTATCGCCACAAGGACTGGGTCGGTCGAGCACCTGCGTCCAACGAGAAGCTGCTGCTGTCCATGGCGTTGCTCAACCGACTCGACCCTGACACGACGATCCCGACGCGGGTCTTGACGACCGACCCGGTGGATCCCGATGGGGTGCTGCACGGAGACCTCTGGATCGTGGGCCACGGCGACCCCGAGATCGGGGCACGCGACATCAAGGAACTGGCGACCGCACTCAAGACCGAAGGACTCGAACGAGTGCGTGGACGTGTCATGGGCGCCACCGGCCCGTTCAAGCGCGATTGGTTCGCGCGCGGCTGGCGGGACTACTTCCCCACGTACTACATCGCGCTGCCTACAGCACTGACGTTCCGCTCCAACCGAGGTCCCAACGGCCAGATGGTGACCGACCCCGAACGTCGAGCGGCCGCCGCACTCACCGAACAGCTCCGCGCCCGTGGCATCCGGGTGAGTGACCGTCCAGGCGCGGGCACGGCGCCCGCGGATCTGTCAGGCATCACCACGATCCGCAGCGACCCGCTCGAGCAGATCATGCGGCGGATGAACGTGGTGTCGAGCAACTTCCGCGCCGAGGTCTTGGGCAAGTACCTCGGGGCGATGGTTCGCGGGGGACCCGGTTCGATCGGGAAGGGTGCCAAGGCGATCGAGGGGTTCATGGATGCCCAAGGACTCCCGGTCGAAGCGCACGATGGGTCGGGCCTGTCCTATGCGAACCGCGTCAGCGCCGACACCATCGTGCGAGCTCTGTGGGTCGCCGACGCTTCACCGTGGGGAACCACCCTGCGAAACACCCTCGCGACCGGTGGTCAGGGCACCCTCGAGGACCGTCTCGAAGGCGTTCGGCTACGCGCCAAGACCGGCACGCTGATCGATATCTCTGCCCTCTCGGGATGGGTGTGGTTGGAACGAGAGGGCGCGTGGGGTCAGTTCTCGATCTTGTCCAAAGGGATCAGCAAGGACCGGTCGATCCACATCGAGAACACGATCGTCCGGGTGGCCAGTGCGAACGCCCGACCACGCTAGAGGTCGAACACGTATCGGACGATCGGCAGGTTCGCGCAGTCGAACCTATGCTCGCTCCTCGATCCATCCCACGTCCACCTTGCCCGTTCGTAGAACGTGCGGGCGCGCACGTTCGACTCCAATACCCACGCGGTCGCACGGCGGTAACCGGAGTCTCGAAGGATGGAGTTCGCACCCTCGAGGAGGGCGCGGCCGAGGCCGACGCCTGTCGCCTCCTGCAGGAGATAGATGGCGTGCAGCTCGCCGTCCCCTTCTCGTGCATCGTCGTCGCGTGATGGACCTACACACGAGAAACCCACGCGATCGATATCGTCGACTCCGCCGACCAAGACCGTCGTTCCTGCCTCTTGGATCGTCCCTCGCCATCGGATCTCGCGCGCATCCACATCGAGATCCTTCAGGAACGCCTCGGACATCTCCCCCCGATAGGCCCACCGCCACGACGCGACGTGGATCTCAGCGATCGCACGAGCGTCCTCGACGGTCGCCGTTCGGATCGTCGGAGCAGCGGGCAGATCAGTCATCGGGATGTTCGCGGGGGTGGAGCAAGCCATAGGTGTAGGCCTCGACCAGAGCGTGCCACGAGGCTTCCAGGATGTTCTCGCTCACCCCCACCGTGGTCCACTCCCGTTCACCGTTGGAGGTGTCGATGAGGACGCGAACCACAGCGCCCGTACCCGTCGACTCACCCAATACCCGTACGCGGAAGTCTTCCAGCCCGATGTGACCGAGCTCCGGGTAGTCGTTCACCAAAGCCTTCCGGAGCGCATCATCGAGCGCACCGACGGGACCGGCACCTTCGGCCGACTCGATGTGGCGCGACCCCTTCGTGTGCACCTTGACGGTTGCCTCAGCCAACGGCGGCTCGACGGCACCTGCCCGCTCCTCCACATGCACGCGATAGCTCTCGATCTCGAAGAACGGCTGCGACCACCCGGTGGCGCGGCGCATCAGCAGCTCCAACGAGGCCTCGGCGACATCGAACGCGTAGCCGCGTGACTCGCGTTCCTTGATCTGCTCGACCACGGCGGGGATCGCGCTCTCGGGCAGATCGAACCCCAGCTCCGAGGCCTTCATGCGGATCGTCGCCGAGCCGCCATAGTCCGAGGCCACGATCCCGCGTCGATTGCCCACGATCTCTGGTGGCACATGCTCGTAGGCGGTCGACAGGCGTGCGACCCCGCTGGTGTGCAGCCCCGCCTTGTGCGTGAACGCGTACCGGCCCGAATACGGCTGGCGCGCGTCGGGCGCCAGGTTGGCGATATCGGCAACGTAGTGCGCCAGCTCGGTGAGGTGGGCGACGGCGCCGGTCGGCAGCGCGTCATCGGCGCCCATCTTCAGCATCAGGTCCGCTGCGATCGGGATCAGGTCGGCATTGCCGGTTCGCTCGCCGTACCCATTGATCGTCCCCTGTACCTGGAACACCCCAGCGTCCACCGCGATCAGCGTGTTGGCGACCGCGCATCCCGCGTCGTTGTGCACGTGGATCCCCAGCTTCGCGCTCGCCTGTTGGTCAACCTGCTTGACGACCCTCGCGATGTCGAACGGCAGCATCCCGCCGTTCGTATCACACAGGACCAGGCGCTCCGCGCCGGCTTCCTCGGCCGCCGCCAACACCGCCATGGCGAAGTCCGGGTCCGAGCGGAAGCCGTCGAAGAAATGCTCAGCATCGAAGAACACTCGTCGCCCCTGCGCTCGCAGGAACGCGACGGAGTCACGGACCATCGCGACACCCTCGTCGAGGTCGGTGCGCAGCGCTTCGGTGACGTGCAGGTCCCATGACTTGCCGACCAGGCAGACGAACTCGGTGCCGGCGTCGAGCAGGTCACGCAGGGACTGTGCGTCTTCGGCGCGCTCACCGGCTTTCCTGGTCATGCCGAACGCTGTCAGCGTGCTGGTCTTGAGCGTCTCCTTGGTGGCGAGCTTGAAGAACTCGGTGTCACGTGGGTTCGCGCCGGGCCACCCACCCTCCACGAACGGGAACCCCACCTGGTCCAGCTTGTGCAGGATGCGCAGCCGGTCTTCGACCGTGTACGACAGGTCGGCCTGCTGCGCGCCGTCACGCAGCGTGGTGTCGTACAGCTCGACGATGGGTGCCTCTGCACCACTCACGAGCTGGCGCCTTCCACCACGAGATCGCCGACCTCACTCGTCGACATGCCCATCTCGCCGGCACGCATCGACTTCATCTGCTGGGTGGCGGCCCGGATACCACGGTCGATCCGCGTTGCCGCGTCGGACTCGCCGAGTTGGCGGCACAGCATCTCCACCGCGCCGATCGCGGCCAGCGGGTTGATCGTGCCCTTGCCCGTGTGGTCGGGCGCTGTCCCGCCGATCGGTTCGAACATGCTCACGCCTTGGGGGTTGATGTTGCCGCCGGCCGCGATCCCCATCCCGCCTTGGATCATGGCGCCGAGATCGGTGATGATGTCGCCGAACATGTTGTCGGTGACGATCACGTCGAACCGCGCGGGCCAATCCAGGAAGTAGATGCATGCGGCGTCGACGTGCACGTAGTCGGTCTCGACCTCGGGGAACTGGGCACCGACCTCGTCGACCACGCGCTGGTAGAGATCGCCCGCGAACGTCAGCACGTTGGTCTTGTGCACGAGGGTGAGCTTCCGGCGGCGATCGGGGCGCATCGCGAGTTCGAAGGCGTACCGGACGATGCGCTCGACGCCGTGTCGGGTATTGATCGATTCCTGCACCGCCACCTCGTGTGGCGTGCCCTTGCGGTGGAACCCGCCCGCGCCGGTGTAGAGGCCCTCGGAGTTCTCCCGAACCACGACGAAGTTGACGTCGTCCTCACTGTGGCTGGGTACGAGCGTCTCGACGCCGGGATAGCGCACGACCGGGCGCAGGTTCACGTACTGATCGAGGCCGAACCGAGCCTTCAACAGCAGGTCGCGTTCGAGGATTCCGGGCTTGACGCGGGGATCGCCGACCGCGCCGAGGAACACCGCGTCCAGCACCCGCAGCTGCTCCAACTCGTCGTCGGGCAACACGTCACCGGTACGCAGGTACCGCTCGGCCCCCAGGTCGAACTCGACCAGATCGAACGTGGCGTCGCCACGGACGGCGTCGAGGACCTTCAGGCCCTCGGCGACGACCTCGGGACCGGTTCCGTCTCCCCGGATCACACCGAGACGATGATGGCCAGACGTCACGGGGTCTCCTCGTTGGTCGCCTTCGGATCGGCGACCTGCAGGGCCCGGTTGACCGCCGCGAGGTAGGCGCGCGCGCTCGCTTCGACGACGTCGGTGGCGACACCGCGTCCGCTGACCCGCCGGCCGTCCACCTCGATCTGTACCACCACATCGCCTAACGCGTCGGTGCCGCCGGTGACGCTCGAGACGTGGAACTGCACGAGCCGGCCTTCGACGCCGCTGGCGCGTTGGATGGCGCCCATGACGGCGTCGATCATGCCGTCGCCCATCGCCGATTCCTCGAAGATCTCCTCGCCACGGCGAAGCTTCACCGTTGCGGTTGGAGCGATGTGCGTGCCGCCACCAACCTGGACCGCCTCGAGCACGAGATTGTCCTCCGATCCAGCGCCGACCTCTTCGGTGACGATCGCTTGCAGGTCTTGGTCGGTGAGCTGGATCTTGCGATCGGCGAGATCCTTGAACCGGGCGAAGGCGCGGTTCAACTGCGAGTCGTCGAGCGTGACCCCGATCTTGGAGAGCGCGTCGATGAACGCGTGCCGACCTGAGTGCTTGCCCAAGACGAGCGAGTTGCCTTCCAGCCCGATCTCGACGGGGTCCATGATCTCGTAGGTCGCGCGGTTGCTCAGCACGCCGTGCTGGTGGATCCCGCTCTCGTGCGCGAAAGCACTGGCCCCCACGACCGCCTTGTTCGGCTGCACGCTGTAGCCGGTCGTCATCGCGACCAGTCTCGAGGTGCGCACGATCTCCTTGATGTTCAGCCCGTGGGTCTTCTGCAGGGCGTGCCCGCGGGTCCGCACGACCATCGCGATCTCTTCGAGGGAGCAGTTGCCCGCTCGCTCGCCGATGCCGTTGACCGCGACCTCGACCTGACCGGCACCGTTCTCGATACCGGCCAGCGAGTTCGCGACCGCCAGACCCAGGTCGTTGTGGCAGTGCGTCGAGATCACGACGTCGTCGGGCGTCTGGTCGCGCACGATGCGGATCAGCTCACC
Source organism: Actinomycetota bacterium (assembly GCA_036520695.1). Classification (GTDB taxonomy): domain Bacteria; phylum Actinomycetota; class UBA4738; order UBA4738; family HRBIN12; genus JAOUEA01. The sequence goes on from DATDJD010000059.1 coordinate 13,303, forward strand.
GAATTCGGTGGGCGTGGCGTAGCCGACCGTGTCTGGCACGTTGATCGTGGTGGCCCCGCAGCTGACCGCCAGTTTGAAGCACTCGAGCAGGAACTCAAGCGGTGTCCGGGTCGCGTCCTGCGCACTGAACTCGACATCGTCCGTATAGCTCTTGGCCAGCTTCACGTTCTCGCGGATCGCCTCGAGCACCTGGTCGTAGCTCATCTTCAGCATCGACTCGCGTTGCACGTCGGACGTGGAGATGAACGTGTGGATGCGCCAGCGATCGGCGCCCTTCAGCGCCTCAGCGGCGCGCTCGATGTCACCGGTGGCGGTTCGCGCGAGGGCGGCGATCACCGGACCCTTCACCGTGTCGGCGATCTCACGCACGGCGTCGAACTCACCGGGCGAGCTGATGGGGAACCCTGCTTCAAGGATGTCGACGTTCAGTCGGGCGAGCTGCTCGGCGATCTCGACCTTCTCGGGCTTCGTGAGCGCGATGCCGGGGGCTTGCTCCCCGTCGCGCAAGGTGGTGTCGAAGATCGTGACGGTACCCGCAGGTACGGCAGGCTCCGATCGATCGGTGGTGATGTCGTCGCTCATGCGGGTGGCACCTTCCTGTCGCTCTCCAACCAGGGCATCATCTGGCGCAGTTCGCGTCCCACGTCTTCCAGCTGGGACGAACGCGCCTGGCTCCTAAGTCGGAGGAACTCCGGGAACCCCGCGTCGGCTTCGGCGATCCAGTTCTTCGCGAACGTGCCGTCCTGGATGTCGCTGAGGACGGCGCGCATCTGCTCCCGCGAGTGTTCGTCGACCACGCGAGGGCCACTGACGTAGTCGCCGTACTCGGCGGTGTCGCTGACGCTGTAGCGCATCCACGACAGCCCGCCCTCGTAGATCAGGTCGATGATCAGCTTCAACTCGTGCAAGCATTCGAAATAGGCGATCTCGGGCTGGTAACCGGCTTCGACCAACGTCTCGAACCCGTTGCGGATGAGTTCACTGATCCCGCCGCACAGCACGGTCTGCTCGCCGAACAGGTCGGTCTCGGTTTCTTCCTTGAAGGTTGTCTCGATGATGCCGGGCTTCGCGCACCCGATCGCGGCGCCGTAGGCCAAGGCACGTTGCTTCGCCTTGCCGGTGGCGTCCTGTTGCACGGCGACCAGACCGGGCGTGCCGTTACCCTCGACGTACGTGCGACGCACGAGGTGACCGGGTCCCTTCGGGGCGATCATCGTGACGTCGACACCGGCGGGAGGTGTGACCGTGCCGAAGTGGATCGAGAACCCGTGGGCGAACATCAGCATGTCGCCGTCCTTCAGGTTGGGCGCGATGTCACTGGCGTACACGGCCCCGTGCGACGTGTCGGGCAGCAAGCACATGATGACGTCGGCTTCGGCCACCGCATCGGCGGTGTCGAGCACACGCAGGCCCGCGTCCTCGGCCTGCGTGCGGCTCGCGGAACCTGGGCGCAGGCCGACACGCACGTCGTACCCCGAATCCTGCAGGTTCTGCGAGTGTGCGTGCCCCTGGGACCCGAACCCGAGCACGGCGATCTTTTGATCGGCGAGCACGCCCGGCTCGGTGTTCTTCTCGTAGTAGATCGTCGCCATCTTCGTCTCCCGTTGTGTGGTCACTAGCCCGTTGACTTCAGTGCGCGTTCTTTGATGCCTCGTTCGCCTCGTGCGAGGGCGATCCGCCCGGTGCGCGCGAGTTCCACGACGCCGTACTCGGACAGCAATTCGCGGAGGGCTTCCAGCTTCTCAGGCTTGCCGGTCGCCTCCACGGTGAGCGTCGTCGCAGTGACGTCCACGATGTTGACGCGGAACACCTCGCAGATCTCCATGATGCGAGCGCGTGCATCGCCCTGGGCGCGGATCTTCGCCAGCATCAACTCGCGCTCGACCGCAGAGCCCTGCTCGTGCTCCAGGATCTTGATCACGTTCACCAGTTTGTTGAGCTGCTTCGTGACCTGTTCCAATGGCTTCACGTCGACGTTGACCACGATCGTCATCCGCGAAAGACCCTCGGTCTCGGTGGGACCGACTGCCAAGGAATCGATGTTGAACCCGCGGGCGGCGAACAATCCCGCGACGCGGGTGAGGACACCCGGCCGGTCTTCGACCAGCACCGAGATCGTGTGCAATGCGCCGTAGCCATTCATACGATCGGAGCCTCCGCTGGGTCGTTGGTGGGTTGGATCGCTTCGGGCCCGACGATGATGTCGTCGTTCGAGGCACCCGAGGGCACCATGGGGAACACCATCTCGGTGGGATCCACGCGGAAGTCGATGACGACGCTGCGGTCGGTGATCGAGTAGGCCTTCTCGATCGTGGCATCGACCTCGTCGGGGCTCTCCACACGCAGACCGACGGCGCCATAGGCCTCGGCGAGTTTCACGTAGTCGGGCACGTTGGGGTCGAGCCACACGCCCGAATACCGCTCGTCGAAGAACAGCTCCTGCCACTGACGCACCATGCCCAGGTACCCGTTGTTCAAGATCGCGGTGACGAACGGGATCTTCTCGGTGTTGCTCGTCGCCAGTTCTTGCGCGGTCATCTGGAAGCAGCCGTCGCCGTCGATCGCGACGACGCGCGTGTCGGGCTGGCCGACCTTCGCGCCCATCGCCGCCGGAACCGCGAAGCCCATCGTGCCCAAGCCTCCTGAGTTGATCCACTTGCGCGGGTGCTCGAAGTGCCAGAACTGTGACGCGTACATCTGGTGCTGGCCCACACCGGACACCACGATCGTGTCTTCGTCGGCGTGGTCACGGAGTCGTTCCACGCAGTACTGCGGCTTCAACGCGCCGTCGGGCTGCTGGTCGTACTTGTAAGGGAACTCTTCCTGCCACGCCTTCAACTGGTGGAGCCACGGGGTGCGGTCGGGCGCGCCGCCGGCTTCCTCCTGGCGCTTCGTGAGCTCGGCGTGCATCTTGCCGATCACGTCACGGCAGTCGCCCACGATCGGCACGTCGACCGCGCGGTTCTTACCGATCTCGGCAGGGTCGATGTCGACGTGCACGATCTTGGCGTGCGGTGCGAAGCCGGCCAGCTTGCCGGTGACCCGGTCGTCGAACCGCGACCCGAGCGCCACCAGCAGGTCGGACTGCTGCATCGCGGTGACCGCGGTGTAGTTGCCGTGCATGCCGGGCATGCCCAGGCAGAGTTCGTGGGAATCGGGGAACGCGCCGCGCGCCATCAACGTGGTGACGACGGGCAGGTTGCCGTCGGTCGCCAGTTGGAACAGTTCCTTGTGCGCCTCGGCCTTGATGACACCGCCGCCGACGTACAGCACCGGCTTCCTCGCCTTCATCATCAGCTTGACGGCCTCGGTGACCTGGCGCTGATTGCCCTTCGTGTTGGGCTTGTAGCCGGGCAGCTTGATGTGCTCCGGGTACTTGTAGTCCACCTGGTTGATCAGCACGTCCTTGGGCAGGTCGATCAGCACGGGGCCGGGCCGCCCGGTCGAGGCGATGTGGAACGCCTCACGCACGGTCTCGGCGATGTCGGCGGGGTCCTTCACCAGGAAGTTGTGCTTCGTGATCGGCATCGTGATGCCGGTGATGTCGGCTTCCTGGAAGGCGTCGTTGCCCACGACCGGCGTCGGCACCTGGCCGGTGATCGCGACGATCGGCACCGAGTCCATCTTGGCGTCGGCGATCGGCGTCACCAGGTTCGTGGCGCCGGGACCGCTGGTCGCCATGCACACGCCCACCTTGCCGGTCGCCCACGCGTAGCCTTCCGCGGCGTGGCCGGCGCCCTGCTCATGACGGCACAGGATGTGGCGGATCGGCGAACGGTCGACCAGCGGGTCGTAGATGGGCATGCTCGCGCCGCCCGGGATACCGAAGATGACGTCCACTCCCTCGTGTTCGAGGGCCTTCAACACGGCGTCGGCGCCCGACATCTTCGCCATCGTCAGATCGCCTCCTCACGTGCTTCCACGGGGCCGGTCTCGACACGGCGCACACGGGCCTGCAGTCGGTGTGCAAGATTGCGGCATGCCCGTTCGAATTCCCACGGCGTCCAGTCGCGACGGCGCATCTGCAGCACGTCCTGCTCCTGTTCCTCACCGAAGTCGAACCCCGAGCCCAGGTAGACCACATCGGAGCTGAGGTAGCGGTCGACGACGGCTCGCGTGGACGAGTCGGCTGCCTCCATGGAGACCTGGCCGGGGCCCTCCCAGAGCACGCTGGCGACGACGGTGCCGTCTCGCTCGAACTCGTACCGCATGGTGGTTCTCCTGTCCTCGGGCTTCACCCGATGTTGGTGCTGCGTTCGAATCAGATCGTGGGTAGAAAAAACCCCGCGGGGTTCGCGGGGTGGGCGGCGCGGACAGCAGGCCTCGTGGGGCCTGTCCGCGCCTACGTAATAAGTACGAGGGAGCTGCGTCCGAACAGCAGGTTGCTCGACATGGTCAGTCCATTGTAGAGGTGAGAGAGCCGCCGTCAACCGTGAGAGGGGCCGGGAGACCGGGGCCCGGTAGGCGAGACAGTGGCTGGGATCACCCGCTTGGGGTCTATCGGTATCAGAGGTTTGGGGCGATTCGCTTTGGTGATCGCCGAGTTCGTCCGAATGTCATAGACAACCTCAGTCCCGGAGACATACGCAGGCCGGCCCCTATCAAGGAAAGGCCTTCCAGCATCGTTGCTCACGTCAATCTGCACCTCGTGCTGCCCCAGCGTCGGAGGATGTTCCCGGAGTGTCGCCGCAGGTCAGAGGGAGGCAGCGCCGACCTTCCTGGGCATCAGAGCCAGCCGTACCCCGGTCACCAGCAGCCACACGAGCCAGGCGACGTAGCCGAGCATGCCCACGAACAGGATCGGCGAGCCGTCAGCGATCGCGAGGTTGGCCACCCCGGCGGCGATCAGCAGGCCTCCCCCGGCCACGCCGAGCACACGCTGCCACGGCGCCGCCAGCCGACTCGCATGCGCCGCCAGCGCAGCGCCG
>DATDJD010000060.1:0-8852 GCA_036520695.1 Actinomycetota bacterium
CGTTCAAGAGCACGATGCGCTGGTCGGTCGCGATCGGGGTCGCGTCCAGCATCGCCGGTCTGGCGGCCTCGCGCATCTGGAACCTGGCACCCGGTGGCACGATCGTGCTGATCACGGCGGGGACGTTCATGGCGATCGCCCTGCTCACTCGCCGCCGAGGTCGATCGGCGACGGTACCCGAACCGGGCGATCCGGGACACCTCGCTGAGGACCTTGGACCGGGGGAGGCCACCGTATGATGGCCGCCATGGCCCTCGACATGCACTCGGTGGTGGGCGAACGTCTCCACGCGATCGGGCAGCGATACACCGCGAAGCGGCGAGATCTGGTCTCGACCCTGGAGCGGGCCAACAAGCCACTCTCGACCGGCGAGATCCTGAACGCCGCCGCCGGTATGCCGCAGAGTTCGGTCTACCGAAACCTCTCCGTCCTCGAACATGCCGGGGTGGTGCGCCGCGTCATCACTGAAGAGGAGTTCGCGCGCTACGAGCTGACGGAGGAGTTCACCGAGCATCACCATCACCTGATCTGCTCGACATGTGGCCGGGTCGAAGACGTCACGATCCCCGGCGACTTCGAGACCACCATGGATCGCACGTTGGATCGGCTCGCTCGACGGACCGGATTCGCCAAGGTGAGCCATCGCCTCGATCTGATCGGGACCTGTCGCAACTGCGCCTGACCGGCTGATGAACCAAGCTGTCGGGCACAACCGCAGCTACGGGGTGAGGTAAGGGTCGGCCGGCGGCGGGATCGGTTCCACGGAGGACGCATCCACCAGGATGTCTGCGCCCAGCGGATAGATGCGTCCGGTCACGCGGACCCAGTCGTCGTTGGCGAACTCGCCTGGTGGTGCGTCGACCACCGTCACGTAGCTGATCGTGGCATCGGCGACGCAGCATGTGATCACGAACCGTGTCAGCTGGAATCGGTCGGTCTCGCCGGGGTCGATCGTGACGAACCCTTCCATCGTGACCTGCTCGCCGGCGCGGGATCGAAGTTCGGCCGAGGCGGACTTCACCGACCGCGCCGCTGCGATGTCGACCAGATCCAGGGATCCGCTCACGATCCGAGCGCTGGTTCCGATACCTGCCGACGTGGTGCGCCGGTCGACGGCGTAGGAGCCGAGCGTGGCGGGCGGCAGAGAGAGCAGCAGGACCACCGGCACGGTGATGACGCCCAGCACGACGGTCTCGCGGCGCCCGAGGTGCTCCGGTCGTTCGACCCGAGCACTGGCCAGCCGGCCGGCAGCGGAGATGGTCGCCAGGATCGCACCGAGGGGAACCAGCCAGGCGGTCCGCGTGGACAGGTAGAGGGTGGTCCTGTCCGCGAGCCAGACGAACCAGAAGAGGCCTGCCCACGCTGCCAGCACCGCAGCGGCGGCGACACGAGCCGGACTCCATCGCGGCGTCACCCGAACACCACCTGCACCCACAACGTGAGGGCCAAGGTCGTGGCCCCCACGGCGACGACCACCGTGCGGAAGAACCCACGTTCGTAGGTCCCCACGTACAGGGCGCCCAGCTTCAGGTCGACCATAGGCCCGAACACCAAGAACGCCAGTTGGGCGGCCGGGCCGAACGCGGTGAACGATGCAGCGACGAACGCATCGGACTCCGAGCACAGCGACATGACGAAGGCGAGCACCATCATCGCGATGATGCTGAGCACCGGGAGCGAGGCGAGCCCGTCCAGGATCGACTGTGGGACGAACGTCTGCACGGCGGCCGCGATCGCGGCACCCATGATCAGGAATCGCGCCATGAACAAGACGTCACCGGACCAGTGGCCGAAGAACCGACGCCATCGGGCCTCTGCCGCCGGCACATCGAGCGCGCCGCTCCCGGCGTCGCGGTGTCGCAACAGCTGGTCGCCTCGCAGTGCGCCGACGACCCAGCCCACCGCCATCGCGACGATGAAGCCCAAGGTGAACCGTCCGATGACCATCAACCAGAGCGTGTCTCGACCCCGATAGGCCACGAAGGTCGATGCGATGACCACGGGGTTCACGATGGGGGCGGCCAGCATGAACGTCACCGCGGCGCCGGGTGAAAGGCCCTTGGCCGCAAGACGTCGAGCGACAGGTACGGAACCGCATTCGCAGACCGGGAAGGCCATGCCCGCGGCTGCGGCGGCCGGAAGTTGGAGGTTGCGAGGGAGACGCCCGATCCTGGCGAACGTCGAGACCGGCACGAACACTTCGATCGCCGCCGAGACGAAGGCGCCCAAGAAGATGAACGGCATCGCTTCGACCAAGAGTGACCCGAACACGATCAGCAGGTTGCGCATCCACCCGATCCGCTCGGGCTCGATGACCCGCACGAAGACGGCGAGCGCGACCAAGCCCAGGATGACGGCGAGGCCCACTCGCCCCGTCGCCCCCGGGTTCGGCGCCGGACGTGTCCGACGTTCCGAGGTGACGTCGAGGTCCATCAGCAATACCTCGCGAAGGAGACCGCGAACGACGGGAACGCGTCGAGGAAGACTTCGTCGCCATCCGCACCGCGCAGCGTGGCCATCGCTTCAGCGACCGTGTCGGCGGTGATGGAACGCTCGCTGGAGACCACTCGATCGAGGAACAGGCCACCGGCGCCCTCGGCCGCCACGATCGGGGCGCCCACCGTGGCGTCGACCTGCGCGGCGACATCGAGGATGTCCTCGGAACTCGACGTTCGACCGGGGGGTCCCGTGTCGCCGGTGGCTGTCACCGCGAAGGTCGCATCCGGAACCCGCTTCCGCACCAGTCGCACGATCGCCTCGGTCATGTCGTCCATCCCAGAGATCGATCCTCGAACGACCACGCCGATCAAACCCGGGTGGCCGTCGGAGCCGAACCCTTCGTCCAGCAACCTCGTGACCTGCGCAACCGGATGATCCGACACGACCACATCGTCCCGGTCGCGATCGCCCAGGTACCAACCGTCACCGATGAGCCCGCGATCCGAGGCATCGTCGAGCACGGCGCCCACCCGAGCCGCCTGATCGCTCGAGGCATCGAGATCATCGGCGAGGGTGGCGATCACCGAACTTGGAGCACCGGGCATCCACGCGCGTGCGATCGCGCCGTCCGGGCCTCGAAGCACCGTGCCGGTGATGCCGTGTTGGGAGGGCAAGCCGCCGGTGCCGATCGTCGTCAGGGTGGCGGAGGGATCGACCGGGAGCGAGCCCGTCGTCCCCTCCATCGTGCCGGTGTCGCGGACGATCGACCGAAGGAACGGCCAGGCCCCGGCGCGGCGCTGGAGACCGGAGGACCCCACGGCCTTCCAGACGATCTCGACGATCAACGGGTCATCCCTGACTTGCGCCGCGGTCGCCGTGACACCGCGAACGGGCGTGCCCGAACGAACCTCTGGATGCGGACGGCGATAGCCGATCGCCTGAGCCAGCGTCGGTGCGATCTGATCGAGTCCGGTTCCCTCCGGCGGCGCCGATCCCGTGAACCCGTCACCGAAGAAGGCGATGGGTACGCGGGTTGCGCCGTCGTTCAGGCCCGAGTCGAGGACAGAAGGCCATGGAACCTCAACATCGTCACCGATCGGGGTGTTGATCCCGGTTCCTGCATCGCTGGTGACACCCAGCGCGTCAGGCGATCGATCCTCTCGGAACCCCGCTGCGATCTGGGTTCGCAGTGACGCGGGGAGAGGGCAGAACGGTACGGCGACGCTCGCGGTGGCCTCGCTCGTCTGGCAGCTCTTGCCGATGCAGAAGGCACGCAGAGCCACCGCGGGGAGGGCCACCAGCGCCAGCACGAGGAGCAATGTGGCGAGGCGGCGGCCGGTGGGCACCTGTCCACGCTACCCGCCCTCGCTGGGGTTGTCGTTCCGGCAGGCGTCGTGTTTCCTCTGTCGCCATGACCTCCCGACGGCTGTTCGCGCCTGCCCTGGTGGCGTTGCTGTTCGCGGGCGTGCTCACGGTCCGTCCCTCTGTGACCGCGAGTGCCGCCTCAGGTAACGCCGACCTGGTGAAGCTGGCGTGCGGCATCCCCCATGACCAACTCTTGCGCACGTGGCGCGGGTGGCGTCTCGACCGAGGGGCTCAGCTGAGCTTCATCCCCCGGCAACCGAACTTCGTCGGTTCGGGCCTGCCACACGTGGGTCCCTGGGACTACATCCAAACGGTTCCGATGCTGTGGTACGGCCCCGGCATCATCGAAGCCCAGGGCGAGATCGATCGGCCGGTCACCGTCGCCGATATCGCACCCACCGAAGCAGAGATCCTCAAGTTCGACGGCTTCGTGGCTCCCGAAGGAACGTCGATGACCGAAGCATTGCTGCCTGCCGACGAGCGATCGATCCCGAAGCTCCTGGTCACGATGGTGTGGGATGCCGGCGGCACCAACGTGCTCGAGGCGCACCCTGACTCATGGCCGTACCTGAAGTCCCTGATCCCCAAGGGCACCTACTTCTCCGACGCCACGGTGGGGTCCTCTCCCACGTCGACGGCGCAGATCCACGCGTCGATGGGCACGGGGTCGTTCCCGATGGACCACGGCATCGTGGGGCACACCATGCGAGTCGCCGACAAACTCACACCTCCATGGGCGAAGGGCCCGGCGTTCTTCGTAGAACCGACACTCGCGGACATCTATGACCGGGCGATGGGTAACGAACCCGTGGTCGGGCTGGTGGGCACCGTCGATATCCACTTCGGCATGTTGGGCCACGGGGCGTTCTTCGGTGGCGGTGACCGGGACATCGCCCTCACCCGGTCGGTGCTGGGCGGCGAGACGCTCACCGATGAAGGGTTCGAGTGGAACCTGCCTGAGCACGACGCCGCCTACTACCGATTGCCCGCCTACGCCAACGACGTCAAGGGCTTCGAGGCCGATGTGAAGGCCACCGACCAAGCGGACGGGAAACTCGACGGCAAGTGGCGCGACAACGATATCGACGAGTTGCTCGAGGGCTTCGACACGCCGGCTCGGACCCCCTACCAGCAGCGTGTCGTCGAGGAGGTCATGAGGCGTGAGGACTTCGGAGCCGATGACGTCGCCGATCTGATGTTCCTCAACTTCAAGGAGATCGACTTCGTGAGCCACGTGTGGTCCATGAACAGCCTCGAGATGAAGGATGCGGTCGTGGCGCAGGACGTGGCGCTGAAGGCACTCGTGAACTTCCTCGATGAGCAGGTCGGTAAGGGGAACTGGGCGATGGTCCTCACCGCCGACCACGCGTCGATGCCCGACCCAGCGGTCAGTGGCGGGTTCCAGATCTCCACGGGACCGATGATGGAGCTGATCAACACGAAGTTCGACACCGACGGTGACGACACGCCGATCGTGGATCTCATCCAGCCCACCCAGGCGTTCCTGAACGTCGACGAGTTGAAGCAGAACGGCTACACCGTCGATGACGTGGCTCGTTACACGATGACCTTCACCCAGGCGCAAACATCCGCTGGCGGCGTCCTCCCGAACCCTGGGCAGGAGGATGACACCATCATGGCTGCGGCGTTCCCGTCCGCGATCATGTTGGACCTCCCATGCCTGCCGGAAGCACAGAAGTAGTATCCGGGCAGCGATGGCGGACACCGAGACCGAACACGCCTCCTCCCTCGCATCGACCGAGCGAAGGACGGTCCTCGGGTCGTGGTGGGTCGTCGGCGGGTTCGCCCTGATCCTGTTGCTCGTGCTTGGGTGGAAGTTCCTGGCCGACCCCAGCCTGTCCGCCCCGACCCGTGACCCTGCCTGGTACACGTGGCGGGCTCAGGTGATCCTGGAAGGTGACCCCGTGCGGGTCGTCCAGGAATGGGGCCCCGACGGGCTGTTCGCGGGTGGCTATCGCGTCACCGTGCCGGTGGCAGGCGCGCTGCTCCAACAGGTGGTGGGCATCGACCGCTACTCGTTCAGCGCCTTCTTGATGCTGGGGATCCCGATCTTGACCGGGCTCGCGCTGGGCGCCGCGTTCTTCCGAAGTCGGCGAGATCCATTGGTGGTGCTCACGACGATGCTCGCCACCGTGGCGTTGTTCCTCACGACGCCGTACGTGGGTTACCTGGACAACATCACGGTCTTGTTCTTGCTCGCGCTGATGATCCCGTTCGTCGATGCGGCTCGAACATCGTGGGGCGCTCGAACGGCTTTGTTCCTGATCGGCATCGCGGCGGCGTTCACCCACCCCACCACCTGCGTCATCTTCGGCGTGGTGCTCATGGCGGTGTTCGGCTTCCATTTCCTGACCAGTCGGTTCTCGCTCGGCGCAGCGCTGAAGTCGGACGGCCCCATGCTGCTGTCCACCGGCTTCGGCATGATCGCGGGCCTCGCGTGCTGGGTGATCGGCATCTGGGGCAAACCGGCGAGCCTGGCCGAAGCGGCGCTTCCACCGCCGTACACCGCTGAGTTCTTCGCGGATCGGTTGAACCAGTGGATCACGTCGTTGCAGCCGGTGATCGTCGTGCCGTTCATGGTGATCGCGATCGTCAGCACGATCTGGCTGTCGCGCTCCACACGGACGCCGACACGCAACGAGGATCAGGTGTCGATCTGGTGGCTGCTGGCCTTCGCGGGGGCCGCGACGGTCCTGACGGGCGCCGCCATCCCGTACTACCGATTCATGAATGCGTCGGCTGCTCCGATGGCGCTGGTGGGTCTCGGGGCGTTCGCCACGATCCGCTGGTTCGGCGGGCGCGAGCGCTCCAACACGCTGGCGGTCGCCGGTGCGGCGCTGATCGTCTGGTCTGCCGTGGCCTGGGTGCTGGGCGACACCCTCTCTGACCAGGTTCCCTGGGTGATCTACGCGGTGATGATCGCGATCGGTGCGCTGCTGCTCGTGCGGTCGCTGCGTCCAGGGCTCGTGCCTGCTGCGGTGGCGACGGGCCTCGCCGCGCTCCTGGTCTTCGGGTCCTTGGGGTGGTTGCTCTACGACGGCGTGGACCGGCGTTGGGTCAGCGAAGCCAACCAGTGGGCTGAGCAAGACGTGCGCACGTCGCTCGCTGCGGCGCGTCAGGTCGTCGATGCCGCCGGCGACCGACCGATCGTGCTGTTGGTGAACTTCGGCGACCGCGACGAGAAGTTCGACACCAACACCGGGTACGGCTGGGCCAAGACCTACACGAACGTGTTCCGCACGGGGCTCCCAGGCGATGCGATCGAGCGAGCCACTACGTACTTCGGCTCCTTGGACAATTTCCTGGCGGGTCAGCCCACCACGTCGACGCAGGGGAGTCAGGGGTACGACGACACCTCTCGCTCACACTGGTGCGAGACCTTCGGTGGTCCCGACGCGGACTGTGACCCTGACGCCAAGAAGCCCGACGACTTCGTCCCCCGTCTGCAGGAGTATCCGGAGGATCCGGTCGTGTTCTTGTTCAGCCAGTACTACGGCGGCCTGTGCAACGGCATCGAGGATTGCACCGCCGCTGACGAGCAGCAGGTGTTCGACGACGCCGTGGCGCAAGGGGTCGAGGTCGGACCCGACCTCTTCGTGATCGAGGGTGAAGGACTGTGGAGTCCCACCGACGACGTGATCGACCGGGCGCAGGACGCGGCCGCAGCCGAGGCACAGAAGTTCGCTGACCATCCCGGCCCGCTCGACGACATCCCCCAGAGCCTGTTGGTGATACTGCTCCTCGCCGTCCTGCTGATCGTGCCCGGGTGGCTGGCGTCCAACTGGTTCGAGATCCGCACCACGGTCGATCGCATCGCCCTCATCCCAGGGATGTCCGTGGTCATGCTCTTGCTCTGCGGGATCGGCGTGCTCGCGGTCTGGCGCGGACCGCTGACGACCACGAAGGCCTGGGTCGTCGTGGGCGCCGCCGTCGCGCTCGGCGCCGGCCTGCGGGTCGGTGACGCATGGCTCAGGCGCCCCCTGGAGGCGTTCGGAGGGTTCTTCAACGGGCTGTTCGGTGTCTTCTCCAACCGTGACTTCGCGGTCCTGATGGGTGTGCAGTTCCTGGTCCAGGCCGGCCAGGGCATCATCCAGGGCGCCATCGGCAAATCGATCGCCTTCGGCGGCAAAGAAGGGTTCGATATCCAGAACGTACCCTCGGCCGACTACCTGTTGAAGGTGGTCCTGGCCCTGTACGTCCCCTACACCTTGTTGTCACCGTTCATCGGTGTCTTCATCGACCGGTTCGCACGACGTCGCGTCGTCTGGTGGACCAACCTCATCACGTCGGGCATCGTCGCGGTCGTCGCGGCGCTGGTCTTGTTGCCGCTCGGTGATGGGACGACGCAAGGCAAGACGGGTTCCACGATCCTGTTGATCTTGGGATTGCTGGCGGCGCAGGCGGTGGTTCGCGTGATGCTCGCCGTGAAGTCGGCCGCGATCCCCGACGTGTTGTCGGGCAAGGACCTGCTGCAGGGCAACGCCCTGTCACAAGCCGGCGGCGCCCTCTTCCAACTGGTCGGTATCGCCTTCGCGCTGGGTGCCGCCGCGGCGCTGCCGGGGTGGATCGTCGTGATCGTCGGGGCCGCGGTCCTGATCGTCGCGGCCTTCGTGGCGCGCCAGATGCAGCACGTGGAACGCGCTCCCCACGACACGACGTTCGGCCATGAGGCCTCGCAGGTGGTGCACAACGTGATCGCCGGCATCAAGGAGATCGCGTCCCGGCCGCCGGCGGCACTGGGTCTGCTGTCGTTCCAGATGCTGCGCTACCAGTTCTGGGGGTTCGGCTTGTTCGTGTTCGCGCTGTACGCCAAGAACCTGGTGACCGGCGGCGCGGGCAAGGCCGACACGCTCGCGCTCGCGATCTCAGGACTCGGCGGGTTCGTCGGCGGTGCGCTCGGTCTGGTGCTCGCGCAGAAATGGAAGGACCGCATCCCTCCGATCCGGTTGTTGCTCTCATCCATGTTCTTGCTCGGGGCGGCGACCCTGGTGTTCGGCGCCATGGTCTCGGTACTCGGGTTCGGCCTG
>DATDJD010000061.1:0-3226 GCA_036520695.1 Actinomycetota bacterium
TGGCTCGCGGCGTTCGGCGACGTCGGGTTCGAGGTCGAGATGCGAGAGTCGGTGTGGGCGGAGTCCGAGCCGATGGGGGCCGAGTTGTTCCTCGCGCGGCGGCCCGCGGGACCTGGAGACTAGGCTTCACGTCGTGCGAACGGACATCACCATCGATGATCTCGACGGCTTCCTCGAGGAGCCGATCGTGGCGGTGCTGGCGACCATCCGCCAGGACGGGTTCGTGCTGCTCTCGCCCGTGTGGCACGAATGGCGCGACGGTGGGTTCAACGTGTGGACGTCCGTCGACGATGTGAAGGCCCGACACCTGCGACGCGACCCCAAGGCATCCCTCGTGGTCGCGGAGTCGGTCCCACCACTGCGAGGCGTCGAGGTGCGTGGACGCGCGACGTTCGTCGACGACGCACAGCGAGAGACCGCGATCCGGATCGCGGGTCGCTACATCGGATCGCGAGGCACCGAGTACGTCGATTCCCTGCCGGGTGAGCATGCGATCCTGCGTCTGGTGCCGGGCAGTATCCGGGTCTGGGACTTCGCCGACGACTACCCCCCCGCGTAGAATCACGTCATGCGCAGACTTCCCCGTCGGCTCGCGGGCCTCACCGCTTCGGTCATGCTCGGCGCCACCCTGATCCACATGCCCTCGGCGTCCGCTGCGCCCATCATCCGCAACCCCGGTGAGCCGTTCTACGAGGTCGAGTTGTCCACGGGTGGCCAGGGGCACGTGTGGACCGGCACCCAGTCGATCAGCTTCACGAATCTGGAACCGGCACCGCTGTCGACCCTCTACCTGCGCGTGTGGTCCAACGGGGTTGTGGGGTGTGGTGGTTCACAGGACTCGATCACGGTGAGCGCGATGCAAGGGGGCTCGTTCACTGAGGCACTCGACTGCACCGAACTCGAGGTCGCGCTCCCATCGCCGCTCGCTCAAGGGGAGCGGACCACGATCTCGTTCGACCTGCGGATCGAGGTGCCGGAGCGCAACGACCGGTTCGGCTACCACAACGGTCTCGCGCTGGTGGGCACGGCGATCCCCACCCTCGAGGTGCACGATGACGATGGATGGCATCCCGACCCTTTCATCGACCTGGGGGAGAGCTTCTATTCGATCGCCGGTCGCTACCGCGTCACATTGGAGACCCCTGTCGCGCTCGACACCCCGACGACCGGGATCGCCGTCTCGCGCGCCACGCCTTCTCCTGGACGCATCAGCACGACCTACGTGGCGCGCGACGTTCGGGATTTCGCGTGGGCAGCAGGGCATCTGAAGCGTCTGGTCGGCCACAGCCGCGATGTTCGTGTCGCGGTGAGCTATCAGCCGAGCGTCATCAGTCACGAGCGTGCGGCGCGGGCCTTGCACTACGCCGAGCGTTCCATGCACACGTTCTCCCGCTCGTTCGGGAGGTTCCCGTACCCCGAGATGGACGTGGTGCTGGCGGGGTTCGCCACGTTCGGAGGCATGGAATACCCCACGATCATCTTCTCCAACCCCGATCGGGCCACCGTCTCGCACGAGATGGCGCACCAATGGTGGTACGGCATCGTGGGTGACGATGAATTCGCAGAGCCCTGGCTGGATGAGTCGTTCGCGACCTGGTCCGAAGGTCTGCCCTTCTGGGGGCCTTGGGTCGGATGCGGGCCGTACCTGTTCGCCAGAGACGATGAACGGATCTCCAACGATATGACGTACTGGGCTACCCACCCCAACCTGTACGGCACGGTCTACGGCGGTGGTGCCTGCATGCTGGCGGAGTTGGCCAGTCAGTTCGGCATCAAGCGGTTCACCGCGATCCTGCGTCGCTACGCCGATCACCACTGGTTGGGGGTGGCCCGCACGGCCGAATTCCAAACAGCGATCGAGAAGGCCGCGGCCACGCACATGCCGGGACGGAACATGGCCCGGTTCTGGGAACGATGGCGCGTGGGCTGAGCCGGTTCGCTGCGGCGGATACGGCTAGGATGGACCTGCTCGCAACACCGGACTCGAACACGAAAGGGGAACGTGGTGGCCAGGGACATCGCAGGTCAGTTGGCCAAGGTTCCGCTGTTCTCCGGCTGTTCGAAGAAGGACCTGCAGACGATCGCTCGGGTCGTCAAGGACATCGATCACTCCGAAGGCACCGTCATCGCCCGTGAGGGTGAGCCCGGGGTCGGGTTGTTCGTGATCGTCGAGGGCCAAGCCCAGGTGACGATCGGTGGCAAGAAGAAGACGAAGTTGGGTCCGGGCGACTTCTTCGGGGAGATCGCCCTGCTGGACGGCGGTCCTCGTACGGCGACGGTCACCGCCATCACCGATGTCAAGCTGTTGGGACTCACGGAGTGGGTGTTCCGAGGTCTGATGCAGGAGCACCCCTCCATCGCGATCAAGACGCTGCAGCAGATGGCTGGTCGCCTTCGGTCGGCGACCGCCGCCGCGACGGCCTGAATCCTTCGGCGGCGCCCGACTTCATGGCGACAGGTGTCTCATGAGCGAGGCTCCCGACGAGGTCCGCGCACTCGCCGCAGAACGTGCGATGGCACGTGCCGCGAAGGACTTCCCCCGTGCGGATGCGCTCCGCGAGCAGATCATCGACGCCGGCTGGACGCTCCTCGACGAACCCACCGGCTGGAGGCTGGAGCCGACTGCCCCGACGGTCGTCGTCCCCATGCGGGCGAGTGCCGTCCAGTCGCGCCTCGCCGAACCGGTGGTCGCTGACGTCTCGATCCATTGGGTCTGCGAGGGATGGCCGCAGGACATCGCGCGAGCGGTGGCATCGTTCCGATCGAACCAGGGCGCGCGCGATGTGGAGTACGTGGTCGTCGACGTCACCGGTGCCGCCCCAGGCGTGTTCGGCCCCGATGTCGAGGTCATCGCGCTCGAGGCCGACGCAGGCTGGGCCGCCGCTCGGAACGCCGGATTGATCAGGTCCATCGGCGCGGTGGTACTGGCGATGGACGGTTCGATCGAGGCGAGCGGCGATGTGTTCGGGCCGCTCGAGGTCGCGCTCGCCGACGCCACGGTGGGTATCGCGGGACCGTTCGGCATCGTGACGCACGACCTGCGCGAGTTCGAGGACGCACCCGGGCCAGGCGAGGTCGACGCCGTCGAGGGCTACTGCATGGCCATGCGGCGCGACCTGCTCACCGACGTGGGGTTGTTCGATGAAAGGTTCCGGTGGTACCGCACGGCCGACATCGAGTACTCGTTCCGGGTCAAGGACGCCGGCTTGCGCACCGTGAGGGTGGA
>DATDJD010000062.1:0-4143 GCA_036520695.1 Actinomycetota bacterium
GCGGACACCGGCGCAAGGACAGTCGCGAGGACAACGGCGAAGGCGGCCAACACTGTCGGCCGCCGGAAGTTGGGAATGCGAAAGTCGCGGAACTTCATGGAGTGGGCTGAGTGTAGCAGCGCCATCGAAGTGCTCATGGACATCGGCCAGATCAGCTGGGGTCCAGCTCATCCGGCAGGTCACGACCACGCCGGTTCGCCGACGAAGGGATCGGATTCCGTAGAGTTCATCCCAGTTCGATCGGCACCGCGATCGGGGAGGAGACCCCCTTGGAAGGCCACGGAACCGACCTGATCGCCACGATCGCGATCGGCCTCGGGGCGGCCTTCATCGGCGGCTTCCTGGCGCGGCTGGTGAAGCTCCCGGCCATCGTGGGTTACCTGCTGGCGGGCGTCGCGATCGGCCCATTCACGCCCGGATTGGTCGCCGATCAAGCGGTGGCGTTGGAATTGGCCGAGATCGGTGTCGCGCTGTTGATGTTCGGCGTGGGCCTGCACTTCAGCGTCCGCGACCTGATGAAGGTTCGCACGGTCGCCGTCCCGGGCGCGCTGGGCCAGATCGCGATCTCCACCTTGCTCGGTGTGGGAGCCGGGTTCGCCTTCGGGTGGGATCTGGTTTCCGGCCTCGTGCTGGGACTCGCGGTCTCGGTCGCGAGCACGGTGGTTCTGCTGCGCGCCCTGCGCCAGCGGGACGAACTCGACACGGACGCTGGGCGCGTCGCGACCGGCTGGCTGATCGTCGAGGACCTGTTCACGGTGATCGCGCTGGTCCTATTGCCGATCCTCGCCGTTGCTGCCGGCACAGTGGAAGGCGCCGAGCCACTCACCGCGGGCGGAGTGATGCTCGAGATCGGCGCAGCGTTGGGCAAGGCGGCGATCCTCACCCTGCTGATGCTGGTCGTCGGTGCCCGACTCTTGCCGTGGCTGCTGAACCATGTGCAAGGGCAGGGTTCACGGGAACTGTTCACGCTGGCCGTCGTCGCGATCGCGCTGGGCGTGGCCTACCTCGCCGCCCAGGTGTTCGACGTGTCGCTGGCCTTGGGCGCGTTCCTGGCGGGCGCCGTGCTGAGCGAGTCGCGGGTGAGTGAGCGAGCCGCGCACGACGTGCTGCCCCTCACCGACGTGTTCAGCGTGTTGTTCTTCGTCTCCGTCGGCATGCTGCTGGATCCGGCGATCCTTCGGGACGAACCGCTCGCGATCGTCGCGGTGGTCGGCGTGGTGATCGTGGGCAAGGCAGTGGCGGCGCTGCTGTTGGTCGCGGCGCTGAAACGACCGCTGGCGACAGGGTTGCTCGTGGCGGCGGGGCTGGCGCAGATCGGTGAGTTCTCCTTCATCGTGGCGACGACTTCCCTCGGCCTGGATCTGTTGCCCGAGAAGGGTTTCCAGTTGATCGTGGCGGCGTCACTGATCTCGATCACGCTGAACCCAGCCCTCTTCGCGTTGATCGGACCGGTGGAGTCGTGGGCTACTCGACGCACATCGGAGCGGACAGCGTGACCGCCAGAGTGTCGTCACTCCGATCTGATCCCGCACGCGTCCATCTCCGCGTACAACCCTCCATCGGCGTCGCGACCGACCTGATACCGAGCGATCACACGGCCGTCCCTTACCGCTCTGAAGCTGGGCAGCTCCGCGTCCGGGAACCCCGCGGGCTCGACGACATCACCTCGGACGAGACCCCTGGTGCGATCGAGGAGGCGTTGAGGCCATTCGCCTTCGGGAACACCGTCCAGGTCGGTGTACTCACTTCCGATCGATCCCCGTCCAACGACGAGTTCACAATCCAGCACGGTCGAGACCCACACACCACCTGGATCGACGACCTTCACCCACTCGAAATCGGAGGCTGAAAAGGCGCCTGGGCGCGTCTCGAAACAGCCGATCCCGAGATCTCCCACGGAGATATGCATCGTCGAGACCACTTCCTGGCGAGGACCCGCATGGGAGCTGAGACGGATGCTCTGGTAGCCGTATCCCATGTCGGTGTCCCGCCAACCGACCATGATGGGCTCGCCGGGGAAGCGTTGAATGATCTCGACATGAAGCCCGTCCGGCTGGACGGCGACCGTGCGCGAGCTCAGGCGCTCCATCTGTCCTCCGAGGCACGTGATCCGCAAGACGTTGGGCACGGGCTCCTCCGCGGGTGGCGCCGGTTCGTCACGGATCACCGAGAAGAGTCCGGCGAACAGGGCGGTCGTGACCGCAGCGGCCAGAAGCAGCGGGGCGAGGCGACGGCGCGGCGGAGTCGGTTGCAGCCGGGTGTCGCGCTCAGGTGCCTCCGGTGCCGCCGTCCGGGTCTCGATGTCGGCCCACAACGCTGGCATCGGAACGCGAGCGAGGTCGCGCTCGAACAGGGGCTTGAGATCATTCACGGGACATCACCAAGCGTTCGACTCAGGTGCCTTCGGGCACGGGTCAGATGGACACGGAACGTGGACGAGCTCACGCCAAGGATCTCGGCGGCCTCACGGATCGGTCGATCGGCGTAGTAGAAGAGCAGCACCGCGGCGCGCTGGCGTTCGGGCAACGTCGCGACTGCGCCGAGGATCTCGGTGTCAGCGAACTCGTCCACATGAACCGTCTCCGGCACCTCGTGGAGAAGGACGGCGCGTCGCTGGAGCTCTCCCCCGGCGATCCTGAACGCGGCGGTCCACACCCAGGCACCGAGATCATGGATCTCCCGCTCGCGTCGCAGGAGCTGGGCGAACGCCTCAGCGACTGCGTCATCGGCGATCGAGCGGTCCCGCGCGTAGACGAACACCGCTGCCCAGAGCCGACGCCCCTGTTCGCGGTAGAGGCGCTCGACCTCGTTCTCGGTCACCACGGCATCTTGCATGTCGTGTGTTGAGGGCGCGAATCGGCCCGAGATGCTTACTCCACGTTCAACTGCTTGAGGAGCGCGTCGGTCTCGGCGAGCGCGGGGGCCGCGTGGAGCCGGCCGAAGATCGTCTGCGCCTGTTCGAAGATGGGCCCGGCCTCGGCCGATCGGTCGAGCCCGAGCAGGCATCGGCCGTGACCGAGGAGCGCGAACCCGTGCTCGTGGACGACGCCGAATCGGTCCCAGCGATCGGCAGCATCGGCGTAGCCCTCGGCAGCCGACTCCAGATCCCCTCGGTCCTCAGCGATCGACGCTTCCGCCGTGACGACCGAGTGCTCGGCATAGGGGTATCGCGGCTCGTAGCGACCGACGAAACGATCGGCGAGTGAGGCCTCACCGAACCGCAGCGCGGTGCGCACCATCGCGGGCAGGAGAGCTGCGTAGTACTCGTTGTCCCTGGCCGCTGAATATGCCTCGAGTTCGACCAAGAGCGTGATCGCCGCATCCTCCTGCCCGAGCGTCGCACGTGCGGAGGCGCTCGACCCGAGACCGAACACCATGAACTCGGCTGATCCAAGGCTCCTGGTCGAGGCCTCGAGCCAGTCGAGCGATCCAGCCACCTCGTTGGCCCTCCCCTGCAGGGTCGCGATCCTGGCCAGCGTGGCCCGGATGACGGATAGGCCGAACACGTTGCCACTGGCCTCCAGTCGCGGGGACATGTTCGCCGCCACCACGCTCACCTCGTCGTATCCGCCCATATCGACGAGCGCATCGAGCGCACTCACGGAGTTGTTGTCAGATTGCGCGGAGAGCCCGCGGGCATCGGCGAAACTGACCCCTTCGCGGAACACCTGCAGCGCGGCCGCGGGACCCTCGAACGCCCAGAGGCAGACCCCGAGCGAGTTGGTCAGATCAGCGGCGAGTCGCCCACGTCCAGCTTGAGAGGCGAGTTCGATCGCTTCTCGGAATTCCTGTAGGCCATCCGCATCGCCCATCTCGATGCGCGAGTTCGCAGCGAGGCCCATCGCACGTGCGGGCCGCGGGAGATCGAGCTCATCCGCCAGCGACAGCGCTCGCTCGGCGAACCGGAGCGCGTTCGCGTGCCTGCCTTGGAGGCTCTCCCTGGTCGATGCTGACAGGAGCGCCCCAACCAACTGTGGACTCGGTGGCAACGGCTCGAGCATCGCCAGGGCCTCATCGGGAAGGTGCATCCATCTCGGATCTCCGAGTGAGCGGCTCACCACCCCAAGCGTGTCCATGGCGCCGGCAACAGACGGAAGGTCGCCCCGAGTTCGGAACGAGACGATCGCCTCCTCCAGCGCCTCC
>DATDJD010000063.1:0-10175 GCA_036520695.1 Actinomycetota bacterium
GGGTGTGGATGTCGAGGCCGCTCGGTCGATGCCTGGCGTCGAGGCGGTCTTCACCGCAGACGATCTGGCGATCCCGGCGATGCCCCCCAGCGGCAACGTGGAGAGCGATGACACGGGGTCGATCGACGACACCTTCGGTCGCGAGGTGCTCGCCCGAGATGTGGTCAGGTTCGTCGGGGAACCGCTCGCATTGGTGGTGGCCAGCTCGCTTGCGACCGGCATGGACGCCGCCGAAGCCGTCCTGCCCGACCTGGAACCGCTGCCGACCGTCACCGATGTGGAAGCGGCGCTCGCCGACGACGCACCCCTGCTGTGGCCCGGCCGGGGCTCCAACGTCGCGACCACCTTCACGGTGCGGTGGGACGACGATGTGCTGGCTGGTTCCGACGTGATCGCGCGCGGCCGCTTCGTGAACCAGCGCCTGGCCCCGGTGCCCATGGAACCCAACGCGATCGCTGTCGAGCCCGACGGTGAAGGCGGGTTCACTGTCTGGGTCTCCACGCAGGTGCCGTTCGACGTGCGTGATGACCTCGCAGAGTTGCTGAAGGTGCCGAAACAGCGGGTCCGAACGATCGCGCCCGACGTAGGCGGCGGGTTCGGCGCGAAGCTGCAGATCTACCCGGAGTACCAAGCCGTCGCGGTGGCGGCCGCGCGGCTCGGCCGTCCGATCCGCTGGGTGGAGACACGGTCCGAGTCGATGCTCTGCCTGACGCATGGCCGAGCGCAGGTGCAACTGGTCGAGATCGGGGCGAAGCGGGACGGCACGATCGTGGGACTGCGCGCTGACCTCATCGCGGATATGGGCGCCTACCCGATCGGGGCGTTCCTGCCGACGACGACCCAGGAGATGCTCAGCGGCGTCTACACGATCCGCGACATCGCGTGCCGGGGACGGTCGGTCGTGACGAACGCGACGCCGGTCGCTCCCTACCGCGGTGCCGGCAGACCCGAGGCGACCGCGCTCATCGAACGCGCGATCGACCTGGTGGCAGCCGAACTGGGGATGGATCCGGTGGTGGTTCGCCGCACGAACATGATCCCGCCCGACGCGTTCCCGTACGAGACGCCCTCAGGCACGGTCTACGACATCGGCGACTACGAGCGATCCCTGGACCTGGCGTTGGAACTCGCAGGTATCGATGAACTCCGTGCCGACCAATCGGCACGCCGAGCCCGGGGCGATCACGCCGAGCTCGGCATCGGTGTGTGCACCTACGTCGAGATCACGTCGTTCATGAGCAAGGAGTTCGGCGCGGTGCAGGTGCATGACGACGGATCGATCACGGTGGAGACCGGCACGTCACCGCACGGACAGGGTCACGAGACGGCGTTCGCGCAGATCACCTCGGCGGTGTTGGGTGTGCCCTTCGAGACGATCACGGTGGTGCACAGCGACACCGGTCGGGTGCGCCGAGGGGCGGGCACGTGGGGGTCGCGCTCGCTGCAGGCAGGTGGATCGTCGGTGCTGGAACGAAGTCAGGAACTGGTGGTGAAGGCTCGCGCCTTGGCGGCTCACATCCTCGAGGCCGACGAAGCCGATCTGCAGGTCGGCGCCGACGGTGTCGAGGTGTCGGGTGCCCCGCAACGCGCGATCACCTGGGCCGATCTCTCGGTGGCGGCCGACGACCCCACTCGGCTCCCGGAGGGCATGACGACCGGGCTCCGCACCGAGGGGGTCTACCGCGAACCTTCGTCGACGTTCCCGTTCGGAGCCCACGTGGCGGTGGTCGAGGTCGACACGCAGACCGGGGACGTTCGTCTGGTCCGTCACATCGCCGTCGATGACTGTGGCCGCGTGCTCAACCCGATGTTGGTCGAGGGCCAGGTGCACGGGGGGTTGGCTCAAGGTATCGCACAGGCGCTCTACGAAGAGGTCCGTTATGACGAGTCGGCCAACCCCGTGACCGGCAACCTCACGACGTATCTGATGCCCTCGGCGGCCGAGTTCCCCTGGTTCCAGACCCAGCGGATGGAGACACCGACGCCCGTGAACCCTCTCGGCGCCAAGGGGATCGGTGAATCGGCCGCCATCGGGTCCACGCCCGCCGTGCAGAACGCGGTCGTCGACGCCCTCGGTCCGTACGGCATCCGTCACCTCGATCTGCCACTGTCACCCGAACGCATCTGGTCCGCATTGCGTGGGCAGCGGCTATCGTCTGAGGATGTCCAACAGCCCTGACATCTCGAGTCCTCGCTGGGAAGCGCGTTACCGCGCTCCGGCAGTGTCCATGCCTGATTGGTCCCCGCAGGCGCCCGATCGCATCGTGTACGAGAGCAGCGAGAGCGGTGTCTGGCAGGTCCACTGCTGGGACACGGCGACGGGCACGAAACGTCAGGTGACCGATCACCCGGTGGGCGTCATCACCGGCATGCCGACGCTCGACGGTTCCGGGGTCGTGTACTGGCAGGATGAGACCGGCAGCGAGGCCGGTCGGTGGTACGTCGAGCCGTTCCAGGGCGGAGAGTCTCGTCTCTTCCTGGACGGCATCCCACAAGGCTGGAATCAGGGGATCGCGCAGGCGGGGACGGTGGTGGCCGCCGCGGTGAGCGACCGGGACGGGTTCGCGGTCTACGTGTCGGTCGATGGAGAGCCGGCCAAGGAACTCATGCGGAGCACCGAGGGCATCAGCATCGCCGGTGCTGCGGGTGGTGGCTTCAACCGTGCCGGGCTTTCGGCCGACGGTTCCCTGCTGTGCGTGGAACACGCTGAGCACGGTGGCCTGCTCCACCCGGCGCTCCGCGTCGTGGATCCGCGGACCGGCACCATCGTCGCGGAACGGGAGGACGCGGGTATGGCCCTGCACGCAGTGGGGTGGTCGCCCATCCCCGGCGACCAACGGCTGGTGGTGGTGCACGAACGCCAGGGCGACGACCGGCCGGCGCTGTGGGATCTGGCCACCGACACGTGGACCGATCTTCCGCTCGAGTTGGATGGCGTCGTGGAACTGGGGGACTGGTGGCCCCAGGCCGACGCGTTGTTGTTGCTGCACCTGGTCGAAGGCCGTCACCGCCTGTTCCGATACGAGATCGCCAGCGGTGCGTTGACGCAACTCGAGACGCAAGCGGGGACCGTCTTCAGCGCTCGAGTCCGACCGGATGGGCATGTGTGGTTCCGCCTGACCCAGGGTGAACACGCGGCCATGGTGTTCGACGACGCCGGGCACGAGGTCCTGCGGGCTGAAGGCGACCGAGCTCCTGAAGGCCGCCCGTACGAGTCGTGGCGCTTCGACAACGGCGAAGGGGACAGCGTGCACGGGTTCTACGTGACCCCCGAAGGGGTCGGTCCGTTCCCGGTCATCATGTTCGTGCACGGTGGGCCCACCTGGCTGGACACCGACCGGTTCAGTCCCGAGGTGCAGGCCTACGTGGACGCCGGGTTCGCGGTGGGCATGGTCAACTACCGTGGTTCGATCGGGTACGGGCGCGAATGGCGCGACACGCTGGTCGGCAACATCGGCGGCCCCGAACTGGTCGACGTCAACGCGGGGCTCGCTGACCTGGTGGCCCGCGGCATCGCCGATCCTGACCGCGCGGTGATCGGCGGTTGGTCGTGGGGTGGCTACATCACGCTGATGGAAGTCGGCAAGCACCCGGAGCTGTGGCGTTGCGGCATCGCGGGTGTTCCGGTGGGCGACTACGAACTCTCCTACGACGACATGTCACCGGAACTGCAGGCCTACGACCGGGCATTGTTGGGCGGCGCACCCGCCGAGGTGCCAGAACTGATGCGCGAGCGCAACCCCATCAACTTCGCGGATCAGGTGACCGCTCCGGTGATGTTCATCATCGGCGAGAACGACAGCCGCTGTCCGTATCGCCAGGCCATGGCCTACGTCGACAAACTGAAGGAGCGTGATCACCCGCACCAGGTGTACCTGTTCGGCACGGGGCACGGTTCCCACGACACCGAGGAATCGATCCGCCAGCAGCGAGCGATCCTGAAGTTCTTGCAGCAGAACGTGTCCAGCACATAGGCTCGCCTCGGACGAACCGACGGGGTGGGGGCGAAGACCTGTGAGTGACTACGTGGGCCGGCTGATGGCCGACGTCGCGGCGAAGAATCCGAACGAACCGGAGTTCCTGCAAGCGGTACAGGAAGTGACGGAGTCGTTGCACCCGGTGCTCGAACGCCATCCCCACTACCGCGAGGCCGCGGTCCTGGAACGCCTGGTCGAACCCGAGCGGGTGATCATGTTCCGGGTGCCGTGGCAGGACGATCGAGGCGAGGTCCACGTGAACCGCGGGTTCCGCGTGGAGATGAACAGCGCGATCGGTCCCTATAAGGGTGGGTTGCGGTTCCACCCCACGGTGTACCTGGGCATGCTGAAGTTCTTGGCGTTCGAGCAGGTGTTCAAGAACGCGCTGACGACGTTGCCGATCGGTGCGGGCAAGGGCGGGGCGGACTTCGACCCGAAGGGCCGTTCCGACGCCGAGGTCATGCGCTTCTGCCAGTCGTTCATGACGGAGCTGCAGCGTCACATCGGGCCGCACACCGACGTGCCTGCCGGCGACATCGGGGTGGGTGGGCGTGAGATCGGCTACCTGTTCGGCCAGTACAAGCGCATCAGGAACGAGTTCACCGGCGCGATCACCGGTAAGGGACTGGAGTGGGGCGGCTCGCTGATCCGGCCGGAGGCGACCGGCTACGGCGCGGTGTACTTCGCGCAGGAGATGCTGGGGACCCGAGATGACTCGTTGGACGGCAAGGTGTGCCTGGTCTCGGGTTCCGGCAACGTCGCGCAGTACACCGTGGAGAAGTTGCTGGACCTCGGCGCGCGTCCGGTGACGCTGTCGGATTCCGGCGGTGTGATCTACGACCGGGAGGGGATCGACCCCGAGAAGCTGGCGTGGGTGATCGACCTGAAGGAAGCCAGGCGGGGCCGGATCATGGAGTACGCGGAACGCTTCCCCGGGGTGGAGTTCATCGCGTCGGATCCCTACGACGATCACAACCCGCTGTGGAACATCGAAGCCGATTGTGCGTTCCCGAGTGCGGTCCAGAACGAGATCAACGCCAAGGACGCCGCCAACCTGTTGAACAACGGAGTGAGCGTGGTGAGCGAAGGCGCGAACATGCCCACGATGCCCGAAGGGGTAGAGGCGTTCGTGTCGGCGGGCATCCTGTACGGGCCCGGAAAAGCGGCGAACGCCGGTGGCGTTGCGGTCAGTGGGCTGGAGATGTCGCAGAACTCGTTGCGGCTCACGTGGACCCGTGAAGAGATGGACGAACGACTGCGAACGATCATGCGGAGTATCCACGAACAGTGCCGGGACACGGCGGCCGAGTATGGAGTGGACGGCAACTACGTAGACGGCGCGAACATCGCCGGGTTCACGAAGGTGGCGGACGCCATGATCGCGCAGGGGTTGATCTAGGCAGGTGATCTAGGCTGGGGGCATGCCCACCTGGCTCCTGGTCCTCACCGCGATCCTGCTCGGCGCGTTGATCTGGCGTTTCGGCATGGCGTCGATCCGATCGTTCTCGATCGATCCCACGGCTCCGGTTGCCCCGGATGAACCCGAAGACGTGGACGATCTGGACGTCTACCTGGTGTGCGGTGAGTGCGGAACCGAGTACAAGGTGTCCCGACTGGGGGAGCTGCAGGTGCCGCGCCATTGTGGTGAGCGGATGCAGGTGATCCAGCGCCCCGCGTGAGGGTTTTCCACACTGTGGGAAACGTTGTGGAAGGATCACACGCATGTGATTCCTTCTTAAGGGCTCCCTCTACCGCCAGAACGTGGTGCCCACGAAGCCTGCTCCGATGAAGCCGAGTCCGACCCACAGCCACACCGGCGAGGCCGCGCCATCGGTGCCGGGGATCAACCCGACGTAATTGAGCACGATGACGAGCACGCCGATGCCCATGAGGATGATGAGCATGGGGCCGTACCAGCGGGGACTGGACTTGTGCTTCGTCTTGGGGGACGTGCCCAGCTGGTAACGCCGATTCTGCTGCTTCTTGCGACCCTTGGATTTCGGCATCTTGGCTGGTGATGGTACCGGTCGGCGGCGGTGTCGGGGCGCCTTGCGTTCCTGCTTCGCGCCGCTACTCGTTGTGGGGCTAACGACAGCGTCGTAGGTCGCAGTCGTTAGGCCCCCTACAAGTGCCGGCGCGGAGCACAGGGCGACGTCGCCGTCGAGGTTGCGCGAGGCCCATCGGCTCCGCCCCTTCGCTCGGAAAGGGCGGGTCAGCTCGCGTCGTCCACCTGGGTGTTGCCCAGCCAGCTTTGGAACAGCCCCGCGTACACGCCACCCTCGGCCGACACCAGGTGGTCATGCGTGCCCTGCTCCACGATCTGACCCGCGTCGAACACCAACACCCGATCGGCGTGCTCAGCCGTCGACAGCCGGTGTGCGATGGTCACCGTCGTCCTGCCCGCGGACAATCGCCGCAGGGCCTCCGTGATCCGCGCCTCGGTGGCGGGGTCCACCGCGCTGGTGGCTTCGTCCAGGATCAGCAGGCCCGGGTCTGCGATCTGCGCCCGCACCAGTGCGATCAGCTGACGTTCGCCCACGGAGAGCTGCTCGCCTCGCTCACCCGCCCGTGTGTCGAGCCCGTCCTGCAACGCGCGCACCCAGTCGCCCAAGCCCAGTTCCTCGAAGGCGGCGTCCACTTCACGATCGGTGGCACCCTCTCGACCGGCTTTGACGTTCTCACGCACCGTCCAGTCGAACAGGAACCCGTCCTGGGGCACCATGCGGATCGCGACGCGCCGCGACGTCGGCTCGATGTCGCGAAGGTCCACGCCGCCAACCTCGATGACGCCGTCGGCCGGGTCGGCGAGGCGCGTCAGCAACTTCGCGAACGTGGATTTCCCGCTGCCGGTCTCGCCGACGATCGCGATGTGTGATCCCGCCGGCACCGTCACGTCGATGTCGCGCAACACCGGCCGCCCGTCGCGATATGCGAACGTCATGTCACGCACCGCCACATCCAACGCACCGTGCGTGGGCAAGCGAACACCGTCGACCGGTTCCTCGATCTCCACCGGGATGTCGAGCACCGCGAGGATCTTGCGCCACCCCGCGATCGCGGTCTGGGTTTCGGCGTAGATCTCGGGCAGGTCCTCGAACACGCCGAGGAACACGTCACCGAGGAACAGGAACGCGGTCACGGTGCCGAACGTGAGTCCCCACTCGGGGCCGAACAACGCCCCCACCGCGACCACGACCGACAGTGTCAGCGCGTAGAACACGCTGGACATCGGCCAGAGCGTCGCCGCGCGAAGGTGCGCCTTGACCTCGGCGTCGTAGCGACGGCCGATCGCCCCGGTCACCCGGTCGTGGATCGTGTCGTCCAACCCGTACGCGCGTACGACCGCCGCGCCCATGACGCTCTCGGACACCTCGCTCAGCATCTCGCCGACGCGCGTACGCGCCGCGTCGAACGCCGCCGACAGGCGTGCCTGCATCGAGCCCATGATCAACACGAGCGGCACCATCAGCAGGACCACCACGATCGAGAGTTGCCAGGAGTAGAACAGCATCAAGGCCAGCGCGCCGAAGGCTTGCACGAACGAGATCAACCACGCGATGCCACCCCATTCGGTGAACTGCTGTAGCGAATCTGCGTCGGCAGTGACCCGCGCGACGAACACGCCGCGCTTCTCCTCTGACTGCTCGGCGATCGAGAGCCGGTGGATATGGGCGAACGTCCGTACCCGGAGGTTCATCAGGGCTTCCTCGGAGGTCCGCACCAGGCGTCGGCCCGCCGTCCGCGCCGCCAGGAAGGCCACGACCACGAGCAGGAACCCTGCCGCACACATCCCGTACACGAACCTCGGCCGGAACTCCGGCGTGAACCCATGGTCGAACACCTGCTGCACCAGGACCGGGGTGACCAGCGACACCACCGTGATGCCCAGGGACACGATCAGCGTGAACCCCAGGCCCTTCCGCAACTCCGGGCTCTCTCGCACCCCACGGCGCAGCACCGCGAACGAGCCCTTCAACTCCTCGGGCACCGGGAGCTCGTCGCCGTCGCCGCGCAGGCGTGCGAGGTCGGCGTCCATCTATCGTTCACCTCGTTCGTAGGCTCGGATGATCGACGCGTAGCCGGGTTGGGTCTCGAGCAGTTCGACGTGGGAACCCGTGGCTTCCACCCGCCCGTTCCGCAGGAAGATCACGCGGTCGGCGAGGCTGATCGTGGACAGACGGTAGGCGACCACCACCAGCGTGGTCGCCAGCTCGCGGCGCAGCGCGCCCAGGATGTCGGCTTCGATCGACGGGTCCTCGGCGCTGGTGGCGTCGTCCAGGATCAGCAAACGCGGCTTCCGCACCAGCGCTCGTGCCAGGGCGACACGTTGGCGCTCCCCACCCGACAGCGTCAGGCCGCGTTCTCCCACGACCGTGTCGTAGCCCTTGGGGAGCGCGCGGATGAAGCGGTCGCACGCAGCGATCGTCGCCGCGCGCACGATCTCGTCCTCACCGGCCCCGGAGTCCAACGCGATGTTGGAACGCACGCTCTCAGCGAACAGGAAGCTCTCCTGGAAGACCACCGCGACCGACGCACGCAGCGAGTCGACGTCGACCTCACGCAGGTCCACGCCGCCGATCTCGACGTGCCCGGTGTCGGGATCGACCAGCCGGACCATCAGCTGGGTCAGCGTGCTCTTGCCCACACCCGTCTGGCCCACGATGGCGACCGATTCACCTGCCGCGACCCCGAACGTGACGCCTTCGAGCACGGGCGATGATGCTTCGTACTCCAGGCGAAGGTCATGCACATGCAGGTCCAGCGGGCCGCCGGGCAGCGGGATGCCTTCGCGCGGAGGCGTCACCGTGACCGGCTCCCGCAGGACCTCCTCGATACGGTCATAGCCGACGACCGCTCGAGGCAGCTCGGCCAGGATCCATCCGATGAATCGCATGGGCCAGCTCAAGAGCTGGAACAGGGCGATGAACCCGATGAGGTCGCCCAGGGTGATGTCGCCGCTGGCGACGCGCGCCGACCCCACCGCGAGCAGCAGGATGATGGCCATGGTGGGGAGCGCGTCGAGCGCTGCTTCGAAGGTGGCGCGGATCGTCCCGCCCTGCACCCGGGCATCACGCAAGGCGCGGGCACGATCGAGCAATCGGTCTCTTTCCGCGTCCTCGCGCCCCAACGTCTTGACCACCAAGGCGCCGTCGATGGATTCGTGCGCGACCGCGCTGACCTCGCCGATGCGCTCCTGCGCCAACTGGGCCGGTTCCTCCATGCGCCGGGCGAAGATACGGTTCAAGATCGCGAGCGACGGGAAGACCACGCAGCCCACGAGCGCCATCCACGGATCGGTCAGCACCAGGGCGATCAGGGCCAACAACGTCAGTAGGATGACGCCCACCGCGAACGGGACCGGCCAGAACACGTCGACCGCCGCCTTCACGTCGGCTTCCATGTGCGCCAACAACTCGCCGGTAGGGGTTTCGCGGTGGAAGCGGAGCGAGAGCGACCGGTAGCGCTCGGCAACCCGGGTTCGCAGCGTTGCCATGACCCGTTCGCCGGCGACACCCGAGTAGTAGCGGCGAACCATGATGCCGAAGGCTCTGCCGATACCACCCACCATCAGGGCTCCGACCGCCACCCAGACCTTCGAGGTGTCGAGCGTGCCTTCGAACGCGGGCTGGAGGACCTCGTCGGTCGCCCACGCGAGCGCGTAGGTGAGCCACAGCGAGGCGAACGCGAACACGACGGCGCCCACCACCGAGGCGGCGAACGGCTTCGGGTGCATGCGCACGTACGAGCCGACCAACTTCATGCCGCGCCGGAAGATCGCACGATCGACCGGGTGAACGGTCGGCTCAGATGACGTTGTCGTGGACATGGGTGGAAACCTCTCGGGAGGAACTGGGTCGCGAGTGGGCAGAAGGCAAGCCCGACCGACCATCGTACGGAGTCAGGACGACGGAAGACCGCACGAGCGGAGGCGCGCGCGGTCGACCCATCAGGAACCGTTCACCGAATCCGTAGGGCGGGGCTTGCCCCCGCCCTACAACCTGATGCCCCTCTAGGGGCGATGTGACTCAGGCAGTCACGTCGACGAAGACCTGACTAACGCCGGTACAGATGAACCCGTCGCTTGCATCAGGCGCCCCGACGACCCCGCCCGCGTCATCGTCGAGCCACATGCCGGTCACCCCGATCACCGGCTCGGTGCCTGCTGTTGCGCCATTGACGGCTTTCAGACCGACCTGC
>DATDJD010000064.1:0-2733 GCA_036520695.1 Actinomycetota bacterium
CGTGGTCGAGGAGATCGAACGCCTCCGCGAGTCCGAAGGCTTCCGCTACTCCGACGTCGCCGTGTTCTATCGAACGAACGCCCAGTCACGTGTGTTGGAGGACGTGCTGATGCGGGTGGGCACGCCCTACCGGGTGTTCGGCGGCGTGCGGTTCTACCAGCGCCGTGAGATCAAGGACGTGCTCGGCTACCTGCGGCTCCTGCTCAACCCGCAGGACGTCATCTCGTTCCGCCGGGTCGTCAACATGCCGAAGCGTGGCATCGGCGATGCCACCGTGGCCGCGATCGAATCGTTCGCGCGTGACGAGGAGATCGACGTCCTGCAAGCCTGTCGTCGCGTCGATGAGATCGCGGTCTTGCAGACCCGCGCGAAGGGCGCGGTCGCTGGGTTCAACCAGATCATGGCGGCGATCCAGCATCACCTCGACGACGGAGCAGGTCCGGCGCGCATGGTGGAGTTCGCCGCCCTGGAGTCGGGCTACCTCGGCGAGCTGGAGGAAGCTCGAACCGTCGATGCCCAGGGCCGTATCGAGAACCTGCAGGAACTGTCCGGTGTGGCCGCTGAGCTGTTCGCCCGCGATCCAGAGGCAGGGCTCGAGGCGTTCCTGGAGCAGGTGTCCTTGGTGGGGGAGCAAGACGAATACGACGAAGAGGCCTCCAACGTCACCCTCATGACGCTGCACATCGCGAAAGGTTTGGAGTTCCCCGTGGTCTTCATGGTGGGCATGGAGGACGGCATCTTCCCGCACTACCGCTCGATGACCGACACCGCAGCGCTGGAGGAGGAACGCCGGCTGGCATACGTGGGCATCACGCGCGCCCAGCAGCGCCTGTACCTCACGCACGCGTGGAGTCGAACGTTGTTCGGCCAGACCCAGTACAACCCGGCGTCGCGGTTCCTGGGTGAGATGCCTGAGCACCTGTTCGATCTCCGCGAGGGTGAGCGCTCGGGCCGCCAGGCAGCGTTCGGTGGACGCCTGCGGAACGACGACGATGGCGGGCGCATGATCGGTGGAACACGCCACGGGGACGACCAGCCCGCTCGCGACTGGACCCCACCCTCACCCGGCGGCGTGCCCAGGCGCGAGGCACCGTCCATCGGCCCGGGGGATACCGTGATCCACGAGAAGTGGGGCGAAGGTGTCGTGCTCACCGTGAGCGGCTCGGGCGATGGCACCGAAGCCTCGATCACGTTCTCCGATGTGGGTGACAAGTGGGTGTTGCTCGCCTACGCACCGTTACGGAAGGCTGAGTAGCTCAGGCTTCGTCCCCTTCGGACGATGCACGTTCGGGCGCAAGGTGTCACACTCTCGCCCAGGGGCCTCACGAGGAGCGCGTTATGTCGAAGCAGCACATGGTTGAGCATCCGTCTGCCGGGGAACGTCGGGTCAAGGGCCGGGAAGCCAGGAACCTGGTGCCCAGGGCGAGTCACGGCGAGTGGGTACCTTCACCCGAGCGGCGAGATCCGGTGGAGTTGTTGATCGAGCAGAACGCTCGACGCGAACCCGACCTGGTGCCGGTTCGGCACGGCCGCATGATGGTGTCGCCCTTCACGTTCTACAGGGGGGCGGCGCGCGTGATGGCCGCCGACCTCGGACCCACCCCGCGATCGGGACTCACCGCGCAGATCTGTGGCGACGCGCACCTGTCCAACTTCGGGTTGTTCGCCTCCCCGGAACGCGATCTGATCTTCGATCTCAACGACTTCGACGAGACCCTCCCCGGTGCGTGGGAGTGGGACGTGAAGCGGATGGCTGCGAGCTTCACGATCGCCGGCCGCCACCGAGGGTTCACGGGGAAGGAGATCACCGCCGCCACGACCACGTCCGTCAAGACCTACCGGGAGGCGATGCTGAACTTCGCCGGTATGCGCACGATGGAAGTGTGGTATTCCCACCTCAGCGCCGCCGATCTGCTGGGCGAGTTGAAGGGTGAGGTTCGCAAGGGTGCCGAGAAGGTGATGCAGAAGGCCCGGATGAAGGACAGCCTCCAGGCACTGTCGAAGCTGGCCGTCGAGGTGGACGGCGACTTCAGGATCGCGAGCGCACCGCCCATCGTCGTCCCGCTGCGGGACATGCCACCTGAGGTAGTGCCCGAAGGTATCGAGGATGTGCTGCGCGAGCAGTTCCGCTCCTATCGAGCGACCTTGCAGGCTGATCGCCGCCTGCTCTTGGAGAAGTTCAAGTTCGTCGATATCGCCCGGAAGGTCGTCGGGGTGGGCAGCGTGGGTACACGTGGGTTCATCGTGTTGCTCGAAGGCCGCGATCGTGACGACCCGCTGTTCCTGCAGGTGAAGGAGGCCACCGACTCCGTGCTGGAGGAGTTCCTACCCAAGAGCCGGTACCGCAATCACGGTGAGCGGGTCGTGCACGGACAGCGTGCGATGCAGGCGGCGAGCGACATCTTCCTCGGGTGGACGAAAGGTGCGGACACGTCACGGCACTTCTACTGGCGTCAGTTGCGAGACATGAAGGGCTCGATCGACACGGAGCTCATCAAGCCACCAGGACTCCTCGCCTATGCCAGGGCATGCGGTTGGACCCTGGCGCGCGCCCACGCTCGAACCGGCGACTCCATCGCGATCGGTGCCTACATGGGCAAGCGGGATGAATTCGACCGCGCGATCGTGGAGTTCTCCGCGCGGTACGCAGACCAGAACGAGCTCGACCATGCAGCCTTCCTCGAAGCGGTCAAGTCCGGCCGTATCGAGGCGATCGAAGGGGTCTAGCTCGGG
>DATDJD010000065.1:0-2723 GCA_036520695.1 Actinomycetota bacterium
GGGGGTGCGAGAGGGGGGACTCGAACCCCCAAGCCCTTGCGGGCACCGGGACCTAAACCCGGCGCGTCTGCCAGTTCCGCCACTCTCGCGCGATGCAAGGCTACCCCGCTGCGGACCCGGCCTCGACGAACATGCGGTTCATCTGGAACGATGGGGGAAGTGACCACCCCCCGCCGGTCTCTCATCGTCTTGGTCGCGTCGCTCGCGCTGGTGGGCGCGGCCTGCGCCAGTTTCGTCATGGCCTCGGCGGACGATCCGGTGGTGTCACCGGCTTCCACACCCCAGGGATTCGTCGGAGGTCCCGAGGCGAACGGGGGTCTGACCGCCGCCGTCGACGACGGCAGTATCGATGGGCCGCAGCCCCACGAGCTCCCAGGGCCAGGCGCGTGGGTCGTGCGGTCGGTTGCCCCGACGATGCCGGTTTGGGCCGACCCAAGTCCAGACCCTCTGATCAGGTTCGCGGTGGAGACCACGAACCCGTGGGATCAGCCCATCGTCTACCCGGTCCAGCGCGCGACGCAGATCCAGGACGGCACGATCTGGTACCGGGTCCTGCTGGGCATCGAGCCGAACGGCTCGCGCGGGTGGGTGCAGGCAGCGGATGTGACGCTGGCGCGCGCGACCGATCGCATCATGGTCGACACGTCCACTCGCATCCTGCGTCACTTCCACGACGGCAGGCTGATCCATCGGTTCCGGATCGGGATCGGCAAACCCACGACGCCGACGACGCCGGGCCACTTCTTCGTGTGGGCGCGACTGCAGCCGAGTGACACCGGTGGTCAGTACGGGTCGTACCTGCTGGGGCTCTCCGGCTTCTCCGAGGTGCTCACCGAGTGGCCGGGTGGCGGCCGCATGGCGATCCACGGCACCGTCGATCCCACCGACCGTGGACGTGAGGTTTCGTTCGGCTGCGTTCGCGTGTTCAACGAGCAGATGGATCGGTTGACCGACGTCCCGATGGGCACCTCCGTCGTGATAAGGCCGTGAACCCAAGTTGGCCGAGCTGCTCGCACGACCCTTCCCTATACCTCCCGATCCAAGACTGATACCTTCGGAAACAACCGCCGGATCGGGGGGCATCATGGCCGGACACAGGAATGTCATCGGGCTATCGATCGCGGTGTTACTCCTGATCGGACTCCTTGCCACGCCCGCGTCCGCGGCACCGAACCCAGGTGCTCGTCGGATCATCTACGTCCGATCCGGGGACATCTACAGCGTGCAGGCCAACGGGCTGAACGCGCGTCGACTCACATGGACGCGGAACAACGCTCAACCCGAATGGGCACCGGGCAGCAACAAGATCGTCTTCATCTCGACCCGCGACGGAGACCAAGAGATCTTCACCATGAACCCCGATGGTTCCGGGTCGAAGCAGCTGACCCACAACCGGAAGACCGACAACGGTCCCACCTGGTCGCCCGACGGCCGAACGATCGCCTTCGAGCGCGACTTCGACTTCGACCGATACGGCAGCGGAACCCCGGACTCGACCGGCTGGGCGTTGTGGCTGATGAACCCGAACGGGACGAACCAGCGGAAGGTGCCGCTGGCCGGACCGGTGTTGGGCAACTTCTTCGAGATCATCCGGGAGCTCGTGTGGTCACCGTCGGGCGACTACATCGCAGGCACCGGTATCGAGTGGACCCAGACGCAGGACTTCGCCGACTACGTGTTCCCAGCGAGCGGGGGGCTCTGGGTCACCGCCAATTTCCAGGGTGGGCTCGGTGTTGGGTTCGCCTCGGACGGCGATGTCCTCGGCTGCGGCTACGACGGTCTGTGGAAGTGGAGTCCCACCGAACTCCAGACAGACGGGGAACTCCTCGTCCCCACCATCGACAGCGACGACCCAGGGGAGAGCGAGGACTACTGCCATGCGCCGACCATGTCGGGCGGGCTGAAGTTCGTCGCCTACCTCGCGGAGCACTACCAAGCGAACAGCACCCTGAGAGGGAAGGAGCTGGCGAGCGGCATCGACATCGCGCTCGCCGAAGCCACCGGCCCCGATCCATACGACTGGGCGCCGAGCGGTCGTCTCATGGTGGTCGCCACTCCAGCGGGGATCCGCGTCGTCGCGCCGGACAAGTCCTTCACGCGGCTGCTCCCGGTCAAGGGGACCGACCCGAACTGGTAAGGCGCGGGCGATGAACCTCCGGGTCGTGACCTACGCCGAGCGGCCGGAGCTCGAAGAGCGATGGGACGAGACCGTGGGGCCTGCGTGGCCCGAGTTCCTCTTGCACGACGCGACCGTGAACGAACGCTGGGCACAGCTGTTCGAGATCGCCCCCGAGCACCAGTTCTACGTCGTGGACGATGACACCGATTCCGTGGTGTGCGTCGGGAACTCGCTCCCGTTCCGCTGGGACCGGGACCCGGCGAGCCTCCCGGACGGGATCGACGGTGTGCTTCCCCTGGCCATCGAGCAGTACGAGAACGGGATCGAGCCCAACACCCTCTGTGCATTGCAGGCGGTGGTGGTCCGCGTCTACCAAGGGCAGGGTCATGCGGTGGTTCCGATCCGTCAGATGGCTGAAGCTGCGCGGCGCGCTGGGTTCGCCGACCTGGTCGCACCCGTCCGCCCCTCCTGGAAGCATCGATTTCCTTTGATCCCGATGCAGGAGTACGCGTCGTGGGCACGGTCCGATGGCCTGCCCTTCGATCCCTGGTTCCGCGTCCACGCTCGCTTGGGAGCGTCGTTCCTTCAGGTGTGCCCGAACTCG
>DATDJD010000066.1:0-11431 GCA_036520695.1 Actinomycetota bacterium
TCGCCCGAGGGTTCGCGTCGTGCGACCGCCCCGATGGACCGCCTCATGGCCCTTCCAGCAATCGCGCTCTCACGGATCTCGTGATCCACGCAGGGAAAGGCAACCGACCATGGCACGAGCCACGGGCAAGGACGGCGTGCAGTACGGACCACCCGGGTCTGGGAAGGGAAGCCCTCGGCGCTCCGAAAGCGGCCGTATGTGCGCGGAACCGGGTTGCACGACGGTCCTTTCCACGTACAACTCGTCCCCCACCTGCTGGCTCCATACCGGTTCCGCCACACGGCATCCCCTCGCCAAGCCCTGATCCTTCATCACGAGTCCGCCACCGTCGTTCAGGTCCGAGCCCATTCGTGCCGAAGATGGGGTGTGGCCTCGCAGCATATGCGCGAGGCTCCTTGACGAACGGGCGAGCGCGAGGAGCGGGATGACGGACACGATGACTGCGGCGTGGCCCGCCCAGCCACCCACCGAACCCAATCGTTCCTCCAACGGTGCCGAATCGATCGGTGACCGATTCCGAGACGTGCTGGCTCGCTTCCGTGAGACCAACCCGACGTTCCTGATCGACGACGACGTGATCCGTCGCTATCACCTTGCGTTGCAGACCCGCGGGTTCGTCATCTTGTCCGGACCCAGCGGTACCGGCAAGACGTGGCTGGCTCAGGCCTACGCCACCACCGTTCGTGCCCAGGTCCAATTGGCCGCGGTCGACCCCAGCTGGTCATCGAACGAAGATCTCCTTGGCTACCTCTCCCCGCTGGACGGCTTCTACCACCACACGCCGTTCAGCGAGTTCGTGCAGGAAGCTGCACGTGAATGGGACTCGGCCGAAACCAGCCAGCGAACCGCTCGTGAGTACCACGTGATCCTGGACGAGATGAACCTGGCTCGGGTGGAGCACTACTTCAGCCGGTTCCTCTCGGCGATGGAGGTCAGGTCGCGGGAAGGTGTCTCACGACTGGACCTGGCGCCCGGCCATGCCGTGCAGCTTTCCCCCAACCTGAAGTTCGCCGGCACCGTCAACATCGACGAGACCACCCACGGGTTCGCCGACAAGGTGTACGACCGTGCCCAGCTCATCGAGCTCCCGCTGCAGCGTTCCTACATCGTCGAGTACCTAGAAGGTGAGCCGTACGCGAAGACCCTGCTGGCGGTCTGGGACGCGCTCCGGGGGATCGCCCCGTTCGGGTTCCGTGTCCTGCAGGAGATCCACCTGTACGTCAACGCCGCCGTGGAGATCGACACCCCGTGGCAGGACGCGCTGGACGAGCAGTTCGTCCAGAAGGTCCTGCCCAAGGTGCGAGGAGCCGAGGCTTCGCTGGACGAAGGGCTCGCTGCCTTCCTGGCCGTGATCGGCGACGAGTTCCCGCTGGCGCGCGCCAAGACCGAAACGATGCGCGAGGACTACGCGGCCCATGGGTTCGCCAGCTTCTTCTGAGCTGCACGACGAGACGGCGGCTGACACCGGGACCGGTCTCGCCCAACTGCGTGACATCCTGCACGGCACTCCTGGTCGTCCCGGTCTGATCGACGCGTTGCCACGACTGCAGCGATCGCACCGCAAGGAACTCATCCGGATCGAACGATGGACCACCGGCGACCTCGCTCGCCATCCCGAACCTCGCTCCTTGATCCGCAGCCGGCGCAAGCCGGGCAACCTGGACGAACACGGCAGGCTCCGTCGTGTGTTCGACCAGCGTCGCGTGCTCACCGAAGACGTCCACGAGAACCGCGTGGTCCTGCACGCGGTGCAGGAGGTGCGGGCGCGACTGGCGGCTTTGGCTGACGACGGCGAGGCCGAGGCGTACGACCTGCTTCGCGAATTGGATGGCGCGATCTCGACCGCGCCCTTCCTGCGAGACCTGAGCACGCTCCGGTCGCTCCCGAGGACACCAACCCCGACGTTGCAGAGCGACCCGATCTACCGTTCGGTGTTCCTGGCCTGGTTGTCGTTGCCCCGCACGGAACACTGACCCAGCTGACACAGCCGTCACCGGACCGACCGCTCGATAGTCTTGGCGCATGCGCATCGTGACAGGGATCGTGATCGCCGCCTTGGCTGTGGGTGGTATCGCGTGCTCGGGCGACGAGGTCGAGCCCCCACCGTGTCCCAACCCGACCCAGGCGACCACGGTGGTGATGGACGATTTCTCCTACGGCCCCAACTGCCTGGCGGTCGACGCCGACGCCATCGTCTCCCTGGACAATCAGGGCGCGGCGCCACACACCTTCACGATCGAAGGAACCGGGGTGGACGCCGACGTCGCAGCCGGTGAACAGGGATCTGCCGATCTTGCCGGGGTCGCGCCCGGCGCTTACACCGTGACCTGCACCTACCACCCACAGATGCTTGCGGTCGTGGAAGTGGCCGGTTAGAAGCCGAGGCGGTCGAGAGCTTTCGGGTCACGTTGCCATTCCTTCATGACCTTGACGTGCAGGTCGAGGTAGACCTTGACGCCAAGCACCTCCTCGATCGCTTCACGCCCCTTGGTGCCGATCGTCTTCAGCGTCTGCCCGCCCTTGCCGATCAAGATCCCCTTCTGGGAATCGCGCTCGACCACGATCGAAGCGTGGATCGAGGTGAGGGTCTCTCCACGTTCCATCTCCTCGATCACCACCGCTACCGAGTGGGGCACCTCCTGGCGCGTCACCGACAGCGCCTGCTCGCGGATCAGCTCGGCGAGCTGCACCTCGAGCGGCATGTCGGTGACCTCGCCGTCGGGGTAGAGCGCCGAACCCTCGGGCATCCGATCGACCAGCAACGCGCGGAGTCCATCGGTATCGGCCTTGCTCCTCGCCGAGAGCGGGACGATCTCATCCCACTCCCCCAACGCCTGGGCCGCCGCGAGTTGCGGCACTACGGCGAAATGATCGATCCGATCGATCTTGTTCACGACGCAGATCCGCACGGAGGCCCGCGCGTCCGCCACCTGCTTCGCGAACACGAACGCATCTCCGCGACCGACGCCCGCCGAAGCGTCAACAACCTGGATCACGACATCGACGCCCGCCACCGCGTCGCCGACCAGGTCGTTGAGCCGCGCCCCCATCAAGGTCCGGGGCTTGTGGAACCCGGGGGTATCGGTGAACACGATCTGGGCGTCCTCGGTGGTCCAGATCGCGCGGATGTCTCGACGGGTCGTCTGAGGCTTGTCCGAGACGATCGCGACCTTCGAGCCCACGAGCGCGTTGACGAGTGTGGACTTGCCGACGTTGGGCCTGCCCACCACGGCCACGATCCCCGAATGGAACGTCGGCGTGTTCGCCATCAGCGGCCGACGTCGGCCGGACCGAAAGCGTCGGGCAACAGCTCGTCCAACGACCAGAGGGTCCGGACCGAACCATCGGCCGATTCAGCCATGACCGCCATGCCGGGGCCACCGAACTCGAACAGCACCTGCCGGCAGGCGCCGCACGGGGGCGTTGGCGTGTCCGCATCGGTGACCACCGCGATCGCGCGTACGGACGTGACGCCGGCACCCACCGCCGTGCCGATGGCGTTCCGCTCGGCGCACACCGACACGGGGTAACTCGCGTTCTCCACGTTCACCCCTGTGAAGACGCGGTCATCGATGCTGAGGAGCGCTGCTCCCACGTGGAAACCGCTGTAGGGGGCATAGGCCTTGTCACGGATCGCGCGAGCGGCCGCGACGATCTCGTCGACGCGGGCGGGTTCGATCGAGGTCATCGCGCCGAGTCGTCCACGAGCGCCGGTTCCGGGTCCGGGTTCCGGGTGATGACGACGCTCGCGATGCGACGTCCCTGGATCGTCTCGGCGCGGAACGTGAGCCCGTCGATGTGACATTCCTCGCCCTCATCGGGGATGCGGCCGAAGCAGTCCAACACCAGCCCGGCAACGGTGTCCCATTCCTCGTCGGACAGCTCGACGTCCAGCCGTTCGTTGAGATCATCGATCGAGGTCTTGCCTGAGACCCTGAACACGTTCTCGTCGATCTGCTCGATCTCTGGCTCCTCACGGTCGTACTCATCGGTGATCTCACCTACCAGTTCCTCCAGGAGATCCTCGAGCGAGACCAAACCGGTGACCGAGCCGTACTCGTCGGTGACGAGGGCGAGGTGGAACTTCTCTCGCTGCATCTCCCGCAGCAGGTCGGCGACCTTCTTGGATTCGGGCACGTAGCGAGCCTCGCGCACCACGTCGGACAGCGGCATGTCGTGCTTGCCTTGGTGCAAGGCCTTGAGGACGTCCTTCGCGAAGACGATGCCCACCACGTCGTCCAGATCCTCGTCGTGGTTGTACACCGGGATCCGCGAGGTGCCGTGCTCCAGGACCAGCGCCTGCACGTCCCGCAAGGCTTTGTCGTCCTCGATCGCGATGATGTCGGGGCGAGGCACCATGACCTCGCGAACGATCGTGTCGCCGAACTCGAAGATCGAGTGGATCAGTTCCTTCTCGCCCATCTCGATCGAGCCTTCTTCCGACCCCACCTGGGCCATGGAACGGATCTCTTCCTCGCTCACGAAGGGGCCGACCTTGATCCCCTTGCCGGGCAGCAGCACGTTGGCCAAACCGATCAATGCCCGGGTGGGCCAGGCGAACACCCGACCCAGGAAGAACACCAGCGGTGAGAGCGCCAGCGCGATCCGTTCGCTGTGCAACACGCCGTAGGTCTTGCTCATGGCCTCCACGAACACGAAGTACAGCAACGTGAACACCAGCGAGGCGATCGTGACGATGCCGCTGCCCCATTCGCGCTCGGCGAGGATGGCGACCAGGATCGCCGAGCCGTTCTGCACGAGCACCACGCAGAGGTACACGGAGTTGAGGTAGCGCGGCGGATCGGACTCCAGTCGGACGAGCAGGGCGGCGTTCCGTCGGCCCTCATCCTCCAACGCCAGCGCCTTCACTCGGGTCATCCGGGTCAGGGCGGATTCAGCCAGGGCCAACAACGACCCCAGGATCACCAACACGATGACGACGAACCACTCGATCACGGCACGCGCACCCCGCTGTAGCGTTCCTGCCGCGCCCACATGTCGGCGCGCTCGGCGTCCTCTTCATGGTCATAGCCCAAGATGTGCAAGACGCCGTGGACGGTGAGCAATCGCAGTTCGGCCTGAGGGTCGTCTGGGTTGTTCCGTGCCGCGACCGACGGCGCGATGATCACGTCTCCCAGCAGCCTGGCGCCGAGCTCGGTGCGGTCGTCTTCGTCGAGCGGGAAGGTGAGCACGTCGGTGGGACCTGATTCATGCATGAATCGTTCATGGAGTTCGGTCATCTCGGTTTCGTCGACGAACGACAGCGACAGCTCCACGTGTTCGTGACCTTCCGCGGTGAGCACCGCGCGCGCCAACGCCGCCAGGTCCTCGACGTCCACCGTGCCGCTTTGGCGGTCGGAGGTCAGGACCGCGACCCTATGACCACTGCCGTCGTCGGTCATGGCTCGACCTCGAGCCGCTGCTGGCCGAAGCGGTCGTAGGCCTCCACGATCTCCTGCACGATCTTGTGACGAACGACGTCGCGTCCGCCCAGGTGGCAGAACGCGATGTCGTCGATGCCCGTCAGCACCTCCTCGATGATGCCGAGCCCGCTGGTCTGCCCGGTGCCCAGGTCGGTCTGCGTGGAGTCACCGTTGATCACGGCCTTGGATCCGAACCCGATCCTGGTGAGGAACATCTTCATCTGTTCCGGCGTCGTGTTCTGCGCCTCGTCCAAGATGATGAACGCATCATTAAGAGTTCTTCCACGCATGTATGCGAGGGGTGCGACCTCGACGGTGCCGCGTTCCATCAACCGGGGCAGCGTCTCGGCGCCGGTCATCTCGAACAGCGCGTCGTAGAGCGGACGCATGTACGGGTCGATCTTCTCGTACAGCGTTCCCGGGAGGTACCCGAGCCGCTCGCCGGCCTCGACCGCAGGCCTCGTCAGGATCAGCCGAGATACCTGGTGTTCCTGCAACGCCTTCACCGCGGTGGCCACGGCGAGGTAGGTCTTGCCCGTGCCTGCGGGTCCGATCGCGAACGTCACCGTGTTGGTGCGGATCGCATCGACGAAGCGCTTCTGCCCGATCGTCTTCGGGGCGATGCCTTTGCCACGTGCCGTGAGCAGGCGGTCCCCCAGGATCTCGCTGGGACGTATCGAGTCTTCACCGGGCTCGACGCCGTCGCCCTTCACCAGTGCGATCGTCTGGCCCACCGAGGCGTCGCTGAGATCGTGACCCTTCTCGAGGAGGGCCAGCAGCTCTTCGAAGATCCGACCCACGCGATCGGCGTCGACCTCGGACCCGGTCACGGTGATCTCGTTGCCGCGGACCAGGATCCGGCATTCGAACGCAGCCTCGATCAGCTTCAGGAAGACATCGCGTTGGCCGAGCAGCGCCACCATGGAACGGCTGCCGGGAACCAGGATCTTCACTTGCGTGGTGGCACCTGCCACGTGACGTCTCACTCGGGGCGGCTGCCCCGTTCCCTCCTGTATCGACGACGGCCGCTCTGATCGACCTCGTCGACCGGCGGCACCCCCACGATTCTAGCGGGCATCATCCCGGAGGCCACTGCATGGCCCGCCCGCCCAGCAAGTGGAAGTGGAGGTGGAAGACCGCTTGGCCGGCGTCGGCACCCACGTTGGTGACCAATCGCCAGCCGCTGTCGGCGATGCCTTCGGCCCGCGCCAGCTGGGTCGCGGCCTGCATGATGTCGGCCAACGTGCCGCCATGGTGGTCGGCGATCTCGGCGACCGACTCCACATGCTCCTTGGGGATCAGCAAGATGTGGGTCGGCGCCTGAGGGTTCTGATCGCGGAACGCGATCACATGATCGGACTCACGAACGATGTCCGCCGGGATGTCGTGGGCCGCGATC
Source organism: Actinomycetota bacterium (assembly GCA_036520695.1). Classification (GTDB taxonomy): domain Bacteria; phylum Actinomycetota; class UBA4738; order UBA4738; family HRBIN12; genus JAOUEA01. Next base: position 6,823 of record DATDJD010000066.1, read on the forward strand.
CTGCAGAAGATGCATGCCGAGTCGACCATGCACTCAGCCTACGTCAGAACTCAGGACGCCGGAGTTCGCCGACGGCCGGGGCGCGCTTGGACGACTCCTCCCCGCGGAGCACCGAGAGCCGCTGCCAGAGCTCTCGCTCTTCCTTCGAGAGTTCGGCCGGCGTGACGACGTGCATCGTGACGTAGAGATCTCCCCGGCCGCGCCGGTTCACGTTGGGCACCCCCTTGCCCTTGAGCTTGATGACGGTGCCGGACTCGGTACCGGGTTCCACGCGCAGGTGCTCGGTGTCATCTAGTGCCTCGATCTCCACCTGAGCGCCTAGCGTCGCTTGCGTCATGGAGATGTCGAGCACCGTGAACAGATCCTGTCCGCGACGTTCGAACGAGATCGATGGTTCGACCGACAGACCGACGTACAGATCTCCTGCCGGTCCACCCTGCACGCCGGCGTGCCCGTTCCCGGTGACCCGCAACTCCATGCCCTCGGAGACCCCCGCGGGGATATCGACCGTCACGGTCGCATGCTCGGCTCGCCGGCCGTGCCCGTGGCAGGACTCGCAGGGGTCGGTCACCTCCTGGCCCGTACCTCGGCAGGTTCCGCATGGGGCCGCCGTCATCACGGTGCCGAACACGCTCTTGCGGACCGCCTGCACCTGACCCGCACCGCCGCACGTGCGACACGCGACGGGCGCAGTGCCGGGCTCGGCGCCATTGCCCATGCACCGCTCGCACTCCACCAATCGCTCGATGTCGAGCTCTTCGCGCGTCCCGAACACGGCCTCGCGGAACCCCAACGTCAGATGCACGCCCAGATCCTCTCCATGCTGAGCGCGGGAACGCGGACCACGACGCCGTGCACCGCCGCCGAACCCTTGTCCGAACCCACCTCCTTGCCCGAAGAACAGATCGAAGATGTCCTGGATGTCGGAGAACGGTGCCCCTTGCGGTCCCCCCGTGGTGCCGAAGGCGTCGTAACGCTGTCGCTTCTCCGGGTCGGACAGGATCTCGTACGCGCCCGCGACCTCCTTGAACCGTTCCTCAGCGTCGCCATCAGCGTTGACGTCGGGGTGGAGTTCCCTCGCCAGTTTGCGGTAGGCCTTCTTGATGTCCTCGTCGGAGGCGCCACGCTCGACACCCAAGACCTCGTACAGATCGCGAACCGCTGCCATCGGCTACTGATCCAGCTCTGTCGCCATCTCGGACAGCCGCTTCGCCACGACGCGAACCGACGCCATGGCAGATAGATAGTCCATGCGCGTAGGCCCGACCACGCCGATCGTTCCGATCGTGGTGTCTCCGGTCTTGAACGGCGCCGTGATGATGGACGCCTCCCACTCCTGGGTTGAGGGGTGTTCGGCACCGATCGTCACATTCAACGCCGTCTGGCCCGAACCGATGTCTTCGAGGACGGCGAGCATCTCGGTCTCACGTTCGAGCGTTTCGAACAGCCGCCGGAGGGTCTCGCGACGCATCTGCTGCGCTTCGTCGGCGAGGTTGGACGCGCCACCGACCACCACATGCGTCGAGCCCTCGCCCTGCGTCGCCACCCTGAGGAGCTCGGCGACGTGGAGCAGGAGATCGTGCTCTTCCTTGGACCCCTCGGCCGCCAGTTGGAGCAACCTGGCCTGCGCGACGAGGTAGGTCTTACCTCGCAACCCTTGGAGTCGGCGTTCCACTCGTGCCAGCGTCTGCGTGTCGACGCCGTCGGGTCGGTCGATCACGTGCTTGTCGACCCGTCCGTGCTGGCCCACCGCCAAGATCATGACGGTCGGACCCATGTCGATCAGCTCCAGTCGAACCACCGGTTCTTCGTTGGCGCTGGGGGGGACGGCCAAGCCCGCGTACTGGGTGAGACGCGACAACAACTGGACGCTGCCTTTCAGCACCTCTTCCAGGTCGACGATGGCTTCGGCGAAGTACCCGGCGATCAATCGGCGCTGGGCCTCACGGAGACGGCCACCCGCCGGCAACGAGTCCACGTAGTGGCGGTACCCGGCGTCGGTGGGGATGCGACCGGCGCTGGTGTGCGGGTGCTTGAGATATCCGAGCTCCTCGAGCGCAGCCATCTCGTTGCGGATCGTGGCGCTGGATACCCCCAACCCCGCGTTCTCGGCGATCGTTTCGCTGCCCACCGGCTCACCGGTACGCACGTACTGCTCCACGACGGCACGCAGGACCGCCCCTTTGCGGGGCCCTAGCTCGGGACGTTCACGTTCGGCCATGGACCCATGATACGTAGCACTCATGTCCGACGAGTGCTAACGACCTTGAACCGACCCGCAGGCGAGCAGCGCCTCAGGTGCAGTCGAGCGCGGTGACGGCCTTGGCCATCGCGGTGGTGGCTTCACCGGTGTCGAGTTGATCCTCCAGCGCGACGCGCACTTCGCCGACCGCGTCGACCAGTTGGTTGACCTTCTTGGCGGTGGCCTTGTCGCCCGCTTGCTTCAGGGCGGCCGCATCGGCCTTGAGGTCATCTTGGGCCCGGCCCAGCGCATCGGTACGCAGAACCTGTAGCTGCTGCACATCCGTGCACACCTGCTCCATCGTGGCTGCGGATCCGGTGGCCGGTGCATCGGTGGGCACGTCGTCACCGCCACGAGTGAACATGAAGATCGCGATCACAGCTACCACCAAGGCCCCGACCGCTACGTAGACCCACGAGGGGATGCCACGGTGACGGTCGGCCCGACGCGGCATGGGGAACGCTGGATCGTGTTCGGTGAACGGTGACTGCGGACCGCCCAGGGGCTCGGGTTCGGCTGCATCGAGATCATCGCCCCTGATCGCCACCGACGCAGCGGGAACCGCCGGTGTGGCGACCGGTTCCGATGCTTCACCCGACCCGCCGATGGAACTTCCGTGGGGCGTGCCGCAGTTCGGGCATGTCCACCCGGTGGATCCCGGTCGCCCGTGGAAGCGTGAGCCACAGGTCGAGCAGGTCACGAACGTCCACGACGCGCCACATGAGGTGCAGGTGTAGGCACCGGCACCCGGCTCGACGGATTGGCTGGTCGAGCACGAAGGGCAACTCACCGTCGGCATCGGGCCACTCTATCTCCCGCCGTTCACCGTGGATGCCGACGACGGCGCCTGGCCGAGCGGAACCCGACCAGGCCGATCACACCGGAGGCACCGACCAGCAACACAGCTGCCTCGCCGGTCATCCCTTCGTCCATGCCGGGTGGTGCGGGAACGCAGAGCTCATCGAGGCGCTGTTCCAGGCGGGCGAGGGTGTCGGCTCGCTCAGGATCGGAGGCGATGTTGTCCAGCTCGCCGGGGTCGCTCGAGAGATCGTAGAACTCCCGCTCACCCGTCTCGTAGCGCACGAGCTTCTGCGTCTCGGTCCGCACGCCGCAATAGGTGGGGACCGGGTTCGACCCCCGCATGTGTTCGATCAAGAAGTCGGAGCGCCACGGAGCCGCAGGATCGGCGAGCAAGGGTCCCAGGTTGCTCCCGTCGGTGGCTGGGTGCTCCACGCCCGCGAGGCTCGCGATCGTGGGTGCGATATCGATGTTCAGCGCCAGATGCTCGTCGGTGCGAGCCTCGATGTTCGCGGCGTCATAACGAACGACCAATGGGACTCGGAGCGCCTCGTCGTACGGGACCTCCTTCTTGAGCCATCGGTGTTCGCCCCAGAGCAAGCCATTGTCCGAGGTGAACACGATGAGCGTGTCCTGCAGACGGCCGGTTTCCTCAAGCGCATCGAGCAGTCGGCCCACCTGTGCGTCCACGCTCTGCAGGGTCTGGAACTGGCGGCGACGGAACGCGTCGAGCCGTGCCATCGATCCCGCGGTCATGCGCGGGAACCGCTGGACGTACGCAGGCTTATCCGTGACGTCGACCTCATCGAAGGAAGGTGGCCGCCACGGGGCCAGGTCCGGGAAGGCCCGCTCGAACCCCGGCTCGACGATCGCGGGATCGTGCGGCGCCGCCGGTGCGAACTCGACGAAGAGCGGTTGGTCAGACGGCGCCGACCGAACGAACGACGCCGCGGCATCGCCCAGCACGGTCGTGGAGTAGTCGGTGGCCGGATCGCTCCCGTGCTCCTCGATCGTACCGTCGACCGTGAGGGCGTAGTCGTAGTAGCTGGAATGCACGAACGCGACCCAGCGATCCCAGCCCGGGGGGACGTAGCCAGTCAACGCGTCGTGCTGGTAGGCGTCGATGTACTTGCCGAACATGCCGGTTCGGTATCCCTCGTCGTGCAGCCATGTCGCCAGCGTGGACGCGTCACGGAACGACGGGAACGCGCCGAACGGAGGTGCTTGCCGGTAGACCCCGGTGCTGTGCGAATAGTTGCCCGTCAGGATGCTCGCACGGCTGGGGCAGCAGAGCGGGTTGGACACGAAGGCGTTGGTGAACGTGACGCCTCGATCCATGAGCTCGGCCTGCACGATCGGCATCGCGTCCAGCGTGTCCCAGCGTTGGTCGTCCGTGACGATCAACAGCACGTTCGGGCGGCTGGATGCCTCAGCGGGTGAGAGGGCCGATGCCGAGCCGATCGACGCGACGAAGGGAACGGCGAGGGTCGCGCACGCCAGCGAGACGGCGATCATGGGCCGGGGAAGTCGCTTCACTCGAGCCAGCATAGGGTGTTCTCCGGGCGAAAC
>DATDJD010000067.1:0-2959 GCA_036520695.1 Actinomycetota bacterium
CACGGGGCGGGTGTTCGACCGGATCGTCGACGCGAACATCACCGACCAGATCGTGGACGTGATCTCTGAGGGCGAGTTCTACGGGATGCAGACCTTCGACCAATCACTGGTCAAGTTGGTTCGGGAAGAGTTGGTGACCGAAGATGACGCACGTCGCGCGGCCACCAACCCGCACGACTTCGACCTGCAGTTGCGAGGCGTCCTGGACCGCCTCTCGTCGATGTCCGGTGGACCGGAGAGTGGCCTGCCCTTCTAGGTCGGTAGTTCCCCGGCCGCCATCTGGGCCCTGATCTCCATCGGATGTCGCCGGTAGCCGTAGGCGATCGCCAGGAGGAAGTACACGGGGATGAACAACGGTCCCCAGACCCGGTACTGACGGATGTGCTGCCGTTCATGCTGGAGCAAGCGCCCGGTGACGGGCTGGGCCGAGATGATCACGGTGCCCACCGTCATCGCCACGCGGTTGGCGCGCGGCATCAAGGCAGCCAGCCCGCGGGCGGGGAGTCCATCGAAGATCACCGCACCGTCGGATCGACGCGGCGCGTGGAACGTGAACAGGCCGAGGATCAAGCCGAGGAGGGTGTTCGGCGAGGTCCAGATGGATCCGAGCCAAGTGGGCACGATGCCAACGGTAGCGCCTCTTCGCGGATGCGCGTCACGCTCGGGCTATCCTCGTTCGCGTCATGGCCGGATCCGCACCCACCCCACCCACCGCAACCCTCGATGTCCCCGCCGTCGCGAAGGAACTCGGCGAGCGCTTCACGACGGCCGGTCACGAGCTGTATCTGGTGGGTGGATCGGTGCGGGATATGGTCCTGGGCCGAACCGCCCCCGATCTGGACTTCACGACCGGTGCTCATCCAACCGAAACGACCCGGCTGCTCCGGAACTGGGCCGACCGCCAGTACCTGGTGGGGGTTCGATGGGGAACGGTCGGTGCGCTGAAGGATGGCCATCGCCTCGAGATCACGACGTTCCGGCAGGAGGTCTACGCCGAGGAGCACCGCAAGCCCTCGGTGACCTTCGGCAAGGACCTCGATACCGACCTGTCCCGCCGAGATTTCACGATCAATGCGATGGCGATCGCGCTTCCCGGTGGTGGGTTCGTCGATCCGTACGGCGGGATCAGGCACCTTGCCGCTCGTGTGCTCGATACGCCGTTGGACCCGGACGTCTCGTTCTCCGACGATCCGCTCCGCATGGTGCGTGCCGCGCGGTTCGTGGGTCAGCTCGACGTGGTGCCTGCTCCTCGGGTGGTCGAGGCGATGCGAGCGATGCGTGCGCGTCTCGAGATCGTCTCGCCCGAACGCATCCGGGACGAACTCGACAAACTCCTGGTGAGTGACCACCCCGCCAAGGGACTCGAGTTGCTGGTGCAGACCGGGGTCGCGGACCTGTTCCTGCCCGAACTCAGCGCGATGCAGCTGGAACAGGATCCCGTGCATCGACACAAGGATGTGCTGCACCACACGTACGCGGTCGTGGAGCGCACGGAGCCGGACCCGACGCTCCGCATCGCTGCACTCCTGCACGACGTGGGGAAGCCGGCGACCCGTGAGATCACGCCCGACGGCGTGCAGTTCCATCACCACGAGATGGTGGGCGCTCGCATGGCCGACAGGCGGATGCGCGAGCTTCGCTACCCCAACGCCACGATCGACGATGTGAGGAAGTTGGTCGAACTCCACCTGCGCTTCCACGGCTACGGGGACGGCGATGGCTGGACCGACGCCGCCGTCCGCCGGTACGTGCGCGACGCCGGCCCGCTCCTCGATCGCCTCAACCAGCTGACACGCGCCGACTGCACCACCCGCAACGAGAAGAAGGCTGCCCGGTTCGCACGACTGCAAGACGAGTTGGAAGAGCGGATCGCCCACCTCGCGGAGCAAGAGAACCTGGAGGCGTTGCGGCCTCCGCTCGACGGCGCCCAGGTGATGGAGCACCTCGGCATCGAACCCGGCCGCACCGTCGGTGAGGCTCTGGGCTACCTGATGGACCTGCGGATGGAGCGTGGCCCGATCGATGAAGACGAGGCCTACGCACTCCTCGATACCTGGGCCGCCGCCCGCGATGTCAAAGGCTGAGCAGGGCCAGGTCGTCCAGCACTACCTGACGGTCGTCCGTGTCATCGATCGTGTTCGCCAAGCGCCGGGCTTCATCGGCGTGGCTTCGTGCACGTTCGAGATCGCCCGCGACGGCACTCGCACGGGCCATACCCTCGTGCGCTGAGGCGAGCACCCACGTGGGGACCTCGTGTTCCTGGGCACGAGTCAAAGCCTCGCCGGCGTGATGGAGCGCCGGTTCGGTTCGACCGAGCACCGAATAGACGCGGGAGATCTGCCAGTCACCCACGGCGAGTTGTTCGGGCCCGCCTGCCCGCTCCCAGTGGTAGCGGGAGGCGTGCGCCGCGTTGACCATGCGCTCGTCCTGCGCGTGCGTGCGGTCTTCGGTCTCCAGCAGGCCCCACGTCTCGTTGAATAGGGCGACCGCCAGTTGGCGGTCGACATCTGTGCTCTCGTCGCCATCGCCTCGGTTGTCGGCCACCATCCTGGCTCCTTCCTTCCGCATCCCCGCCGATCAAGCTGAACACCCTTGGTCATCGAAGTAGCGTCGACATTCCTCCTTCGTCAGCGATCGGGTGACGTTGTCGCGGGCGACTTCGAGCAGGGTATCGACGTCCAGTGACCAGATCCTCGCACCGTCGCACCCGTTCGCCGCGAGCATCGAGCCATCGGCGCTGAACGCGACCCGCGAGACCCCGCAGGTGTGACCACGCAGGACCAGTTGCTCGGCTCGGGTGTCGGTGTCGAACACGCGCACGACGGTTTCGAGACCACCGAACGCAACGGTGGAACCATCAGGGCTGAAGGTCGCGATCCGCGAGTCACCGGAGAGAGGGAACGCACCGAGCCTCGCACCGGTCGAGGCATCCCAAAGGGTGGGTGCTCCGAGACCCGTC
>DATDJD010000068.1:0-2293 GCA_036520695.1 Actinomycetota bacterium
GACGAGTTCGGCTTGGCGATGATCCTCATCACCCACGACCTCTCCGTCCTGGCCGAAACCTGCGATCGCGTCGCGATCATGTACGGCGGCCAGTTCGCCGAGATCGGCTCGGTCGAGGAGCTCTACCGCACGCCCCAGCACCCGTACACGCACCGACTCCTGGGGGCCTTCCCCGCGATCGGGGGACCTCGCGAACTCGCACCGCCGATCCCCGGCGTCCCTCCCGACGCGTCGGCGCTGCCGTCCGGGTGCCGCTTCGAGCCACGGTGCCACATGCGCGCGGACCGCTGCACCACCGAGCAGCCCTCGCTCACGCCGCTCGGTGAAGGCCATGCCGCACGGTGCTTCTTCGTGCCGTGGGAGCCGGGTGCGCTCGATCGACCCGTGGAAGGGCTCCCCGACGCGGGGGCTCCGCAGGACGACCGACCGGAAGGGCCTGGAGACGACGCGCCGACGTGGGCCGAGATCCCCGGTGGCATGGCGATGCCCCTGCCCGACGAGACGACCGGAGATCCCCAATGAGCACCTCGGTTGAAGCGGTCGAGACCGCGGCTCCACCGATCTTCGAAGCCAAGAACCTCCACGTCCGGTTCGAGGGGCGTGGACGCAAGGGAGCGAGGAAGGTCGTCCGCGCGTTGGACGGGATCGACCTGACCTGGAACCGCGGCGAGGTCCTGGGTGTCGTCGGTGAATCAGGGTGCGGCAAGTCCACGCTCGGACGGGCGCTGTTGGGTCTGCAGGCGCCCACCGAAGGCACGATCTCGTTCGAAGGGAAGCCGCTCGAGGATGCGGACATGCGAGCGCTGCGGCGCCGCGTGCAGATGGTGTTCCAGGACCCCTACCAGTCGCTGAGTCCTCGGCAGACGGTGGGTTCGCTCGTGCAGGAACCGCTCGCGATCCACAAGCTGGAGAAGAAGGGCATCGATCGGATCCAGCGAGCGGTTGACGCGTTGGAGGCCGCCGGACTGGAGCCAGCCGAGCGCTACTGGAACCGCTACCCACACGAGCTGTCCGGCGGACAGCGACAACGCGTCGTGATCGCGTCGGCGATGGTCCTGGAGCCCGAGGGCCTGGTGTGCGACGAACCGGTGTCAGCCTTGGACGTCTCGGTGCGCGCGCAGGTGCTGAAGGTCCTGATGGAACTCAAGGAGCAGAAGGGCCTCGCGCTGATCTTCATCACCCACGACATCGGGTTGGCATGGGCGCTGTGCGATCGCGTCGTCGTGATGTACCTGGGCCGCATCGTCGAATCCGGCACGACCGAGGAGGTCATCGCCAACCCGCAGCACCCGTACACCCGGTCGCTGTTGTCGGTGGTGCCCACGCCGTTCCCACGCGACGATCTGCAGCGGGTGATCCTGCAAGGTGAGCTGCCCGACGCCTCGAAGGTGCCGCCTGGGTGCCGGTTCCACCCCCGGTGTCCGCAGGTCTTCGACCGTTGTTCATCCGACGACCCGAAGGTGCTGCTGCCCATCATCGGTGACCAGACCCACGGCTGTGCCTGCTGGCTGGTGGATCAGCCCGACGGCGCGTCGGCGCCACCGGGCTCATCGCCGCCCGTCGCCGGATCCTGACCCAGCCCCTCGCACACCCACAACGCCCACACGATCAGCAGTGGCTGGAACACCAGCCGCCCCCACCGCTCGGCGTCGGTGTCCAAGCCGAACGCCTCGACGCCGGCGACCGCTTGGTAGACGTTGCCGACGAACACCAAGGCCAGGAAGACCGCCAGCAGCAGGCCAACGCGGCGCCGCGACGGACCCGGCGGCGTCGCGACCAGGGCCACCGCGAAGCCGAGCTCCATCACACCGGTGATCCACACGATCGCTGTGGGCGCCGGGACCCATGGTGGCACCAGCCGTTCGAAGGTCTCGGTCATGACGAAGTGCGCGACGCCCGTGAACACCAATGACCCGGCGAGGACCCAGCGACCCACGGAGCGAACCATGGCCGGACGGTAGCATCGGGTCATCATCCGACGAGCGCCAGGAGGAACCGTGGCCACCGACGACTGGAACAGCAACATCATCACCGAGTTCCGCGCCAACGACGGCAAGGTCGGTGGACCGTTCGAAGGGGCACCGCTGCTGCTGCTCCACACCACCGGCGCCAGGTCGGGAGCCGAGCGGGTCAATCCGTTGATGTACCTGCCCGACGACGATCGCCTGGTCGTCTTCGCGTCGAAAGGCGGCGCCCCTGACAACCCTGACTGGTACCACAACGTGATCGCGAACCCAGGTGTCTCCGTCGAGGTAGGCGATGAGACGTTCGACGCGCGCGCCACGGTGGCCGG
>DATDJD010000069.1:0-3511 GCA_036520695.1 Actinomycetota bacterium
GGTTCCAGCCCGCAGGAGCCCGCCCTCATGACCCGCCTCAGCCGAACGCGTTCGATCCCGCTGGTCGTCGTGCTGTGTCTGTCGTTCCTGGGGACCGTCCAACCTGGGGCTGCTGCCACATCCGTTCTCGTGGCAGGCACCACGCAACTTCCACCCGCCTACCTCATGTGGCGAACGGGAGGACTCCCCGCCCGTATGGCCCCAAAGCTCGAACGTCTCAACGGGGTCCAGCACTCGGTGGTCGTCGCCGGCGACACGCTCTGGATGACCAAGTCGGTCCTCGCTGACGGCACTATCGTCGATCCTCCCTCCGTGCCCTATCGGATCCCCCTCGAGGTCATGTCCACCAACGTCCACGACATGACGCCGTTCCTCCCCCGCGCCTGGCGGGACGATGTCGTCCAGACCCTGCGCGACGGCCGGGCGATCATGGGGGGATCGAGTGCCGCCCTGCGTCGGCTCGGTGTCGGTGACCGAGTGGTGTTCAAGGGTGGCGATCGCCTCACGATCGGGGCGATCGTGCCCGACGAGGTGACCGCGTGGAGCGAACTCATGGTCTCGCGCGACGTCGGCAAGCCCATCGGCGTCAAGCACGACCGGTTCGCGTTGCTCGACATGAGCGGCCATCCGTCACAGGCGCGGCTCGCTCGACGGATCGCCCCCTCGCTCGGCCCCGGCTATCCGCCGCGCGTCCGCGAACCTGGGAACGCTACGTTCCGACGTCAAGGCGATTCGGTCTGGCCACCGGTGCTCATGAAGGAAGGCTTCGGGGAGTTCTCCGCCTACCCGAAGCCCCACGACCCCGGGTACCTGCGCATGGACCCTTCGTTCGCCCGCCAGCATCTGGTGTCCAGGAAGGTGCCGTTGCTGGGCAGGTTCACCTGTCACGAGCTGGTGTTCCCACCGTTGATCAGGGCCATGAGGCGCCTGCGTGCACAGGGCCATGCCGACGCCGTCCGCAACTTCGCCGGCTGTTACAACGCCCGCATGGTGATGCGCATACCCACGGCATCGATCTCCCACCACTCGTGGGGTGCCGCAGTGGACATCAACTCCCTCTCCAACCCCTACGGTGCGCAGCCACACCAACCGCCGGCACTGCTCGCGGTCATGGAGGCGAACGGGTTCACCTGGGGTGGGCGATGGACGGTGCCAGACGGCATGCACTTCGAGTACGTCGAGAGCGCCGGCGTGGGCTAGACGCCGGAACCGGACCCAGACGTAGTGCGAGAGGAGCAGGTATCAAGCGTCTCGTCTACGTGCTCGGGAGCCGGCGGCGACCCGCCACCGGGTCCTGAGCATGCCTCCCGCGGCATGACTCGCGCGTGGGTTCTGCTCCCCTCGCGGGTACCTCTCGGCACCCACGGCGACCGTACACCCGGGCTCCGGCCGACGCAAACGAGGGTGGAGGGCGTCGGTCGGATTGGTTCAGGCGGTGCCGCGCTGACCCCGCGAACGCAGCACGACCCAGACGAGCACCGCGCCGACGGCCGCCGCACCGACACCCGCGGCGATGCTGACCCTGGGTGGAGGGACCGCTCCCGCGATCCGTGTGCGCAACCGCACCGGGCGCCGGAAGTCCCTGATCTGCCAACCGAGCTCCTCAGCGTGTTGTCGCAGGTCCTTGTCGGGGTTGACCGCGACCGCGTTGCCCACCGCCGCGAGCATGGGCACGTCGGTGACCGAGTCGCTGTAGGCGTAGCTGTTCTCCAGATCGATACCGAGCCGTCGTGCGAGCGCCTGGATCGCCTCGGCCTTCTGCTCACCGTAGGCGTAGAACGCGAGCTCACCGGTGTAGCGACCGTCGTCGTCCACGGCGGCACGGGTCGCGATGACCCCGCTGGCACCGAAGTGGCGAGCGAGCGGCCGCACCACCTCTTCGGGTGAAGACGACACGATGTAGATGCGACGGCCCTCGGACCGATGGAGCGCGATCCGGTCCAGCGCTTCTTGGTAGACGTACGGGTCGATGACGTCGAACAGGACGTCGCGGACCAGGCCTTCGATCTGGTCACGATCCCAGCCCTTGGTGAGCGCCAACATGCCCTCTTTCAGGCGCTCCATCTTCTCCTCGTCGGCGCCCACCAACAGGTAGACCAGCTGGGCGTAGGCGCCTCGCACCAACTGGCCGCGCGACACCATGCCCGCTCGGTACAAGGGCCGCGACAACGCGAGCGATGACGAACGAGAGATGATCGTCTTGTCGAGGTCGAAGAACGCAGCTTCCATGGTTCGTTCCATCGTACGACCGGCTCCGGACAGCGCCGAGAAATCGCCTACCTGCGGGTCTTGGACAACGCCGAACGATAGGTCTTGAGCCATGCGAGTTCAGCCTTCGCGAGCGCCGCTTGCTGCTGCAACATCGCGGTCGAGACCGCCCTGCCTGAGCCCGTATCCGACGAGGTGCGCGAGAGTTCGGTGGTCACAGCGTCGAGCAGATCCCGGACGGAGGCTTCGCGTGCGTCGGCCGCCGCTCGGGCCTCGGCCGCCGGCAACAGATGCGCGAACCCCAGCGCCAACCCCGCGTCGGTCTCGTACGGGTGGAGCGAGACGAACCGTTCGGACAAGCCCTTCCGCAGCCGTGCCCACCCCGTCTTGGTGATGCGGAACACGCGTCGATCCGGACCGTCGTTGCCTTCCTGCGCCTTGCCCGAGATCGCGCCTTCGCGTTCCAGCCGTTTCAGCACCTGGTAGACCGACGCCTTCCCGACCTCCACCCAGAACCCCATGCTCCGCGCACGGAACCGTTCCAGCAGGTCGTAGCCGTAGAGGGGCTCCTCGGCCAGCAAGCCCAGTACCACGACCTCCACCTTCGAAGTAGCCGTCGCCATCGTTCCTCCCCCGCATCCAGGTCATCGCCGTTCGGCAAGAGGATGGTAGTCCATCACAGACTAGGTACGCAGAGGTGACCACAGAGGTCGCTAGCGGGGTCGCCACAGAACCCTGAGACCCGGAGATGGCGGGCGGGGTCATATCCCGCCCGCCGTTCACCGGTCTTGTGGTGCCGTCCATGGGACGTTCGAAATCTTCCACCACCTCACCTTTCGGTGCATCGGTCCAAAGACTGAAAGCCGTATGCTCGCCCGCGGAGGCGTCAGGGTTCCTGGTGGGCCTCGCGGTCTTCAAAACCGATGTGGGGGCGCAAGCTCCCAGGCGGGTTCGATTCCCGTCCGCCTCCGCCGAACGCGCCCGACGCCACGGAACCGTTGGAGCCGGGTACCCTTGCGTGCATGGCTTCCTCACACCCGCCACACCCCGAACCACACGGCACGACGGCTCGGTTCCACGAGCTTGCCGAGCGTGCGGAGATCACCGTGGATGAGCTGCTCGACTTCCTCGATTCACCCACCGGACGGCGGCTCCGCAACGCGCTGGCCATGGGCTTGATCGTGTCCGTCCCGGTGATCATGCGGATCCCCGGCCTCAAACGATCCGCGCTGGGGCGCATGGTCGAGTTCACGGGCGGTGCGGCGATCGTGATGAAGATCGCCGAAGTCATCCGCGACTGGGA
>DATDJD010000070.1:0-7135 GCA_036520695.1 Actinomycetota bacterium
GGTGCCGCCGGTGACCCTGGTGGACATGGCGCCGCACGCATTGCCCAACGCGAGCGAACGTTCCAGCGGCTCACCCGCCAGGTAGCCGGCGAGGAATCCGGCATCGAACGAATCGCCGGCGCCGGTGGTGTCAACGACCCGGACCGGGATCCCGGGGATATGGATCACCTCGCCGGTGGTCGCCGCCATGGCGCCGTCCGCACCTGCCTTCACCACGGTGAGCGGAGCGCGCATCCGCAAGCGGGCCAACGCCTGGTCCAGATCGGAGATCCGAGCGAGCCGCATCGCCTCCATGGCGTTCGGCAGGAACACGTCGACCGATGACAGCAGATCCATGAGGCCACCATCCCACTCACCGCTCGGGTCCCAGTTGGGATCGAGCGACGTCGTCGCTCCCGCCTCACGAACCGTGGCGAACAGATCGGGCAGATGCTGTGCCAACCCACGCTGCAGGAAGAACGCCGACACGTGGACGTGACGCGCCGCGGTGAGGAGGTCGGGATCGATCAGATCCCCGCGGAGATCTCCGATCGTGCCGGGCGCCGTGAGCATGGCCCGATCGTCGATCGTCGAGAGCACCACGGTGACACCGGTGGGCCGATGCGGATCGATGACGAGGCCCCTGGTGTCGACGCCGTGATCAGCCAGTTCCGAGCGCATGAACGACCCGAACAGGTCGTCCCCGACCACGCCGGCGAACGCAACGCGAAGGCCGAGTCGAGCGGCGCCGCAGGCGAAGATCGCCCCAGAACCACCCACGCTCAACTGGGCCTGTTCGACGATGCGCTCCGCTTGACCGAACGCCGGCTCGACCTCGCCGCCCCGCAACACCAGGTCGGGGTTCGCGTCACCGAGCACCAGCAGATCGAAGTCGACATCGAGCATGTTCGGAGCAGCCTACCGGGCCAACCCGCCTACGATGACGATGATGGGAAGCAGGAGCACAGGAGCACCGGCGATCACGGTCGTACGAGGCGACATCACCAGCCAGGCCGTCGATGCCATCGTCAACGCGGCGAACACGGCGATGCAACCCGGCGGTGGCGTCGACGGTGCTATCACTCGAGCGGCTGGCGCCGCTGCCCTCGCCGACCGGATGCGGGTGGTGGCCGAACGAGGAGAACCGCCGCTCTCCACCGGGGAGGCCGTGGCGACGATCGCCGGCGACCTGGCGAGCCGGTGGATCATCCACACCGCGGGGCCCGTGTTCTCCGGTCACGAGCGAGATGCCGACTTGCTCGCACGCTGCTACATCAACTCGCTCGCGGTTGCGGACGAGCTCGGCGCCGAGAGCATCGCGTTCCCCGCGATCTCGTGTGGCGTCTACGGCTACCCGCCCGACCAGGCTGCGCCGATCGCGATCGGCGCGGTCACAGGCGCCGTCACCGCCGTGCGATCGGTCCGGTTCGTGCTGCTCGATGAACCGATGGAGCGGACCTTCCATCAGGCGCTGGTAGCATCCGAAACTGCCATGAGCGACCACCTCACGACCGTCAGCGGCGTCTTCGAACAGCTCGACCAGATCCAGGTCGTCGACTGCCGCGAGCCCTACGAATGGGAAGCCGGCCGTGTCGAGGGGGCAGTCCACATCCCGCTGAACGACATCATGGCGGGAGCCGGACAGGACCTCGATGTCGCGAGGCCGGTTGCTGTCATCTGTCGGAGCGGCAACCGGAGTGAACTCGCCACCATGATGCTGCAAGCGCGGGGATTCGAGGCCTACAACATCGAAGGCGGCATGGAAGCCTGGGCCGCCGAGGGGCTTCCGTTCTCCACCCCCGACGGCTCACCGGGTCACGTCGCCTGAACCACGCCTGACCGCCGCCTGAACCAGCCCCGACTACCCTGGGGACATGACCGGCGCCCGCATCGACGAAGCCACACTCGCGCTTGAAGCGACCCTCGGTGCAGAGCAGATCCTGTCCGACCCACTCTCCCTTCGTCTGTACGCGCGTGATGCCTCCATGGTGGAAGGTGGCTGCGCGCTGGTCGCCTTCCCACGCTCCTCCGAGGACGTGCAGGCGTGCGTGCGTATCGCCGCGATGCATGCGCTGCCGATCGTGCCGCGAGGGTCGGGGACCGGATTGGCGGGGGCAGCGACACCGCTCGGCGACGCCCTCGTCGTCGTCACCACCAAGATGAACCGCATCCTCGAGGTTCGCCCCGATGACGGCCTCGCGTGGGTCGAGCCGGGCCTGCCCAACCTCGATCTGTCGACGGCGCTGGCACCGAGCGGATACACATACGCGCCCGACCCATCGAGCCAACAGACCTCGTCGATCGGCGGCAACGTGAACACGAACGCGGGCGGGCCGCATTGCCTGGCCTATGGCGTCACCAGCGCGCACGTGCTGGCGGTCGACGTCGTGCTGGCCGACGGCTCGGTGCACCGGCTGGGTTCCGAATCACCCGAGGCCGCCGGCTACGACCTCCGAGGCGTGGTCGTGGGCAGTGAGGGGACGTTGGGGATCGTGACCCGCGTCTGTGTGCGGATCCTTCCGGCGCCCCCCGTCGTGCGAACGATGTTGCTCGACTTCATGACGATCGAGGACTGCTCGTCGACGGTGAGCGGCATCATCGCGCGCGGCGTGATCCCCGCCGCGATCGAGATGATGGACCAGGGCATCGTGCGGGCCGCCGAATCCTTCGCCCATGCGGGCTATCCCACCGACGCAGCCGCGATCCTCATCGTCGAGGTGGACGGCACCCAGGGTGCGGTGGACGCGCAGACCCACGAGGTCGAGACCGCCGCTCACGAACACGCCGTTCGCACGATCCGCGTGGCCGCCGACGAGCGTGAACGCGCGCTCCTGTGGAAAGGCCGGAAGTCGGCCTTCGGCGCGGTCGCGCAGATCGCCCCCCACTACCACCTGCACGACTGCGTGGTGCCTCGTACCAAACTCACCGAGGTGCTCAGCAGCGTCTACGCGATCGCCGAGCGGCACGGGTTGATCGTCACCAACGTCTTCCACGCGGGGGACGGCAACCTGCACCCGCTGTTCTCGTTCGACCGGAGCGTGCCCGGAACCCTTGAGCGTGTGCTCCTGGCCAGCGACGAGGTCGTGCGGTTGTGCGTCGACGCCGGCGGCGCGCTCAGTGGCGAACACGGGATCGGCCTCGAGAAGCGTGACTTCATGCCCCTGATGTTCTCCGACGACGACCTCTCGGCGCAGGCGTGTCTGCGATCGGCCTTCGACCCCGACGGCCGGATGAACCCGCAGAAGGTGCTGCCCGACGGGGCACGATGCGGTGACTTCGCCGTCGCCCACGCCGGGACCGACGACGCCGGGCAGGCGGCAGGCACCCTGCCGGAGGGCTCGTGGATCTGATCCCTTCGCCCCGCACGATCCGCACCAGGGATCTGCGCTTGGTGGCCAAGATCGGCCTCGCTGCTGGGCTGGCGTGGTGGCTGTGCACGCTGTTGGGCGCCGAACGTCCCGCGTTCGCAGCGATCGTCCCGTTGGTCGCGCTGCGAGCCGACGACCCGTACGGAGCCCTGGGTGTCACGGTGATGCGGATCGTGGGCACGGTGGCCGGCATCCTGCTGGGCATCCTCGCCTTGCTGATCGATCCGAACGCACCGCTGTGGTTGGTGTTCGCGACGATCCTGGTGGGCCTGGCGATCGGCCTGGTGGCCCGTGGACCGAGCGAAGCGCTCAACCCAATCACCGCCGTCACCGCCCTCGTCGTGATCTTCGTCGGCAGGGGCAAAGCAGACAGTTACGCGTGGGTCCGGATCTGGGAAACGCTCATCGGGGCCGCGATCACGATGGTGGTGGCGGTCGCGGTGTGGCCCCCCGATCCCATCGCTGCGCTGCGAGAACTGCTGAGCGATCTGCGGCGTGATGTCTCCGAGGACCTGCGCAACGTCGCAGAGTTGCCCGGCCGTTCGCTCGACGATGCCGACCACATGCTCGATGAACGGATCCGCAGATCCATGGACACCGGAGATGTCACGCGCACCCTCGACCGGGCGCATTCTGGGCTGCGGTGGAACCCTCGCCATCGAGGACGGCGGGTGGAACTCGTCGCGCTCGCGGTGCCCCTCCGCCAGCTTGCCGCCATGTCTCGGTACTCCCGCTCGCTCGTGTGGTCCATGATCGGCGACCCCGACGGCGATCACATCCGTCGCTGGTCCCCCGACACCGAAGCTGCGCTCGACGAGGCGATGCGTCACGCGGACGATGCGGCCGGTGATGTGGCCGATGGTCGCGACCCCGGCACCTCGATCGCAGCATCCGATCGTGCCTTGGAGCGGTTCGCGTCACAGGCAGGGCAGCGTCAGTTGGCCACCGACATCCACGGAGGTGGGCGCGCCATGCTGCGCGTCCTGAGCGCCGCCACCTCCCGGCGTTTGGGTGCTCTGATGCGTGAGCGCTATCTGCCGGGCGAACCATCGTGACCATGGAGTTGCTGCACCCGCGCACGGCCGCCGATGTCGTCGAGATCGTTCGTGGGTCCGGTGCAGACGGCACCCGGCTCCTCCCGGTCGGCGGTCGCCGACACATCGACAAAGGGAACCCGTGCGAGATCGATGCGGAGCTCTGGACCACGCAGCTGGACGAGGTGATCGCCTACGACCCCGCAGAGATGCTGGCCGTCGTGGGCGCCGGTTTGCGGATCGGTGATCTGCGGATGCTGCTGGCCGAGGGGGCGCAGGAGTGGCCGGTCGACGCGCCGGCCGATGCCACCGTGGGTGGGGTGATCGCGGCAGGGCTCGCGTCGCCTCGCCACCTGCGTGTCGGGGCGATGCGCGATTCCGTAGTTCAACTCACCTCCGTCCTGGGTGACGGGCGGCTGGTCACCAGCGGCGCCCGCACCGTGAAGAACGTGAGCGGCTACGACGTCCACCGGCTGATGACCGGCTCGCTCGGCACGCTGGGCGTGGTGGTGAGCGCCGCGCTGAAGGTGCGCCCTCTCCCCCGAGCCAGGATGACCCTGATCGCCCGCGGCGATGGACCTGCGATCGCGACCATCGTCCGCGCCGCGGTCCCGATGGCGCCCGTGGCATACACCCCCGATGAGGTCCGTGTTCGGCTCGAGGGGTGGCCGGCCGAAGTCGACGAACTGGCGGCGCTCGTCGCCGCTGCGAACGACACGCCCTTCGAGCAGGTGGACGCATCGCGGTTCCCGGGGTGGCATACGGGAGCGCCCATCGTGGCAGAGGTGTCGCTGCCCCCTTCCGCGATGGACGAGGCGCTCATGGGTCACGATCACCGATGCGTGTTGGCCGGGGTGGGGTCGGCGAAGGTGGGACTCAACGACCTGGATGCGCTGGTAGGGCTCAGGGACAGGGTGACCTCGTTCGGCGGGATCGCCCCAGTGATCCACGGCCCGGGAGGGCTCGGCGACGCCGACATGCCCGCGCTCGAGGTGCACCGACGACTCAAGGACGCGTTCGATCCCCACGGCGTGATGGCGCCGGGCCGATACTGGTCGGGCCTCTGAACCCAGCGGATCGCGCGTCCGCGACCGCCGGATCCAACGACATCGTCCGGGCGCCCTAGCAGCAGGGCTCCTCAGGACAGCAGTCCGACGGGCAACAGGGGTCGAGCAGCTTCATCGAGAGCACCTCCCTTCCTGCGTCGAGTGGTACGACTAAGCGACGTTCGGCTCGGTCTATACATCGATGTGGGTCGATACGTGGCCACTATATCGATAGACGTCGATATGACAAGACGAGAGGCGCCAGATCCATCCCAGAGGCGTAAGCGCTCGCGGTCCTCCGCGGCTTCCTGATGCGAGCGGTCGCTGTCGATCGGGCCGAATGCGAGGGATCCGATGAAGGACGACACCATCTGGGAACGCCTGTACCGCGCCTGCGACACGGCGTGGGCCATCATCCTGCCGGCCCTGGTGGTCGGCATCCTGCTCGACCTCACGATCATGCGAGGACAGATCCCGAACGGTCTGCTCGTCGGGACGTGGGTCGCGTTCTGGGTGTGGTTGCTCGCAACAGGACCACGGATGGAACGGGAACGTGCGGAAGCCTTCCGGCACGACGCGATCGATCGAGGGCTCGACCCCATCATCGACGAACAGGTGGCGTTGCCGGTCGGCATGCCGCTCCTCCCGGCGGCGGGCCCTCCCAAGAACCTCGCTCACACCGCCGTCGGAGGACTCGACGTCTTCGTGTTCGAACTCGAGACCCTCGAAGAGAGTCACTGGTATGACGACGAACCGTCGATGATCAGGTACACCGTGTGCCTCCATCAGCTCCCAGGTCGACTGCCTCGGTTCCATATCGAGGTGGGGAAAGGACATGCCGGTACCCGCGGTCCTTGGCCCAAGCCAACCGTTCAGTTGCCGGGCGTTGGCTCCTGCGATCCGCTCCCCGCGGTGGTCGAGGCGTGGATCTGCGATGTCGAGACGATGGCGCTGATCGCCGGGTGTGGATCGCCCATCCAGATCAGGGTCGACGGCGAGTGGATGGCCGCCCTCACCTGGCACCATCTGGATCCCTGGTCGATGATGTCTGCCGCGACCGCCTTCGTCGATCACATCCCGCCGCACGTGTACCGACCGATGGGAGCAGCGATGGCCGACCTTCCTGCACCGCCGGTCGGCACCTAGTCTGTTACAGACTAGTAGATCGTTCGGAGTCGCTCCCCTGCTGCGTGCAGCGTCTCGAGCGTCTTGCAGAAGGCGAACCGCACCAGGTGGGCACCCTCCGCCGGATCGGCGAAGAACGACGACCCGGGCACGCACGCGACGCCGGCCTGCTCCACCATGGTCGTCGCCACCGAAACGTCGTCGCCCATACCCAGATGCGAACAGTCGGCCATGACGTAGTAGGCGCCCGACGGCGCCGACGCCTCGAACCCCGTCTCGGCCAGGATCGCCATCATCACGTCTCGGCGTTCCGCGTACCCAGCCACCATCTCCTCGTAGTACGTAGGCGGAAGTTCGAGCGCAGTGACCCCGGCGATCTGCAACGGTGCGGCCGCTGCCACCGTCATGAAATCGTGCACGGGACGGATGCCCGCCATCAGTGCCGGTGACGCGATCGCCCATCCCACACGCCATCCCGTCACCGCGTAGGTCTTGGACAGTGCGCTGATCGTGACGGTGCGCTCGGCCATGCCATCGAGCGTCGCGATGGGGACGTGCTGGGTCCCGTCGTAGGTGATGTGCT
>DATDJD010000071.1:0-13772 GCA_036520695.1 Actinomycetota bacterium
GGTGCCGCGCATCGTCGCGACACCGCCGGGTCCAAAGACACAGGCGATCCTCCAACGCCAATCCGCGGTCCTGTACCGCGGATTGGCCGAGGAGGTCGGCCCGTTCGTCATCTGTCGCAAGTCCGGCTACGAGATCGAAGATGTCGACGGCAACGTCTACCTCGACTTCATCAGCGCGATGGCCTCGGTGCCCGCGGGGGCCGCTCGCGCTGATATCACCGAGGCTGCCGTCGAGGCGCTGCGGCGCTACGGCAATGAGGATACGCACTACTACTCGAACGAGTACGTGTTGCCGCTCGCAGAGCGGCTCCTCGCCGTCGCGCCCGGCGCCCTGGCCCGTGTCGACATCGCGCTGAACGGGACCGAGGCGGTCGAGACATCGGTTCGGTTCATGCGTCGTGTCACGGGACGCCCGATCGTGATCGGGTTCATGGGCGGGTACCACGGCGAAGCGGGGACCGCCGGGGCGATCGGGGCGGAGAGCAGCGACCTTTCGTTCGGCTACCGCGCGTTGATGCCGGGGTTCGCACACGTGCCCTACCCCAACCCGTACCGCACGCCCTTCGTGCCTCGCCCCGGGGGCACCGGCGACGGCACGATCGACTATCTGCGCGACCACGTACTCCACCACGCCGTGGATCCCCGCGAGGTGGCCGGCTTCGTGATCGAACCCGTGATGGGCTCGGGAGGTTGCGTCGCGCCGCCCGACACGTTCTGGTCGGCGCTGACGGACCTGTGCCGGGAGTTCGACTTCCTGTTGTGTGCCGACGAGGTGAAGTCGGGGTACGGGCGAACCGGCTACATGTTCGCCGTGGAACGCTGGGGCGTCGAGCCCGACCTGATGGCGCTGGGCAAGTCGATGGGTGGAGGCGTCATGCCGATCGGCGCGGTGCTCGGCACCGAGCGAGCGATGGACTTCGACGACATCTCGACCGGTTCAACGTGGTCGTGGCTGCCTGCCGCTTGTGCTGCCGCGATCGAAACGCTGGCGGTGTTCGAGCGAGAACCTGTCCTGGAGAACGTGCGCGTGCTGGAGGCTGCCGGACTCGAAGCGCTCGAAGTCCTGAAGGAGAAGTACGACTCGATCGGCGACGTCCGCGCGGTGGGGTGTTTCCTCGCCGTCGAGTTCGTGAAGGACCGCGTGACGAAGGAGCGCGATCTGGCGCTGCAGGAACGGGTCGGGCAGGGGTGTGTTCGCCGAGGATTGCTCGTCGACCCCTCGACCACCTCGCTCAACCTGCAGCCGTCGTTGACGATGCCCGTCGAGGTCATGGCCACCGCGATGGCGATCCTCGATGAGGCGATCGCCGAAGCGGTCATGGCGTGAGTTCGAGCGACGTCGAGGCCATCGACGACCTCACGGCGTGGGCTCGGGACGAACTCGTCGAGCTGGTCGGGATCACGTCCACTTCCTGCGAGGAGCACGCACTCGTCGAACATCTCGAACGCCGTTGCGTCGACCTGGGTCTGCCCGTCCGTCGGATGCCGGTGGTTGGGGCGGCCGATGACCTGCTGATCGGGTGGCATGCGCGCCCCTCGCTGCTCATCACGGCTCATCTCGACACGATCCGGCCGATGTGGGACTGGTCGGGGGAGGCCAGCATTCGGGACGGCCGCGTGTACGGACTGGGTGCCCAGGACGACAAGGCATGCATCGTCGCCGCGATCCAAGGATTGGTGTTGGCGCGGGACGCCGGCGTGCCGGTGGACGAACTGTCGGTCGGCATCGGCCTGTGCGTCGACGAGGAGATCGGCGGGACGGGGTCCATCGAGATGGCCCGCGCCCTGCACCCTCCGTTCGTGGTGGGCCTGGAGGGAACCGAACTCGGGCTGGGCACCGCCGAGGCAGGCTTCGTGGAGGTGTGGTGCCACCTCCGTGGGGTCGGCGTGCACGGCGCCCTCCGCGAACTCGGTGAGAACGCGATCGAGACCGCACACACATTGATCGAGCAGATCCTGACCCATCCAGGGGCCCAGCACGCCCATCCTCTCCTTGGTCGGAACATCCCGATGGTCTGGGAGATCCGCGGTGGGGAACGTCTCAACGTGGTGCCGGAGCGCTGCTCCTTCCATCTGGACTGGCGGGTGAACCCCGGAGGACCATCGGCCGCCTCTTTGCTGTCCTGGCTCGAGGAAGCGACCGCTCGCGCCGGCGGCGAGGTCGAACTCGTCGAGGTGGTGGAGCCGTTCGAGATCGATCCCGGTGCGCCGGTCGCGGCCGCACTCGGTGACGCCGTGGCGTCGGTGACGGGCGTGCGACCCGACCCGACCGGCATGGTGGCCTGGACCGATGCGCACAACTTCGTCGACCTCGCGGGATCGCAGACGGTGGTATTCGGTCCCGGGCACCTTCGCAACGCGCACCGCGAGGACGAGTGGGTCGAGGTCTCGGACGTCGTCACGTGCGCTCGTGCACTCGCAGCGATGATCGAAGGGTGCCCCGGCTGGCTCCCGATGGAGGGGCCATGACGACGTCGTACGACGTCGCGATCGTCGGTGGGGGCCACAACGGCCTGGTGTCGGCTTTCTACCTGGCGCGGGCGGGCCTGCGGACCGTCGTCCTCGAGCGCCGTTCGATCGTGGGGGGCGCCTGCGTGACCGAGGAGTTCGCGCCGGGGTTCCGAGCCTCGCCAGGCGCCTATGTCCTGTCGATGCTGCGCGATGCGATCTGGCGCGACTTCCGTTTGCGCGAACGGGGCTTGATCGTCGACGAGGCGGGACCGTCGTTGAACGTCTATCCCGATGGGTCGACCTTCGTCTTGGACGCGGATCCCGCCACCGCCCTCGACGCGATCCGCGCTCGCTCGGTCGCCGACGCGAGAGCGTTCCCGGGGTTCGAGGCTTCACTCGCGCGGATCGCGAAGGCGTTGCTCCCGATGTTCGACATGACGGCGCCGGACCCGGCACGCCGGCGTGCGACCGACCTGGCCGGCATGGCGAAGCTCGGGTTGCTCGCGATGCAGAACCGGCGTGCACTCGACGAGATGGCCTTCCTGTTCGCGACGTCGGCGAGCCAGTACCTCGACGAACATTTCGAGGACGAGATGGTGAAGTCGGCGCTGGGCTGGGAGTCGATCAGCAACACGCTGGCCGGACCTAGCACCGCAGGCACCGCCTACGGCCTGCTCCACGAAGCCGCGTCGGGCGGCACCGGCGGTGGCGTTGGGTGGGGGTTCGTGCGAGGCGGCATGGGCACCGTGACGGCGCTCATCGCGGACGCTGCGCGCGAGGAGGGCGCAGAGATCCGCACCGACGCCGAGGTCGACCGGATCGACGTGCGGAACGGCCGTGCCGTGGGGGTCGTGTTGTCGAACGGCGACGAGGTGCGTGCGATGCGCGTGCTTTCGAACGCCGACCCCAAGCGAACTTTCTTGGGACTGGTCGGTGCGAGTGATCTACCGGACGAGTTCCTCGGCCGTATCGGGGCCTACCGATGCGAAGGCGCGAGCATGAAGATGAACCTTGCGGTCGCCGAGCTCCCTCGGGTCCGGGGCTATGACGACGGCGACGGCGTGCGGCCCTACCACCGAGGACTCGTCCAGCTCACGAAACCGCTGCTCGATCTCGACCACGACCAGGCCCTCGCCCGCAGCGGGGTTCCCGCCGACCACGCTCACATGGAACTGTGTGTGCCCTCGGTCCACGATCCTTCGCTCGCCCCGGAAGGCCAGCACGTCGTCACGATCGGGGTTCGCTCGCAGCCGTATCAGCTCCGCGACGGGACCTGGGACGAACATCGCGACGTCGTCGCCGATCGCGTGATCGCGCAGCTCGGCGAGGTGTTCCCGAATCTCCCGGGCTCGGTGCTGCACCGGGAAGTCCTGACCCCGCTCGATCTCGAACGCCGGCTGGCGCTGACGGGTGGTCACCATCTGCATGGGGACATGGCCCCCGATCAGCTCCTGTTCCTGCGTCCCGTCCGAGGATGGGCGGACTACCGCACCCCGATCCGAGGGCTGTACCTGTGCGGCGCGGGTACACACCCCGGCGGTGGTGTCACGGGCGCCAACGGCCGCAACTGTGCACGCGAGGTCCTTCGGGACGCGGGCGGCAACCGACGAAGGAGGCACTAGATGTTGGATCGCTTCGAGGATCTCGCGGATGGTCTCAACCATCCCGAGGGTGTGACGTGGAACCCCGTCGACGGGTTGATCTATGCCGGTGGCGAGGGTGGAGAGTTCTACTCGGTGACCCTCGACGGCGAGCTGACGCTGGTCGGTTCGTCCGGAGGATCGATGCTCGGCCTCGCCGTCGACGCCGGCGGCCGTGTGTACGCGTGTGACGTCGGGAAAGGCGAGATCGCACGGCTCGATCCGTCGACAGGCGCCGTCGAGACCTACGCCCGAGGTGTGGACGGCGGCGACATGGATTGCCCCAACGTCGCGGCATTCGGGCCTGACGGGATGTTGTACGTGACGTGTTCCGGTGAAGACGATCGCCCCGAGATCGTGCGGATCGCGCCAGGTGGTGGTGTCGCCGATCGGTGGACCACGACCGTCCCCGCGTACCCGAACGGGTGTCTGGTGACGCCGGACGGCTCGGCGCTCGTGGTGGTTGAGGCGAAGGCTGAGCGGGTCGTTCGTCTCGCGATCCGGGCCGACGGTTCGGCCGGCGTTCCGGAGACGATCGCGGAGTTGCCCGACACCGATGCGGACGGGATCGCGCTCGACGCCGACGGTAACTACTGGGTGACCTTGTACCGCCCGGACGGGCTCGTGCGCATCACGCCCGACGGGGCGACGGAGTTGGTCGTCGACGACCACCTCGCCTCGACGTTAGATGCACCGACCAACATCGCCTGGGTCGGGGCGAACCTCGACCGCGCGGTGGTGTCCAACGTAGGCGGGACCACGTTGTCGATCGCCGACCTCGGCGTTGCGGGTCACCCACTTCACCTGCCCGAGGTGCCCTAGATGGATCGCTTCACCGATCGTGGTGTCATCGTCACCGGTGCTGCACAGGGGATCGGCCGTGGGATCGCGCAGGCTTTCCTCGATGAGGGCGCGCGGGTATTCGCGGCCGATGTACGAGCGGATGGACTCCAGGGGACCGAAGCGCTCGCTCCAGATCGAGTGGTGACCCACACGGTGGATCTCGCCGACTTCGACGCGACGAAGGTCATGGCGCGCGCCGCGATCGAGCGACTGGGCAGGGTGCACGCGCTCGTGAACTGCGCCGGGGTGATGCCCGGTGGGCCCTTGATGGATGTGTCTCGTGCGACGTTCGACCTGGTCTTCGCCGTCAACGTCCGGGCGCCACTCGCGACGATGCAGGTGATCGCACCGCACATGATCGAGCGCGGGGGCGGCGCCATCGTCAATATCGCGAGCGCGAACGCGTTCAAGAACGAATCACCGGAAGGCCCGTACAACGCGTCGAAGGCAGCGCTCGTGGCCCTCACGAACGCTGCAGCCCACGAACTCGGTCACCTTGGCATCAGGGCGAACTGTGTGGCACCCGGTCAGACGGTCACCCCGGAAACGGAAGCGCTCATGCGGACCGATCCCGAGATGCGCCGACTGCAGTACGACTACTTACGGAAGATCCCTCTTCGGCGAGCCGGTGTGCCGCGAGACCAGGCGATGGCCGTGCTGTTCCTAGCCAGTGATGATGCCGCGTTCATCAGTGCGCAGACCTTGATCGTCGATGGTGGAGAACTGGGTGGAGGCGATTGGTACGACCCCGCCGATGAGCCTCCGATGCCGGCTGTTGACTGATTGTTGACCGTTGACAGCTTTCAATCTACGGAGCATGGTTCGCACGTACTCCGTTGGAGAACGAACCTTCGGGAGGGAGTTGCCGTGCACCGTCGCTCGGTCGTGCTGGTATCCGTCATCGCTTTGCTCACCGCGGCCTGTTCCAGCGGGGGGGAGGAAGAACCGTCACCTAGCGCCGGCGCGAGCGCTGGCCCGCTCACCGGGACCGTGGCGTTGTTCGGCTACGAGGACAACTTCGTGCCGGAGGTCCTGGATCCGTTCCTGGAGGCCAACCCGGAGCTGGACGTCAAGACCGCTGCTTTCAGCAGCAACGACGAGGCCGTCACCAAGCTCCAGAACGGATTCCACGCCGACGTGATCAACGTGTGCACCGAGGAAACCGGTCGGATGGTCGACCTTGGACTGATCCAGCCGATCGATACCAGCCGGATCGAAGGGTGGGACACCCTCTTCCCAGCGCTGAAGGAGCAGACCGGCGTGATGATCGACGGTGAGGTCTACATGATCCCCAACGTGGGGGGTACGTCCGGCATCATCTACAACCCGGAGGAGGTTCCCGGCGGCGTCGATTCATACCGGGATCTGTTCGAAGACCCGGCGCTCGCCGGCAAGGTCACCCTCGAAGACAGCGCCGCCACCGTGATCGCGATCACCGCGCTCGCGCTGGGTCACGAGGATCCCTTCGATCTCACCGAAGAGGACATCACCGAGATCAAGGACTACCTGATCGAGCACAAGTCGTCGATCCGGGCGTTGTTCAAGGGCGACGCCGATTTCCTGAGCTTGTACCGGACCGGCGAGATCGTGGCCGGCTTCGGCTACCACGACTACCGTGCCGCGATGACTCGGGAGGAGATCCCGGTCGAGTTCGTGCCGGGCGAGGGTTCGCTCGCGTGGCTCTGTGGCGTGAGTCTGTCCGCCCAGGTCGAGAACGAAGATGCCGCCTACGCCGCGATGAACCACTACGTCAGCCCGGGCACCCAGTCGTTCTATGCCGAGACTTACACCTACATCGTGTCGGATCAACGCACGCTCGAGGTCTTGAAGCCGGCGTTGGTGAAGGAGCTCGGTCTCGACGATCCCACGCAGTTGGAAGCCGCGATCGCCCTGCAGCTGCCCGACAACTACGACCTATGGCTCGATGCGTACCGCGAGTTCAAGGCTGCATGACAGGGGCAGGGTGAGCACGTCTTCGACGAGCCTCGACCCACCGGCCGAGACTGGCAAGCGACACGGGTCGTTCGTGGTTGGCGGGCGCGAGGGTCGCGCCCGTGCGGCGTCGATCGTGCGCTGGACGTTCCTGGTGGTGGTCGTCATCGTCCTCTATGGACCGCTGTTGATCCTCGCGCTGTTCTCGTTCAACGACTCGATCGTGATCGCCCTGCCGTTCAAAGGCTTCACCTTGGAGTGGTACCGCGAAGCTCTCCAGAATCCGCTCGTCCGAGAGTCGCTGAAGAACTCGTTGGCGGTGGCGCTGGTGGTGACGCCCGTCGCCCTGATCCTGGGCACGATGGCGGCGTTCGCGACGACGCGGTTCCGCTACCGCGGTCGCGGCGGCGTCGCGGGCCTCGCGGCTGGCCCACTGATCGTGCCCTGGCTGATCCTCGCGGTGGGGGCACTGCTGTTCTTCTCGAAGTTGAAGGTGCCGCTGAACCTGCGGACGATCGCGGTGATGCACATCGTCGTCGCCTTCCCCTTGGTCGCTGCGATCGTGACCGCGAGGCTGGTTCGGTTCGATCACCGGCTGGAGGAAGCCGCTCGGGACCTGGGGGCAACGAACCGCGAGGTCCTCCGCTACATCACGTTGCCACACCTGGTGCCGGCCTTGGCCGCGGCGGGCATCCTGGCCTTCAGCTACTCGTTCAACAACTTCGTGATCAGCTTCTTCGTCGGTGGGTTCGAGCTGACTTTCCCGATCTGGGTGTTCTCCACCCTGCGACACGCGCAGAACGTGCCGATCGTGAACGCGATCTCGACCTTGGTCTCGCTCGCGCAGTTGCTCATCGTCTACGTCGCCTGGAGGCTCTGGCGTCGTCGATCCCGGAAGATGACCGCCAACGACGACCCGATGGACATGTTGTGGTAGCGACCGCGCCGTCCGTGCAGCCCTCGTCGGGTGAGACGACCCGCGCACGGCCCCGAGGCCGATGGGCGGGGCCGATCTACTCGATCGCGCCCACCTTGGTCCTGGTGGCGTTGTTCCTGGGGCCGATGGTCATCCTGCTGTACTACAGCTTCCAGAAGGCATCCCTGGCCGGCGCGGGCGGGTGGACGTTCGACAACTACACGTCGATCCTGACCGATCCCACCTACGCCAAAGTGATGCTCACGACGATCGTGATCTGCACGATCTCGATGCTGATCATGCTCGCGATCGGTCTGCCGCTCGCCTACATCCTGGCGATGCGGACGCCGCCGCGGTTCGAACTCCTGCTCCTGCTGATGTTGGTGATCGCGGAGGAACTCAACCCGCTGATCCGGATCTATGCCTGGCGCATGATCCTGGGACGAGGAGGCGTGATCAACTGGACCCTGCAGACGATCGGGCTGATCGACGAACCGATCGACTCGCTCCTGTTCAGTTCGACCGCGGTGATCATCGTGTTGTCGACGACGTACATCTCGTTCACGACGATCCCGATCTACGCGGCCTTGAAAGCGGTCGACCCCGACCTGCTGGAGGCGGCCGACGACCTGGGTGCGTCGTTCTTCACGACGTGCCGCAAGATCCTGCTGCCGCTCGCGGCGCCCGGGATCTTCGTCGCGATCATCTTGGTCTACATCCCGTTGTTCTCGGAGTTCGCCGCCCCGGCCCTGGTGGGCGGTACGAGCGGCTACATGATCGGCAACGCGATCCAGGAAGCGATCTTGGAATCGGGGAACCGCGGGGTCGGCTCGGCGATGAGCTTCATGCTGTTGGTCCTGTCGGGCGCCGTGGCCTGGATCGGCTACCGGATGGCGAAGATCCGTCGTCTCCAAGCGACGTCATGAGGAGGAACCCGTGAGTACCCAGACCGAGCATGTGGGCGGGGATGCGGCCAGTGTCCAGGCAGGCGGTGGCGATGGAGCCGCGCTGAGCCTCGACCGCGTGGTGAAGAGGTTCGGAGAGGTCGTCGCCGTCGACGGCATCAGTTTCGACGTCGGTCGTCGAGAGTTCTTCTCGCTGTTGGGACCGAGCGGCTGTGGCAAGACCACGACGCTTCGCATGTTGGCGGGGTTCGAGACGCCGACGGAAGGCCGGATCCTGGTCGACGGCAAGGACGCGTCACGTCTCGCCCCTCACGAACGGGATACCAACATGGTGTTCCAGTCCTACGCGTTGTTCCCACACATGACGGTGGCCCAGAACGTTGCCTTCGGTCCTCAGCGCAAGAAACTCGCACGGCGTGAGGTCGAACAGCGCGTGCAGGACTCCTTGTCGGCGGTCCGTCTCGAGGGTTACGGCAAGCGCTACCCCCGTGAGTTGTCGGGGGGTCAGCAGCAACGGGTCGCGTTGGCTCGCGCGCTCGCGAACCAACCGTCGGTGCTGCTGCTCGATGAGCCGCTCGGCGCTCTCGACCTGAAGCTCCGCGAGGAGATGCAGTTCGAACTGAAACGGATCCAACGAGAGGTGGGTATCAGCTTCGTGTACGTGACCCACGACCAGGGTGAGGCTCTCACGATGTCCGACCGGATCGCTGTGATGAACGGGGGCATCGTCGAACACCTGGGGACCCCCGAAGAGGTCTACCTGCGACCCGCATCACTGTTCGTCGCCGGGTTCATCGGGCAGACCAGCTTCATGCGTTGCCGTGTGGAGTCTGTCGGCGCCGACGGGGTCGAAGTCGCGATCGAAGGCGGTCATCGGTCCCGAAGCGCGCGTGCCGACGCAGGGGTCGTCGTCGGCGCGGACGCCGTCGTGGTCGTTCGCCCGGAGCACGTCCGGATCTCGCCCACGGAACCACCTGCCGGCGAGGCGGCGGTGCCGGTCACCGTCCTCGACGAGGTCTTCCAAGGTTCGGTGGTCCGCTACCAACTCCGAGGCCCGGGCGACCTGCGCCTCGCGGCCCTCGTGCCGTTGGATGAACGGGCCGACGTGCACCCGGGGATCGACGCGTGGGCTACATGGTCACCGGAGTGGGGCTACGTGCTCCCTGCCGCCGCCGATGAACTCGAAGGGGTCGCATCAGCCGAACCACCGTTGTAGACTGTCGACAGTGTCATCGACGGTCGAAGATCTCGAGATCTCGACGTACGGGATCGACAGGGTCGTCGAGGGGACGCAGACAGGGCGGGACGGCACCACGCTCATGGTGTCGTCGTCGCAGCTCGCGGTTGGAGCGGGGGAACCCGCGCTGGCGGAGGCCACGGTCGAGGTCGTCCGCCCCGGCGAGTCGGTTCGCATCTCGAACGTCCTCGATGTCGTGCTGCCCTCCGTCAAGCCCGCCGACCCCGCATCGACTTTTCCGGGTGTCCTCGGTCCTCCCGCGATCGCCGGAACCGGCCGAACGGGTCGTCTCCTCGATGTCGCCGTCATCGGTTCCTGCGACTGGCTCAGTCCGGGCTACGTGATCGATGACGAGTTCCCGGATTCGATCGTAGACATGGCCGGACCCGGCGCCGATCGGAGTCCGTTCGGCGCCACGAGCAACGTGGTGCTGCGGTTCGTGCCGACGGACGGCGCTCCCGTCGCCGAGGTCGATGCCGCGATCAGGCGTGAGACCTTGCGGGTGGCTCGCGATCTGGCCGCGACGACGATCGATCACGAGCCCGACGACGTGCAGCGGTACGCATGGCCGCTCCCGTCAGCGCGAGACGATCTCCCGGCTATCGTGCCGATCTTGCAGGTGGCGTCCGAAGGTCCGATGCTCGACACGTACTTCCAAGGCGAGCCGATGATCGGACTCGACCCCACGGCGTTCGACCCGCGAACGGTCCTGGACGGGGCGCTCACGAACGGTGCGTACGACTGGGCGGGGGTTCGCAACGTGACCGCGGTATATCAAGACAACGCCCTCGTGCGCGCGCTGTTCGCCGGTCACGACGAGCGGTTCAGATTCGCCGGTTTCATCATCGCGCTGGGCTACCTCGATACCGCCGAGGAGAAGCAGCGTTCGGCGCTGGCGTCGGCGGCGCTCGCATCGTCCCTCGGTGCCGACGGCGTGATCTGCACGACCTTCTCGTCCGGGAACTCGCATACCGACACGATGCTCACCGTGCGTGCCTGTGAAGCTGCCGGCATCGCGACGACCGCGTTGGTGTGTGAGACGAACGGTGGACTCACCGACCACGTCGCCGAAGCAGACTGCCTCGTCAGCACCGGCAACGAGGATGAGCTGCTCGAGCCGTGGACCCCCGACCGTGTGATCGGCTCGATGAACGCTGCTCGCGTCGGCGAGCCCGTACCCACTTGGGCCTACGTCGCGGCGTGCGTCGAGACGGGCGATGCGACATGGACGGCGGTGCCCGCGTGACGATCGTCCACTACGTGAACCAGTTCTTCGCCGGCCTCGGGGGTGAGGAGGCCGCTGGCCACGAACCGGTCCGGTTGGAAGGCCCGCAAGGTCCCGGACGTGCGTTCGCGGGCGCGGGCGCCACGCCCGACGTCACCCTTGCGTGTGGCGATGACTTCTTCGGCGAACACGAGTCCGAAGCGCTCGCGACGCTGCTGGCGTGGCTCGAGGAACTGAACCCCGACGTGCTGATCTGCGGGCCGTCGTTCGGATCGGGTCGGTATGGGTACTCCTGCGGAGTGCTGGCTCGCGAAGCGGGCCGTCGCGGCATCCCAGTCGTGGCCGCCATGACCCCGGACTCACCCGGCGTGATGGCCACTGAAGGGGCCGCGTATATCGTGCCGACCGGGTCGAACGTCGCCGCGATGCGCACCGTGGTGCCGATCATGGCCGGGCTCGCGACACGCCTCGCTGCCGGCGAGCCGGTCGGCAGCGCGGATGAAGAGGGGTACCTCCCACGCGGGCTTCGGTCGAACGTCCGATCCGACCGGCCCGGCGCGGTCCGGGCGATCGACCTGCTACTGGCCAAGCTCGCCGGCACCGTGGGCACCGAGGTCGGTCCCACGGGTGATCGGGTGCCCCCTGCCCCAGCAGTCAGCGACCTCGGCGGAGCACGGCTCGCGCTCGTCACCGAGGCCGGGTGCGTGCCTCAGGGCAACCCCGATCAACTGCCGACACGTCACGCGAACGTCTGGCTCCGTTACCCGATCGGCGAGGTCGACTCCCTGACGGCGGAGGCGTACGAGTCCGTCCACGCCGGCTTCGACACGACGGCAGCCAACGCCGACCCGAACCGGCTGGTGCCGCTCGACGCTGCTCGGGCGCTGGAGCGACGCGGTGCCTTCGGCTCGCTGCACGATGCGTTTTACACCACGTCCGGCGTCGACACGCCGGTCGCGACGGCCGCCAAGTTCGGTCAGGAGATCGCGGCGGAGTTGCGCGAAGCCCAGGTCGGCGCGGTCATCCTTACCGGCACCTGAGGCACAGGCACGCGTTGCGGGGCAACGCTTGCGAAGGAATTCGAGAGGGAAGGGATCACGACGGTGTTCATCACGGCGCTGCCCACGATCGCGCAGATGGTGGGGACGAACCGCATCTTGCGGGGTGTCTCGATCACCTCGCCGACCGGCGACCCGTCGTTGGCGGCAGGAGACGAACACGAGCTCCGGGTCGCCATCATGGAGCGCGCGCTCGAGATGCTCACCACCGAGGTTGGACCCACGACGATCTGGGAGCAGTCGTGACGGAGCGACGCCGTGCCGCGATGGTGTCGGCCTCCTTCGTGCTGGAGCACGTCCCCGATCTCGTGCGGTACGGATCCAAGCCGGCGCGCGAACCCGACCAGCTGGAGCGCCTCACCGCAGCACTCCGGAGCTACGACGACGCCGTGGCCTATCCACCGAACCAGGTGTTCGTGGGCAACCTCAGCACCGACGACCTCTGGGAACGTCCTCGCACGTGGTGGGAGCACCCCGTGGACGGCGCGTCGCCGCTGGGCCGGTTCGGCGATGTCATGGCGCAGGAGGACTTCTACTCGCTGCTCGCCAACGTCGATCGGTTCGACCTGGTGCGCATGGGTGCCGACCCCGCGCCCGGTGAGTTGGCGCTGCGCGACGGCGATCGTGTCGTTGGCGCCTTCGCCGGCGATCACGATCTCGACGAATCGCTCACCGCGAACGTCTTGCTCGAGAACCTCTCGATCAAGGCGAGCGGGGTACACGCGTTGCGCGACCTGCTCACGAGGACCGGGATCGACCCTTCATCGATCACCCACGCGATCGGGTGCGGCGAGGAAGCCGTTGGTGACCGCTACCAGCGCGGGGGTGGCAACGTCGCGAAGGCGATCGCCGAGGAGTGCGGGCTCCAGCGTGCGAGCGCGATCGACGTGAAATCGTTCTGTGCGGCGCCGGTGCACGCGATCGTGGTCGCCGCCGCGCTGATCGAAGCAGGCATCGAGGAACGGGTCGTGGTGGTCGCAGGTGGCTCGCTCGGCAAGCTCGGCATGAAGTTCGAGGGCGCCCTGTCCAAAGGGTTCCCCGTGATCGAGGACGTGC
The DNA here is from genome assembly GCA_036520695.1 of Actinomycetota bacterium. Lineage (GTDB taxonomy): Bacteria > Actinomycetota > UBA4738 > UBA4738 > HRBIN12 > JAOUEA01. The sequence continues at coordinate 13,264 of DATDJD010000071.1, forward strand.
TCGCCGGCATGGCGGTGCTGCTCGAGCCCGCCGACGGCTCGAACGGAGCGGTCGTCCGCGCCGACGCGGTCGGGCGTATGCCGGTCGAGGCCGGGAGCGCGCCGCAGGCCCAGCTCGAAGCACTGGTGGGTGCACCGCTCGATGCGATGGGGCTGAAGATCGGCGACGTCGACCGGTACGCGACCGAGATCCATAACCCCGAGATCACCGAGCCCCAAGGGGGCGGCGACGTCGCCGACCGCAACTACAAGATGCTCGCCGGCCTCGGGGTCGTTCGAGGCGAACTGGAACGCTCCGACATCACAGGCTTCGCCCGTGCACACGGGTTGCCGGGCTATTCCCCGACGCAAGGCCACATCGCGAGCGCCGTGCCGTGGATCCCGCACGCGCTCGACCGCATGGCGAGCGGTGCCATGCACCGGACGATGTTGATCGCGAAGGGCTCGTTGTTCCTGGGCCGGCTCACCCGGCTCTGGGACGGCGTGTCCGTGACACTCGAGAGCTAGGAG
>DATDJD010000072.1:0-2575 GCA_036520695.1 Actinomycetota bacterium
AAGATCACGCGCGCGTTGGGTCGTCACGGTGTCCGAGGCACCACCGCCGACGAGCAGCGTCGCACCGTCGAGGATGCCGCGGGGGCCGACGGGGAGACCAGCGGCGTGCTCGACGACCTGCGTCAGCATCGAAGGGACCAACGACACGGACGCGGGCGCCGTCTCACGCAACACGCGAACGACGACGGCCGGATCGAATCGTGGTTGCGCCACGACGCGCGCGCCCGTCATTTCCCCTCGGAGGAGGACGAGCAACCCTCCGACGTGGGCGGGTGTGAGGCAGCAGATCCACGGCCCAGTCGTGGCCTCATCGATATCGCCCGCCAAGGCCCGGACCGACCCGCTGATGGCCGCCTCGAGCGCGTCGCGCGATGATTCGGCGAGTTTGGGTGCCGCGGTCGTCCCCGACGTGGCCATGACGAGGGCGACATCGGGCGCAACCGGAGCGGCGCCTCCGAACACGGTGACATCACCGCCTGCGTCCAGTACGGCCGCGGGCTGTGCGAGGTCCATCACGCGGCGACGTTCGGCGGTCGTCCACCGGGGGTCGAGGGGCAGGAACGCCACAGCTTCGGACCAACAGCGGTGCACGACGCCGACCCACGCAGGGCCCGGCGGGACGTCGACAGCCAGCAACTCGCCGCTCGTCATCCCGAACGCGCCACTCATGTCGCGAGGCTACCGGCCAGTCTCGGCGATCGACGTCAGCGAACGACGAAGTCCGCGCCGCCCACCGCGCGGTAGACGTCGCTCACCAAGACCCAGGCCGTGTACCGACCCGGAGCGAGCGGCCAGCGTTTCATCGAATCCGCATCGAAGGTCACTGAGCCCGTCACGGCCGAACCTGTGTAGATATAGGCAAGGTAGGCACCGTCCGCCGGATCGGCCCCGCGACGGTAGATCGCGGCCCAATCGAACCGGTTGCCCGGCATCCCCTCCCACCGCACCGTGATCGGTTCGCCGACGTCGTAGCCCCACGACGATGTGTCGACCAAGGGTCCGGCACCAGGGAACCGCACGAAGAATCCCGCCCGAGAGAGTTCAGCATCTGTCGAGCTGACCAACACCGCGTCGTAGCCGCCGGGCGCCCATGCTCCGGTTGCGAACGCAAGCGATCCGTCGACATCCATGGGCGCGGGCGTGGGTGCCTGATCGATTGCGTCGGTGGCCGGATCACCACCTGTGGGGACGATCACGACCCGCTCGCCCGGATCCCCCGGCGCGTGATAGGTCGCGGTCAGGACCTTGCCTTGGCTCACCCGTCGGGGCTCGACGGCCACCGTGACCGGCGTCGTCGCCGGCGTGACGTCCACGGTGGAGACCACCGCACGGTGATCCGAGCCCCAGGGTTTCACCCCGATATCCACGCCACTCCCACCTCGCTCGCCCACGATCTTGCTCCGCACGGTCGTCGCGGCTCCAGCAACCCAGATCTGGTCGATCCGGTCGCGAGGCGCGTCCCTGCGAGGGTTCCAGCTATCTGGGGAACGCGGACGTTGCGCCGGCCATGTGGTCCCCCAATCGGCGACGGGGCTCGGGTGCGCATCACGGTACGTGTCGACGAACCCCTTGCTCGTCAGCAACAGGCTGACGGGCCATCGCACGGGATAACGGACCTGCGGATGACGCCCGACGGTCTCACGGACCCAATCCAGGTGCGACGGAGCGTTGAAGTCACCCACGATGAACGACGGGATCCCCGCGTCCGCCAACGGGAGCATCGTCTTGGCGACCGGACGGATCTCAGGCAGGCGGGTCACGCGCTCGTTGCGAAGGACCTTCTTGCGACTCCAGCCGTCCAAGATCTCCCGAGGTGAGTAGTGGGCCGAGCTGAGGTGCACGTTGGTGATCGCCACGACCTGACCCGGCGAGGTCTGCACGAAGATGTAGCGCCCGTCGGCACCTGCGGGATCCAACAGCGGGTAGCGCGAGATCACATCCAGCCGACGGCTCACATAGTCGTAGCCCGCGTCGGCAGCCAAGCGAGCGGCGTGTCCATACACCTCGTTCAGTGCGATCACATCGGCGTCGGAGACCTCGGCAGCCTCGACGATCTTCGAGAAATCGATCACGGTGCCGCCGTACTCCACGTTGAAGGTCATCACCTTCAGACGCACGACCGCGCCACCCGCCTGCCCGGCGACGACCGAGGGGAGCGGCCCGGCAGCGAACGCCGGCTGGGTCATCGCCACGGACATCGCGACCAGCGCGAGTGGGGCCCATCGAAGGAGCGGGGAACGGCGCACGACCGGACGCTAGCACGCGAGATCGCTGAGGTGGAAGCCAGCACGGCGACCCGGGGTCGAGGTTCGGTAGGCTAGGGCCGAACCGTACGAGTCCACGCTCTCGGAGTGAACACTCACATGGATGATGGAACTCGCACCATCGCGTCAGCGGCCGGTTGGAAACCGTCCGGTGGCCCCACCGCAGGGTTCACCGACGTTCGGTACGAGACCTCCGACGGCATCGCGAAGATCACGATCGATCGGCCCGAGGTGCGCAACGCGTTCCGACCTCGCACCACCGCTGAGCTCATCACGGCGTTCGATGTCGCTCGCGACGATCCCGCGATCGG
>DATDJD010000073.1:0-8285 GCA_036520695.1 Actinomycetota bacterium
GCCGAACCGTGCGGCTTGCTTCTCGAAGGACTCCATCAGTTCAGGGCCCATGATGCCGTCGATGAAACCGGGGTAGTTCTCGACATCGGTGGTGAGCATCAGCTGACCACCGGCTTCCAGACCCTTCAGGACCAGCGGCTCCAGGTTCGCGCGCGCGGCGTACAGCGCGGCGGTGTACCCGGCGGGGCCCGAACCGATCACGATCACGTTGCGGACGTCACTCATGGAAAGGAATCCTCTCAAACTTCCAACCCTGCATAGGCTGGAACGCCCAGCTATTCCCGGGTTGTTCCTGGGCAGCGACTGAGGCCGATGCCCGGCTACAGCGCGGCCGAAGTCAGGGACAGCGGCGAACAATGCTTGGCCGACACCGCCCAGATGCTCACGGTGTCTGCGGGCTGGTCGACACCAGGACCCTCCAGCACGAAGCCGAGGTAGGCCGGTGTGCCTCGGAACGACGCCTTTACCAAGCGCACGGGTGTGCCCGGAAGATCCGGGACCGCCGTCCTCAGACAGGCAAGGGCCGCAGCCGACTTCGCTTTGCCGGCGATAGGCGCCGGGACCGTCGAGGCCTCGGACGACGCATCTTCCACCGGTTGCGCACCGTCAGAACCGCCCTCCTCGGCCCGAGCTGCCTCGACGAACTCGCTCGCGGCCGCCTCCAGTGACACCGGGTCGAAGTCCTTCTCGACGATCTCCACACGGATGTCCTTGGGCGCCACTGGCAGCAAGATATCGGCCGCGCCCGAGGCGGCGGTCTGGTCTTCCTCGCTCGAACCGATGCGCGGCAGGGCCACGGCGAGCAATCCGATCACCGCCGCCGCAGCGAGCCACGGGGTGAACCGTGCCCAGCCCGGCGGACCGACGGGGTCGCCCTTCCCCCGCATCTCGGCGATGGCTGGGTCCCCGAGCCCCTGGGGGGTCGCGGGTGTCGTCATCGAACGCAAGGCGCTCCGGGCCGCAGCGGCGTCCTCCACCTCGCCTCGACAGCCGGCGCAGCGCTGCAAGTGGACGTCCACCTGGGCTCGCTCGTCGGGAGCCAGGCTGCCGTCCACGTAGGAGGCCAGCTGTTCTGTTGGATGCGTCACGGTGAGTCCTCCGACGCGTCGACTGACGGCCCAGGTTCCCACTCGGTGGAAGGTGGGTCATCCTGACCGCCGATGCCCAGGGCCTTCGCGAGCGCCAACCTGCCTCGATGCACACGCGACTTCACCGTTCCCACCGGCACCTCGAGGATCTCGGCGATCTGGTCGTAGGCGAGGTCTTGGATGTCGGCCAGGACCAACACCACTCGGTAGTCCTCGCGGATCTGGGCCAACGCACGAGCGACGTCGAGGGTGCCGACAACCTCATCTGCATGATCCACCGTTGCGGGACCCTGCTCCTGGGGTCTGCCATCGTCATCGACCGCGCGGAGCAGCGGGGCTCGCTTCTTCCGTCGAAGGCTGTCATAGCAGGCGTTGACGCCGACGCGATGCAACCAGGTCGTGAAGGCTGCGTCCCCACGGAACTGATCGAGTTTGCGGAACAGCGACAGGAAGGTGTCCTGGGCGGCGTCGTGCGCATCGTCGGCGTTGCCCATGATGCGAAGGCAGAGGCGATAGACGCGGTCTTGGTGGCGATGCACCAGCTGTGCGAAGGCCTGCTGGTCACCCGATGCCGCACGTCGAACCAGGTCGTGGTCTGGCTCGGGCCGGTTCACGGCTCGACGCTACACTTCGGACGGCCCGTTGGTCTCCGTTTGGACGACGATCGTGTAGTGCTTGGTGAAGTCCAAGCGACCCGCCAACACCGTGCCTGCGGTCGTCCGCAGCGTGATCGTGACCCGACTCGTGGTCGGGTCAACCTCGCAGAAGTTGCGGCCCATGCGCAGATCGGGCTGCATCGCTTCCACCCGGGCCCGAGCGGCGGCACACGCGGCCTCCGCGCTCGATCCGTTGCGGAACGCCACGGCTCCGTCACTGGCCGCTTCCACACCCACGCTCGAGAGCTTGAACTTGGTGAGCGCGATCGAACCAGCATCGATGGCGCCCACCGCGAGCACGGCCACCAAGAGCAGCCAGACGATCATCATCTTGCCGACCAGACCACGCTGGTCTCGATGGAGTTGCAGAGCCCGCTTCATGAGCGGAACCTCCTTCGGAGAGCGCCCTTGACCTCTTCGACCTCTTCGATGCCCAACATGAGCGCCGCGATCAGGTACACGGCGAGGCCCGCGAAGGTCGCCGCACCTACCTGCGCGACCCGTCCGATCACGGCCTGCGTGTCGACCACGTTCGCCACCCCGTCGGCCACGACCTTGGCGACGATCGCCGTCGCGACGGCCGCCGGGATCACACGAACGATCGTGCCCCAGATATGCGTTCCATCCAAGGACCCCAGACGAGGACGCAGGACGATCAGGCCTACCGCGGTCGCGAATGCGTACGAAGCCGCGTGCCCGATCGCCAGGGCGGGAACGTCCCAGCCGATCGTGGAGACCAGGACGATGTCGACCCCCATCATCACGAAGGCGGCCCCGATGTTGATCAGGGCTGGCGTACGGCTGTCCTGCATCGCGTAGAACGTGCGGGTGAGCAACTGGAAGATCGAGAAGAAGGGGAGGCCGAGCGCGAAACCCTGCAGCGTTCGGGCGATCAGCTCCGTGTCAGCCGGCTTCGCTTCGCCGTATTGAAGGAGTAGCGCGACGATCGGTGTGGCGATCGCGAGGTAGGCAAGGGCGGCCGGCACGATGACGACGGTGGTGTCGCGGATGCCTCGCGAGAGCAAGGTCACGACCCCCTCGCGATGGCCCTCGGTCCACTGCGACGCCATGCCAGGGAGCAGCGCGGTGAAGATCGAGACCCCGAAGATCGCGTGCGGGAGCGAGAAGATGATGAACGCGGTGGCGTAGATCTGGAACCTGGCCTCACCGATCCCTCCGGCCAGCAGGTTCACCACCAGGAAAGCGATCTGGTTGGCGAGCACGTAGACGATGACCCACGCCGAGAGTTTGATCAGTCGCCGCACGGCGGGGTGGTTCCAGCCCCAGGTGAGACGCCAGCGGAAGCCGAGTGAGCGCAAGGAAGGCCATAGCGCGACGGTCATCGCGATGACGCCGAGCGTGGCCCCGGCCCCCAAGATCAGCTTCTCGACATCGGTGATGTCGCTCACCGACGGCGTTGAGCCGCCCAGGACGAGCGCGTAGCCGAGGAACGCGGCGATCGCGACCAGGTTGTTCAGGATCGGGGTGAACATCGGCGGCGCGAAGCGCCGTTCCGCCGTCAGCAGCCCGCCCGCGATCGCGCCGATGCCGTAGAAGACGATCTGGGGCATGAACCAACGCAGGAGATACGCGCCGAGCTCGATCTGGTCCTGTCGGTCAGCCGCTTCCGAGAACGACAGGTACAGCTCCATGATCTGCGGCGCGAAGATCATGCCCACGATCGCGACGGCGGCCAGGACCACGAGTGCCAGGGTGAGCATCCGCCGACCCAGGTCCCACGCTGCATCCTTGCCGTGCTTCTGGTGCCACTCCACGAACACCGGCACGAAGACGGACGTGATGATCCCGCCCAGGATCAGTTCGTAGACGATGTTCGGCGTGATGTTGGCGCGCGTGTAGACGTCGCCGAGCGAACCGATCGTGACGCCCAGCGCAGCCGTCTGCGCCGCGATACGGACATACCCCGTGAGGCGGGACAACGTCGTGCCCACGGTCATCACCGCGGTGTTGCGCGCGTAGGTGGCGCGCGAATCCTGTTCCGGCAGCTCGGCCGGTGGCGGCGTCAGGATCTCGGACGTTTGATGTACCTCCTGGACCAAAGGGCCACCAAGACCAAGCCCGCAGCACTGGTGATCACCAGCGCGACCGAGTTGACCGCGGTCGTGCGCACCGCCAGGTTGCGTTCATCAAGTGGGCGTCCGGATGGTGCGCGGGTCCTCATGCGGATCGTCTGGGTTCCCGACGTCTTGGCGACCACCGTGAACGTCACGATCTGGTCGGGTTCCCGCAGCGTCACCGTGCGCTCGTTCCCGTCGGGGAATTCGAACTGCGAGGAACGAAGCTGGATCTGCACGATCAGCGGGGTGTCGCCGGGGTCGCCCATCCGAAGCGGCAATTGACCCTCGCCTGATGTCAGCGTGAAGGCCTGTGGGTCGGAGGGCAGGGCGCGAGCGAAGACCTCGTCGGTGAAGGCGTTCACATGATCGATCCACCGCCTGCCGCCGGTCGGGTCGTCGATGTAGACGCCTGCTTCGGCATAGAGCAGATCCCTGCGGAGAAGATCAGGGGTGGTGGAGGGCTCGGCCAGCATCGATCGGTACGCCTCCACGTCTCTGCGTTCACTGCGGATCTTCTCTACGTAGTCGTCCTCGAAGCGGGCCTCGGAAGGGGCGGCCAACACGGCGCCCAGCTGCAACGGATTCACCGTGTCGACGAAGTCTCGTGGGTGCGTAGGCTCGAGGAAGGGTGATTCCACGAGCCGGCGAGTCATGGGTGTCCACATCCCTGCCGGCAGCGACGCCGACAGGGCGACCGCCACGCCCCTCACGGTTTCGGTCTGGTCGGGCTGGTCGGCCGGAACCGGTTGTTCTCGCCAGATCGTGGCGAGTTCTCCGAGCACGGCCTGGGCCCCGCGCACGGGATCGCCCATCATGCTGGGGTCGGCCAAGAGCCCCTGCACCGCTGGGTCGGGAAGGATCAGATCGATCGAGGAACCCGACGGAAGGGTGAGGCTGGCGCCCGGCAGCGGCGCGAAGTCGTTGAGCTGGGCGGTCCTGTCGACCGCATCGGTGTTGGCCAGTACCGCGCCCACGCCTCTGATCGACAGGTCGTCCAAGCTCGCGTCGTCGATCGCCCCGAACGGTGGCCGTTCGAATGAGGTGGTGGGCTGGCCCGCTGGTCCCAGCACTTCCACCACCGTGCGATCGCCCAAGGTGCGTTGCTCCTCCAGATCGACGGACAGACCGCCGGCAAGCATCGCGGGGAGGAGGGGTGCGGAGAACGGCATGGCCGAGATCTGCACATCGGGGTCGGCCGCCACCGTTCGCAAGCTGCGCACGACCTCCGCTGCATCGGTCGCCGGCGCCTGGTCAGGCTCCACCACCGATCCGTCGGCCCGCTCGTAGCCCTGGCTCATGCGAACAAGCTGATCCAGGAGGGCGGGTTCCACCGCGAGATCGATCGCACCATGGTCCTCAGACTCGACGAGGCGCAGGAGTGAAGCGACCTGCGCTCCCAGGGATCCGTCAGGCGCCACCGACACCTCGAAGGATCGATCGTTCAGCCGACCGTCGGGGCCGAACGCGATCGGTCCTGTGATCTCCGTCCACCAGGACAGGAGCATCGGTTCCTCCGGCGCTCGCACCAGGTGTATCAGGGCGGTGTTCAACGAGGCTGCCACGACACCGTCGGACCGGACGTCGATCTGCGCGGGATAGACAGCCGAGTCCGACGTGCTGGAGAGGCTCGGCACCCCTTCGATCATGTCCAGGTCGATGTCGAAGAGTCGTTGCTGGCCCGGTTCGAGCGATCCCTCCTGAGGACTGGTCGTCGCATAGTTCAAGGTCGGACCAGGTCCTTCTATCAGGGACCGTTCGTAGACGAAGCGGGAATCGATCTCGACACCGATCGAGATCCCCACAGATAGGACGTCGAGCGCCACGTCGCTGGTGTTCGTTGCCTGGACGGTGATCTGCAGCAGCGGATCGTCTTGAGTCGTGATGGGCGTCTGCGAGATCAGCGTGAGCGTGACCCCTGGTTCCTGGGCCTGCGCCTGTCCCAACCAGGGCAGCATGCAGGCGCCCATCACCAACGACGAAGCCAGGAGTGCGCGGAGGGCGCGATCGATGCTCATACCAGCGGGTCCATCGTAGCGACCGAGGTTCAGCCTCGGAGCAGCGCGGCGAGTTCCGTGGCCCCGTAGAGCACGGCGACCGACAGCAGGAACGAGCCCACCATCAGTCGCAAGGTCCGTTCCTTCGTGTCGAGCGCGAGCGAAGCGCCCAGGCGGGCGCCGGGAACCGCGCCCAACGTGAGGACCAGGCAGATGGCCCAGTCGATGTGTCCGAGCATCACGTGCACCACCGTGCCGGGGATCACCAACGCGACGATCGTGAGGAGGGAGGTGCCGAGGGCCACCTTCAACGGCATGCCGAGCCACCCCACCATCAGGGGGACCATGATGAGGCCGCCCCCGATGCCCAACAATCCGCTGACGAATCCAGCGGCGAGTCCGATCACCAGGAACCTCCAAGGTGTGGCGACCCGCCCGACTGCAGGGTCTTCGCTCGTGCGCGTCCGTGCACCTCGCAGGATGCCGACGGCCTGCCACGCCAGGAGCGAGGCGGTCACGACGAGCAGGACCCGCGTGTTCACCACGTCGGTCAACAGCGCTCCGACCACCGCCCCGGCGATCCCCGGTCCCACCATCCATACGGCGGCTCGCACGTCCACTTGTCCCGCACGGTGATAGGTCCACGCGCCGGTGAGGGCCGTGGGTAAGATCGCCGGCAGGGGCGTGGCCAGCGCAACGATCGGCCGGGCGCCCATGAGCACCTGGATGCCCGGCGTCATCACGATGCCACCGCCGACGCCGAAGAGTCCGCTGAGCACCCCAGAAACGAACCCGATCGCGATGCCGAGGAAAGCTTCCAGCGGGGTCATCGAAGCAGATCGGCTGCGCGCCCGAGCACGTCTCGCTCACCCCGATAGGCAGCACGCTTGAGGGCTCGTTCAAGCGGGAACCAGCGAACCTCTTCCATCTCGTCGTCGCGGTCGTCCGGGTTACCCCCGGTGCAACGCATCAAGAAGAAGTGAACCGTCTTGCGGATCCGGGTGTCTTCCCAGACGTAGAAGTACTTGGTCTCCCCCAGCGAGGCTTCGATCTCCGCGGTGTATCCGGTCTCCTCCCGGACCTCACGGACGGCTGCCTGCTCGTGGGTCTCGCCCTCCTCGATGCCTCCCTTGGCCAGCCCCCACGCGAGTTCCCCCTTGCGGGTTCGCCTCGATGCGAGCACGACCTCGATCTCGACCCCCTGGCGGCGGTACACGACACCCCCCGCCGAGACTTCCTTCTGCACGGGGGTCCGGTGCTTGGGCTTGGGTTTGGGTTTGGCCTTGGCCTTCGGTTTCGGAGTTGCGCTCGTGGTCGCACCGCTCGCACCGGCGGTCGGCTTGCGGCGACGTCGACGTCTCCGTCGCTTGCGCGGCGGCGGTTCTTGGCCGGAGGGTGGCTGCTCAGAGCCCATCGCGGCGATTCTAGGGTGCCAGGTGGTCCAGAAGGCTCAGGTCGGCCCCCGAGGCGACCGATGGTCAGGGCATGGAGATCGACGAACTCCTCCGCTTCGCCGTGGAACGCGGGTCGAGTGACCTTCACCTGAAGGTGGGCAACGTCCCGTTCATCCGCGTGGACGGAGCATTGACGCCCACCGAGTTCGATGTGCTGAGCCCGGCCGATACCGAGACCTTCGCGCAGGCGTTGATGTCCGACCACAAGAAGCGGGAGTTCGAAGCGACCAGCGAGGCCGACCTGGGGACGACCCTGACCGGCGTCGGCCGCTTCCGCGTGAACGTGTTCCGTCAGCGGGGCGTGGTGGGACTGGCGATCCGCCGGGTACGGAGCGAGGTCCCCACCTTCGACGAGCTTCGGCTCCCGCCAGTGATGGAGACCCTTGCGGACTCCCCGCGCGGGTTGGTCCTGATCACGGGACCGACCGGGACCGGTAAGACCACGACGATCGCGTCGATGATCGGCCACATCAACCGATCACGGCGTGCGCACATCGTCACGATCGAAGACCCGATCGAGGTCGTCCACGACGACGTCCTCTCGATCGTGCAACAGCGCGAGATCGGGATCGACACGGACAGCTACGCCAACGCCCTCAAGCACGTGATCCGTCAGGACCCAGACGTGATCTTCGTCGGGGAGATCCGCGACGGTGATTCGGCGTTGTCGGCGATCCAGGCCGCGGAGACCGGCCACCTGGTGATCTCCACGCTGCACACCATCGACTGCATGGAGACGATCAACCGGATCCTGGACCTGTTCCCGCCCACTCAGCAGAAGGAAGTCCGGACCTCGTTCGCGGGGTCGCTGCGCGGGATCGTGTCGCAGCGACTCGTGGCGAAGGCTGACGGCAAAGGCCGCGTGCCCACCGTAGAAGTGCTGGTGAACACGGGGCGGGTGTTCGACCGGATCGTCGACGCGAACATCACCGACCAGATCGTGGACGTGATCTCTGAGGGCGAGTTCTACGGGATGCAGACCTTCGACCAATCACTGGTCAAGTTGGTTCGGGAA
>DATDJD010000074.1:0-3807 GCA_036520695.1 Actinomycetota bacterium
ATCGACTCGGGCGGGAGGTCGTCGGGTTGCCATGTGCCCCTGAGGAACGCAACGACGTGGGCGAGCGTCGATGCCCCGATGACCTGGAGGCCGTCGACCTGCGCCGCCTCGCGTGCGTTGGCGACGGGCACCACGACACCGCCGAGGCCTCGGCGTGCCGCGGCGATCGCCACCGACAGCACGCCAGGTGTGGGCATGAGCTCGCCCTTCAGGGACAGTTCTCCCGAGAACACGAACCGTTCCAACGAGGTCGTGGGCACCTGTGAGGTCGCCGCGAGCACGCCCATGGCGACCGGGAGGTCGAGCCCTGGACCCTCCTTGCGGAGGTTGCCCGGCGCGAGATTGACCGTCACTCGCCGCAGTGGCCATTCCAGCCCGGACCCTTCGACCGCCGGCCGGATCCGATCGCACGCATCGCGGACCGCGGCACCGGGGAGCCCGGTGAGGGTGAGTGACGGCAGGCCCCTGCCCACGTGGGCCTCCACCGTCACGAGGTGACCGCCCACACCGAGGATCGAGACTCCGAACACCCGTCCGTACATGGTTCGGGACGCTAGACCTCACCCTGCGTGCAAACAGTGACGGCCGTCACCCGTGCTACTCGATGAGCGTTCGCGGTCTGTGCGCCGGCTGTCTGGGCTTTGCCGGAGCTCTCCGCGCTGGACTTGTAGGCGCCCCTTGCCCGCTACCCCGCCGAGTCAGCGGCTGTCCCGCGAGCGATGACCTCCTCGATGGTTTGCAGCTGATCTCTCGAGGGCGTAACACCGCGGAGGGCCAGGGCGACGACATAGGCGTCCACCTCGTCGAGGCCGAGCTCCTCCAGGCAATACCCGGCACCAGATTCTTCCACTTCCTGGAAGAAGGCACATTCACCGTCGAATGTCGACTGCGATTCAAGCCCGAGATGTGCGGCTAGATCAGGTCCCAGCGGCATCGTGCCCCCAACGAAGTCCTCCGCCCTGGGAGGTTGACCCGCTGTGGCTGTCGTGTCTCGGGTGACGACGAAGAGAGTGCCTACCATTGCGCCTATGAGCACCACCAACACAGCTAGGAGCGTGAGCTTGCGAGGGGCGGCGCCTTGGATGTCCAAACTCATGAACTTCCGCCTTCCATCAGCACGAGACGAGCGTAGCGATACCGGACCATCCGTCGCAAGTATCGCCCCCTCGCCACCGTCCAGGTAGTCGCTTCCGCCTCACCCGCCCACGTGTCTAGGTTCCGGCAAAGCGAAGCACCCGCCAGAGCCTCGTGTGCTCATGCACGTTGGTAGCCTCGCGCACGTGTCCGACGACTTCTCGTGGAGCCCAGAACCTGAGCTGATCGATTTCCGTGACCCGGAGCGTTCCAGGGCGGCGCTGGACGCCCTCGGTGAGGCCACATGGCGGGAAGCCATGGACTGGCTCTACGGCGAGGCTATGCGCCGGCCCATGCACGTTCGCAGCTACCCCGATGCTCGCGCGGCGTACTTCGGGCCGACATCGCTTCCCGCTCCTGCGCCGGCTTCAGCCAGCCTCTGGAGCGACGTGCTCACCGAGTTCCGGGAACGGATCGCGCCGTCCACCTACAACGCCCAGCACCCCGGGTCCTTCAGCTACTTCACGCCACCCCCACTCCCCAGCTCGATCGCGGGCGAGCTGCTGGCCCAATGGATCCACCAGGGTGTGGACGTGTGGCATGCAGGCCCGATCGGCACCTTCGTCGAGGAAGAGGTGACGGCGTGGCTGCGCGACCTCGTGGGTTTCGGACCTGAAGGCTGGGGTGTGCTCACCAGCGGCGGGGTCATGGCCAACATCATGGCGTTCACCGTCGCTCGCGATATCTGGCTCGCCAAGCTCCTCGGCACCGCGGGAGCGCCGCGCGGATCCGCACTGGAGGGCGTGCGTGTGTACGCGAGCGACCAGACGCACTTCTCGGTCTCACGCGCACTCGGTGTCCTGGGTTTCCCCGATGACACGCTGGTGGTGATCGACAGCGATGAACGGTTCCGTCTGCAGGCGGCGCCGGTGGCAGCCGCGATCGAACGAGACCGCGCCGCGGGACTCACCCCCCTCGCGATCTCGGTGGTGGTGGGCTCCACGAACACCGGCTCGGTGGACGACACCGTGGGTCTGGCCGACGTCGCCGAACGCGAGTCTGTGTGGCTGCACGTCGATGCCGCCTACGGGGGCGCCGCACGGTTGAGCCAACGCGACGCGCACCGGGTTCCGGGACTGGAGCGCGCGGACAGCGTCACGATCGATCCCCACAAGTGGTTCTTCCAGGCCTACGACATCGGCGCGTTGGTCGTTCGGCGGCGCGAGGACCTGTTGCGCACGTTCCACAAGGCCCCGGAGTACTACCGATCGGCCCGACCCGAGGACGAGCCGCTGGACTGGTACCAGTACTCGATGGAGGGCACCCGCCGGTTCCGTGCCCTGAAGTTGTGGATGAGCTGGAAGCAATTGGGTACCGACGGGCTGGGTCACCTGATCGAACGCAACGACGACTTGGCCGCCTACTTGGCCGGCCAACTGCGCGACGCCGACGACTTCGAAGCCATGCCGGCAGAACCCGAGCTGGGCGTGGTGTGCTTCCGTCACCTACCTGCCGGCGCTTCGGGATGGCAACCGGACTCCCTGGACGCGTATGAGAACGCGCTACAACGGGCGCTGGAGATGAGCGGCGAGGCGTGGGTGAGCGTCACCACGCTCCGCGGAGCCACCTATCTGCGAGCCGGTATCGTGAACTATCTGAGCAGGGAAGCCGACATCGACCGCATGTTGGACGCCCTGCGACGCCTCTCAGAAGGCGTCCTGGAAGACCTCCACCTGCGTTGAAGCCGACGGACCAGAGCCCACGACAACGCTGGCAACATCGAACCTGATCGCGTGCGGGTTGAGACCGTGCACCACGAGGAAGGTCTGCGCGAGCGCTCGGAGCTTCTGGCGCTTGCGAGCGGTGACGGCCTCGTACCCACCCCCGAAGCCGCTGCCCCGACGCGACTTGACCTCACAGAACACCAAGGTCTCGCCACGCGTGAGCACGAGGTCGATCTCACCGATGCTGCAGCGCCAGTTGCGCACCATCACCTGGTAGCCGCGTCGGCGATAGCTCTCGGCGGTGGCATCTTCGCCGACGACCCCGGTGGTGAGACGTTCCTTGGTCACCACGCGACGCTACGCGCCGGGTGTGACACGGGCTAGGCGGGGGCGGGAGTGTCGGGGATCGTGGTGGGTTCGTCCCGGCGGGCGAGTTCCTCGACGTTGACGTCACGACGGGTCATGACACGAACGCTCGCGACGAACCGAGCGGGTCGGAACATGTCCCACACCCAGGCGTCCGTCAGATCGACCCGGACCCACCCACCGTCGAGATGGTGCAGATCCACCTTGTTAGCGAGGTAGAAGCGTCGCTCGGTCTCGATCACGAACGTGAACATGGGGAGCACGTCGCGATACTCCCGATAGAGCTCGAGTTCGCGTTCCTCTTCGAACCGCTCGATGTCGTCGTCGCTCATCATGCCCCCAGTATCGCAGTCAAGCCTCTCACGGCTGCGCCGGGTCAACAGCGGGTTCAGTTGCTCCGAACCCGAACAGCGATGGCTGGCTCACCGGCGAGAACGACATGCGGTGCAGCGGCGTCGGCCCGTGTCGCTCCAATGCCTCGAGGTGATCGGGGGTGCCGTAGCCCTTGTTGTGGTCCCAGCCGAACTCGGGGTGGCGCTTGTGCAGCCGGCGCATGATGCGATCGCGGGTGACCTTGGCGATGATCGAAGCAGCCGCCACGCTCGCGCTGACCGCATCGCCCTTCTTGATGCCGATCGAGGGA
>DATDJD010000075.1:0-5351 GCA_036520695.1 Actinomycetota bacterium
CCCGTCCGACCGGGTTCGTTCGCGACATCGTTCCCTTCAGGAGGCCGACCACCCATGTCCGTTCCGCCACCGCCACCACCTCCATCGCAGGTTCCCTCTGTCGCTCCGGCGACCATGAGCAGTGACGTGGCCGCGCGGTCCGTCGACCTGCGCAAGGTGTACGGCGAAGGAGATGCAGCTTTCGAGGCCCTCGGCGGCGTGTCCGTCGAGTTCGTCGCCGCGGAGTTCACCGCGATCATGGGGCCCTCGGGCTCAGGGAAGTCGACGTTGCTGCACTGCATGGCAGGCCTCGATAGCCCCACATCGGGCAGCGTGCTGATCGGCGACGTCGACCTCACGACCCTCAACGAGAAGCAGCTCACCGCCCTGCGCCGCGACAAGGTCGGGTTCGTCTTCCAGGCGTTCAACCTGATCCCAACGCTCAGTGCGTCCGAGAACATCACCTTGCCTTTAGATATCGCCGGACGCGATGTCGACAAGACGTGGTTCGACGAGGTCGTCGATACCGTCGGGTTGCGTGACCGCTTGGGCCATCGACCGGCTCAGCTTTCGGGTGGTCAGCAGCAACGGGTCGCCGGTGCCAGGGCGTTGGTGAGCCGTCCCGAGATCGTGTTCGCCGACGAACCCACCGGCAACCTGGACTCACGTTCCGGTGCGGAGCTGCTGGCCTTCCTGCGGGAAGCCGTCACCACGCACGGGCAGACGATCGTGATGGTGACCCACGACGCCGGTGCCGCGAGTTACGCCGGCCGGGTGATCTTCTTGGCCGACGGGAAGGTCGTCGACGAATTGCGCGACCCGACGGCCGCCATGGTGCTCGACCGGCTCAAGACGCTGGAGGCCTGAGCTTCCGTGTTCCGAGCCACGATCAAGAGCCTGTTCGCGCGCAAGCGCAGATTGATCCTGACGCTCATCTCCATCGTGCTCGGGGTGGGATTCGTCGTGGGCACGTTCGTCTTGACGGACACGATGAACAAGGCCTTCGACGACCTCTTCGATCAGGCAGCGAGCGGTTCCGATGTGATCGTGCGCGCCGAGCAGGCGTTCACGCCCTCGGCGACCGCCCCGGGTGGGGGTTCGGGAGAAGAGCGCGACACGGTGCCTGAGTCGCTCGTGTCGACCGTCGATGGAGTGTCGGGCGTCGCCACCGCGGCCGGTGAATTGTCCGGGTATGCGCAGATGAAGGACCCGGCGACCGGCGATGCCATCGGTGGAGTCGGTCCGCCCACCATCGGTACCAACTGGACCCAGAACAATGCCAGTCTCGAGTTGCGGGAGGGTGAGCCGCCGACCGGCCCACAGGACGTCGTGGTCGACGCTGCGACTGCCACGAAGTACGACCTGAAGGTCGGATCGAAGATCACGATCCTGTTCGAGGGGATCGCGCCGGAGGAGTTCACGATCTCGGGCATCGTCGGTTTCGGTGACGCCGACAACCTTGGCGGCGCCACCCTCGCGCTGTTCGACACGGCGACCGCGCAACGGGTCCTCGACAAGGAGGGCGTGTTCGATTCCATCTCGGTGGTGGGGGACGAGGGCATCGCCCCCGGTCAGCTCCGCGCCCAGATCCAGCAAGTGCTTCCCCCCAAGACCGAGGCTCTGACCAGCACCACGGTGGCCGACGAGCAATCTGATCAGTTGAAGGAAGGGTTGGGGTTCTTCCGGATCGCGCTCCTGGTGTTCGCGTTCATCGCCTTGTTCGTGGGCGCGTTCATCATCTTCAACACGTTCTCGATCATCGTTGCCCAACGCGGCAAGGAGCTCGCCTTGCTTCGAGCCGTGGGTGCCAGCAGCCGTCAGGTGATGACGTCGGTCATCACCGAGGCCCTCGTCGTGGGGTTGATCGGGGCCGTGCTGGGCATCGTGGCAGGGGTGGGGATCGCGCTCATGCTGAAGTCCTTGTTGGGAGCGTTCGGCATCGATCTGCCCAGCACCGCGATGCAGCTTCAGCCGCGGACGATCATCGTCGCCGTCATCCTCGGGGTCGGCGTCACCGTGATCGCGTCGATCCTGCCGGCCCGCCGTGCCTCGAAGGTGGCGCCCATCGAAGCGTTGCGCTCGTCGCAGGAAGCCGCGAGCGCCGGGCTCGGGAAACGTTTCCTCGTAGGGCTGATCGTCACCGCCGCCGGCATCGGAGCGCTGGTGTACGGCTTGTTCGGAACTCCGTCGAACGCAGGGCTCTTGATCGGGGCAGGTGCCGCGGTGACGTTCATCGGGATCGCGATCTTGTCCCCGCTGGCATCCAAGCCGCTGGCAGGTGCGATCGGCTCGCCGCTCAAGAACCGGAGCATGCCCGCCAGGCTCGGCCGAGAGAACGCCATGCGCAACCCGCGTCGTACGGCAGCGACGTCGTCGGCGTTGATGATCGGCCTCGGCCTGATCGCCATGGTCTCGATCCTGTCGGCATCGCTCAAAGCCTCGTTCGACAAGGCGCTCTCCGACACGCTCCGTGCCGACCTGGTGATCACCTCATCGTCGTTCACCCCGTTCAGCCAGGACGTGGCGACCAAGACCGCAGATGTCGAGGGGGTGGCGGCGGTCGCCCAGTTCCGTCAGGGGGGGTTCAAGGTCGGCGGCAGCGACTCGGTCATGACGGGTGTCGATGCCGCCACGATCGACCAGGTCACCAATCTGGAGGCGAGCGACGGGGCACTCGAGGAGCTTGCCTCCGGGGACGTGCTGGTCTTCGATGAAACCCTCACGGACAACGGCTGGGCGGTGGGTGACGAGATCCCGTCGGCGTTCCCGGCCGGTGGGGCGCGTCCATTGACGATCGGGGGAACGATCGGCGACAACCGGCTCGTCGGCGACTACGTCGTGTCGCTGGACACCTACGACGAGTTGTTCCGTCAGAAGCTGGACACGTTCGTCTTCGTGAAGCTGGATGAAGGGGCCGACCCGGCCGCCGTGCAAGCGACCGTGGAGACCTCGCTCGAGGAATTCGGCAACGTCCAGGTCCAGGATCAGACCGCGTTCCGAGAGCAGCAAGCGGGGTTCGTGAACCAATTGCTTGGGCTCGTCACGGTCATGTTGACGATGGCCGTGATCATCGCGCTCTTCGGCATCGCGAACACGCTAGGTCTGTCGATCTTCGAGCGCACGCGCGAACTGGGGTTGCTGCGCGCCGTGGGCATGAGCCGCACGCAGGTGAAGCGCATGATCCGGTGGGAGTCGATCATCATCGCGATCCTGGGTGCGTTGTTCGGCGTCGTGATCGGGGTGTTCTTCGGATGGGCCTTGCAACAAGCGCTGGCCCCTGAAGGCATCACCGAGTTCGTGCTGCCCGTCGGCCAACTCGTGTTCTTCGTGGTCTTCGCGGCGCTCGCCGGTGTGGTCACGGCGATCTCGCCCGCACGCCGCGCCGCCAAGCTGGACGTGCTGGAGTCGATCTCGTACGAGTGAGGTGACGCCGTCGGAGGTGACGCCGTCGCTATCATGGCCGCCATGCCGACCTTGACCCTGCCCGACGCGAGTACCGTGGCACTTCCGGAGGGAGAGCCCGTAGGTTCGGTGTTGCCCAAGGGATCGCTCGCGGCGCGCGTGAATGGCGAACTTCGTGACCTGTCGTTCGTACCGCCGACCGACGCGATGGTCGAACCGATCGATGTTCGATCCGACGACGGACTCCACATGTTGCGTCATTCCACGGCGCACGTGTTGGCGCAGGCGGTGTGCGATGTCTTCCCGGGTGCGAAGTATGCGGTCGGGCCCGCGGTCGACGACGGCTTCTACTACGACTTCGAGCTGCCGGAGCCGATACACGAAGCCGACCTGACGAAGATCGACCGGCGCATGCGGCAGATCGTGAAGCGCAACCAACCGTTCATCCGTGAAGACATCTCGCGCGACGAAGCCCGGGAACGTCTCGCCGACCAGCCCTTCAAGATCGAGATCATCGACGGCCTCGAGGACGAGGTGCGCTCCGAGGACCCGGCGGATCACGCGGAGGCGGCGGTCGGTGACACCGTCAGTCTGTACTCCAACGACGGGTGGGCCGACCTGTGCATGGGTCCGCACGTGCCGCACACCGGCAAGCTCGGTGCGTTCAAGCTCACGAAGCTGGCGGGCGCGTACTGGCGCGGCGACGACGCGAACCCGCAACTCACTCGTATCTACGGCACGGCATGGGCGACTCAGGACGACCTCGACGCCTACCTGCACCGGATGCAAGAAGCGGAACGGCGCGACCACCGCAAGCTCGGTCTGGAGCTCGACTTGTTCTCGTTCCCCGACGAGATCGGGTCGGGCCTCGCGGTCTTCCACCCCAAGGGCGGATTGATCCGTCGCCTCATGGAGGACTACTCGCGCCAACGTCACGAAGAGGGTGGGTACGAGTTCGTGTACTCGCCGCACATCACGAAGGCCGACCTGTTCGTGACGAGCGGCCACCTCGAGTGGTTCGCCGAGGGCATGTTCCCGCCGATGCAGTTGGACGGCGGCACGGACTACTACCTCAAGCCCATGAACTGTCCGTTCCATATCCTGATCTACCGCGCCCGCACCCGCAGTTACCGAGAGCTGCCGCTGCGCCTGTTCGAGTTCGGCACCGTCTACCGCTACGAGAAGTCTGGCGTGATCCACGGGTTGACCCGGGTACGCGGGCTCACGATGGACGATGCGCACATCTTCTGCGCCAAGGAGCAGATGGGCGAGGAGCTGCGATCGCTGCTGACCTTCGTGCTCGATCTGCTGCGCGACTACGGGTTGGACGACTTCTACCTCGAACTGTCGACGCGACCCGAAGGCAAGGCGGTGGGCAGCGACGAAGAATGGGCCGAGGCGACCGAGGGCCTGCGCGAAGCCGCGGAGACCCTGGACCTGGACCTCGTCATGGACGAAGGCGGGGGCGCGTTCTACGGGCCGAAGATCAGCGTGCAGGCGCGCGACGCAATCGGACGCACGTGGCAGATGTCCACGATCCAGGTGGACTTCCAGTTCCCGCAACGTTTCGACCTGCACTACGCCGCCGCCGACGGCGAACGACACCGCCCGATCATGATCCACCGCGCGCTGTTCGGATCGGTCGAGCGGTTCTTCGGTGTGCTCACCGAGCACTATGCCGGCGCGTTCCCGCTGTGGCTCTCGCCCGAACAGGTCCGCTTCGTCGCGGTCGCGGACCGCCACGTCGATCATTGCGAGGACTTGGCCGCCCAGGCGCGAGCCGCGGGATTGCGAACCTTCGTCGACGATTCGAAGGAATCGGTGGGCAAGAAGATCCGCGCCGCCCAACTCGCGAAGGCGCCCTACACCGTGGTGGTCGGCGACCGCGACATCGAGTCGGGCACCTACACCGTGCGCGACCGGGCCGGGACCGAACACGAAGGCGTGACCCTGGATCGCCTGTTCGAGAC
>DATDJD010000076.1:0-2794 GCA_036520695.1 Actinomycetota bacterium
GGGTCACACCGAACGACGGAACGGCTACTTCGTGGTGACTTCCGCGGTGCCGACCACGGCTTGACCGGCCGCGAGCCGTGCGGTCTCCACGCGGAACGGCGAGCAGCTCACGTAGTCGAGGCCGAGTTCGTGGCAGAAGACGACGCTGGCGGGGTCACCACCGTGTTCGCCGCAGATCCCCAGATGCAGTGCCGGGTTGGCCGCCTTGCCGGCGTCGACCGCCGTTCGCATCAGGGCGCCCACGCCCGGTCGGTCGATCGTGACGAAGGGGTTGGCGGGCACCAGCTTGCGCTGTTCGTACATGCCTACGAACTTGCCGATGTCGTCACGACTGAACCCGAACGCGGTCTGCGTGAGGTCGTTCGTGCCGAAGGAGAAGAACTCGGCCGTCTCGGCGATCTCGCCCGCGGTGACGGCGGCCCGGGGCAGTTCGATCATCGTGCCCCATTCCAGATGGCTGAGTTCGACGCCCTCGCGATCCAGGATCTCGCGGGCGACGGGCTCCAGTTCGGCACGCATCTGTTGGAGCTCCGGTGCGGTGGCCACGAGCGGGATCATGATCTCGACCTTTGGATCACCGCCGTCACGCTTCACCTGGACGGCCGCCTCGACGATCGCTCGCACCTGCATCGCGTACAGGCCGGGCTTGACGATGCCCAGACGCACGCCACGCAACCCAAGCATCGGGTTCATCTCGTGCAGCTCGTTGACCTTCTGCAGCACGATCTCTTGATCGCTGACGTCCTCACCCTTGGCCTTTCCGAGCGCGACCTCCACGGCCAGTTCCACCTGATCGGGGAGGAACTCGTGCAGCGGCGGGTCCAGCAGCCTGACTGTGACCGGCAGCCCGCTCATCGCGGTGAAGATGCCCACGAAGTCGTTCTGCTGCAGCGGTAGGAGCGCGTCGTAGGCCTCCTGCTCTTCGTCTGGCGTCTCCGCGAAGATCATCTTGCGGACAGCAAGGACGCGTTCTTCCCCGAGGAACATGTGCTCGGTGCGACACAGGCCGATGCCTTCGGCGCCACGAGAGCGTGCGTTCGTCGATTGATCGGGTGTATCGGCATTGGCGCGGACCTTCAGACGGCGCCGTGCGTCGGCGATCGTCATGATCCGGTCGAAGGACCTCCAGATCGGGTGCTCTCGGGCGGCGACGTCGCCCTGGCGCCCCTTCTCCAGCATGGATCCCTGCATCGGGAGCTCGCCCACGAACACGTTGCCTGTGAACCCGTCGATCGTGATCGTGTCGCCTTCGGCCACGGTGACTTCGCCAGCAGTGAAGACTCCGTCTGCAACGCGGAGCTTGATCGCATCGGCGCCGCAGACCGCAGGGATACCCTCACCGCGCGCCACCACCGCAGCGTGACTGTTGGTGCCACCCGCGCTCGTCAGGATGCCCTGGGCGGCGATCATGCCGTGGTAGTCGTCGGGCGTGGTCTCGCGTCGAACCAGGATGACCCGCTCCCCCGCCTGACCCCGAACCTGCGCCTCGTCGGCCGTGAACACGACGGCACCCGTCGCTGCGCCCGGTGAAGCATTGAGACCGGTTGCGATCGGGGTGGCCCCGGTCGCATCGACCCGCCGCTTGAAGAGTTCCTCCAGCCGGTTGGCGTCCACGCGCAGCAGCGCTTCGTCCTCGTTGATCAGGCCTTCTTCGAGCATGTCGTTCGCCATGACCCACTCACCGAATGCGGTGCGCTTGCCC
This sequence comes from Actinomycetota bacterium, assembly GCA_036520695.1. Taxonomy (GTDB): domain Bacteria; phylum Actinomycetota; class UBA4738; order UBA4738; family HRBIN12; genus JAOUEA01. Next base: position 1,703 of record DATDJD010000076.1, read on the forward strand.
ACGCGCGTCTGCAGGATCCACAGGCGGCCCTGTTCGATCGTGAACTCGATGTCGCACATGTCACGGTAGTGCTGCTCGAGCGTGTGCATGACGTCACGCAGTCCCCGGTAGCTCTCGGGGTCGACCTGCTCCAGGTCGGCGAGCGGCAGTGTGTTGCGGATGCCCGCGACCACGTCTTCTCCCTGGGCGTTGATCAGGTAGTCGCCGTAGGGGACCTTCTCTCCCGTGGCCGGATCTCGGGTGAACGCCACGCCGGTGCCGGAATCGTCACCGCGATTGCCGAACACCATCGACTGCACGTTGACCGCCGTCCCCAGGTCGTCGCTGATCTTGTTCTGGCGCCGGTAGTCGATCGCACGCTTGCCGTTCCAACTGGAGAACACGGCGTCGATCGCGAGCCGGAGCTGGTCCTTCGGATCCTGCGGGAAGTCCTCCCCGACGTGGTCGCGGTAGATCGTGCGGAACCGTTCGATCAACTGGCCGAGGTCCTCGGCGTCCAGGTCGGTGTCCTGGGCGTTCGGGCCCTTGGCGTGCTTGGCCGCGTCGAGGGCTTCCTCGAAGGCCTCAGCTGGCACGTCCATGACGATCTTGCCGAACATCTGGATGAACCTGCGGTAGGCGTCGTTCGCGAACCGCACGTCGCCGCCGGTCTGGTTGATCAGGCCCTTCACCGATTCGTCGTTGAGACCCAGGTTCAGGACGGTGTCCATCATGCCCGGCATCGAGAACTTCGCTCCCGATCGCACGCTGACCAGCAGCGGGTCGTCGGGATCGCCCAGGCGTCGGCCCATCGTGTCTTCCAGGGTGGTGAGGTGCTCGTCCGCTTCCACCAGCATCTCGGCCGGTGCGCCGCCCTGCGCCAAGAACGTCAGGCACGCCTCGGTCGTGATCGTGAACCCCGGCGGGATCGGCAGGCCCATGGTCGTCATCTCGGCGAGGTTTGCCCCCTTGCCGCCGAGCAGGTCCTTCATATCTTTGTTGCCTTCGGAGAAGTCGTAGACGTACTTGGTCATCGGGCAGGCCTCCGGCACGGTCGAACGAACGGAGCCGCCAGTCTACGGCGAGGCCACGACCGGTCGCGGGAGCGTCACC
>DATDJD010000077.1:0-2815 GCA_036520695.1 Actinomycetota bacterium
ATGTCCGGTTCCGGCAGCGGCCAGAGCCCGAGCGAAACGCTCGGATCGATCGTTCCGTTCGGGGAGGCGATCGACGGCCTCACGGACGATCTCAGCCAGGGAGACGTCGTGTTGGGTCGCCATGCGTTTCAGCTTCGCCACTTGCGCCTCGGTGAACTGTATCTGTGTACGAACCAGCATGAGGCGATGATAGCACTTTATGCCATCATGATGGTATCCACTCCTGTATCGGCCCTCGCATGATGGGATCTTTCGTCCACCTCGACGTACGGTCGTGCTTCTCGCTGAAGGAGGGTGCGTTCACGCCGGAGCAGCTCGCGGCGGGGTCTGCCGAGCTCGGCATGGATACGGTCGCGATGACCGACCGGGACGGGCTCTACGGCGCTGCTCGGTTCGTGCGGGCGTGCGAACGCAAGGGTGTGAAGCCGTTGCTGGGTGCCTCGGTGAGGGTACGGGAGGAAGGGCTGGGAGAGTCCCCGCCCCAGCACGTCGTGCTGCTCGCGACCGGCGACACCGGCTATGCCAACCTGTGCCGGCTGCTCACAGACGCGCACATGCTGGGACAACGCGGCGATCCATCGGTCGACCCGGTGCAGATCTGCGCTCACGCGGGCGGACTCATCGCGATCGTCGGTCCCGGTTCGCACGCCGGACGGACGGCGATCGACGGCCACATCGACGGCGCCGCACGATCGCTGAGCCCGTTCCGCGAAGCGTTCGGTCGTGACCGCCTCTTCATCGGGGTCGAGCACCGGCTCGAGCGCGGGTCGAACGAGGAGATCCGCGCGATGCTCCGGCTCGCCGAGCGCGCGGACGTCGGGGCCGTCGCCACCAATCCCGTCCGCTACCTGCATCCCGACGATGCGTTCCTCGCCGACGCGCTCGAGTGCATGCGGCGCATCGTGCCGGTCGCAGCCACCAACGTCACCCGGCGGAACGCCGAAGGGTTCCTGAAGTCCCCGGCGATGATGCGGCGGCTGTTCGCCGAACGCCCCGACCTCTGCGAGGCCACGCTCCGGATCGCCGAGCGCTGCGACTTCGACCTAGGGCTCGGGCGGATCTGCTTCCCCGAGTTCCCCACACCCCGGGGTCGAAGCGCCGATGCCCTGCTCACCGAGCGATGCTGGCGTGGCGTCCACGACCGTGGCATGACCGAGACCGAAGCCCTGCGTGAACGCCTGCACCACGAACTCTCGATGATCCGACGCATGGGGTTCGCGGCGTACTTCCTCACCGTGGCCGAGATCGTCGCCGACGTGAAGGCCATGGGCATCCGGGCTGCCTGTCGCGGCAGTGCCGCGGGTTCGCTCGTGTGCTACCTGGTCGGCATCTCCGACGTCGATGCGCTTCGTCACGACCTGTCGTTCGAGCGGTTCATGAACCCGATGCGCAAGGACCTGCCCGACATCGACATCGACGTCGAATCGGCTCGCCGCGAAGACGTCTACGACATGATCCTGGGCCGCCACGGTGAGGAGCGCGCCGCGTGCGTCGCGATGGTCGACACCTATCGGGCGCGCTCGGCGATCCGCGAGGTGGGCAAAGCGCTCGGCCTGCCCGAGGTCGAAGTGGGCACGGTCGCGAAGTCCTTCCCGCACATCTCAGCGAGCCATCTGCGCGAAGCGATCGACACCCTGCCCGAGCTCCAGGGCATCAACCTGAAGTTCGAGCAGATGGAGCTGCTGATCTCGGTGGCCGAGCGGATCTCGGGGTTCCCCCGGCACATCGCGCTGCACCCGTGCGGCATCGTGCTGGCCAGCCACGACCTGGTCGAACGGGTTCCCTTGGAACGCAGCGCGAACGGCCACCGCATGATCCAGGCCGACAAGGACGACGTCGAGATGCTGGGCTACCTCAAGCTCGACGTCCTGGGTGTCCGGATGCTCTCGTCGATGCGCCATGCCCTCGACGAGATCGCTCGCACGACCGGCGAGAAGCTCGACCTGGACGGCATCGCGCTCGACGATCTCGAGACGTTCGAACTGATCCGTCGTTCGGACACGTTGGGCTGCTTCCAGATCGAATCGCCCGGCCAGCGCGAGTTGCTGCAGAAACTCCAACCCACCCGGTGGGAAGACCTGATCGTCGACATCTCCCTGTTCCGTCCGGGGCCGGTGAAGTCGGACATGATCGCGCCCTACCTGCGCCGGCGCGCCGGTATGGAGACACCCACCTACATCCACCAGGGCCTGCGGCGTCCTTTGCAGGAGACGTTCGGGGTGATCGTGTACCACGAACAGGTGATCAGGGCGCTGTCGGCGATCGCCGGCTACACCGAGACCTACGCCGACCATATCCGTCGCCACCTCGACGACGAGGACATGCTGCCGGGCTTCCGCGCGGACTTCCTGGCGAAGGCGACCGAACGTGGTGTCGCTCTCGACGATGCCGAACGCGTGTGGTTCGCCGTGGCGCAGTTCGCGAGCTTCGGGTTCTGCAAGGCGCATGCTGCCGCGTTCGCGGTGCCCACCTACCAGAGCGCTTGGCTGAAGGCGCACTACCCCGCACACCTGATCGCCGGCCTGTTGACCCACGATCCCGGCATGTACCCCCGGCGCCTGATCCTGGAAGACGCTCGCCAACACGACATCCCGATCCTGCCCCTGGACGTCAATCACAGCGAACCCGACTACGTGGTCGAAGACCAAGCGGGGACCTTCGGCGTGCGACTGGCCCTGCAGGACGTTCGGGGGATCAGCGACACTGAGATCCGTTCGATCATGCAAGCCCGTTCGGAGCGAGCGTTCACCGACGTGGAGGACTTCATGCGGCGAACCACGGTCAGCCGCCCGGTCACCGAAGGACTCGCGCACGC
>DATDJD010000078.1:0-2159 GCA_036520695.1 Actinomycetota bacterium
AGGGGCCGAACAGCCGAGAGATCCTCCGGCGATTCGTGTGGACACCCGCGACCCAGCCGTCGATCGACGAACTCGGGTGGTTCCGGTTCCTGGTGGGTCGCGTCGGCGAGGCGCAGGGCGTGCCGATCGTGGTGTCGAGGACGGGATACACGGGCGAACTGGGCTTCGAGATCTTCTGCCACCCAAGCGATGCCGTCACCGTGTGGGATTCGGTCTGGGAAGCCGGTGGCGACCAGGGTCTCGCACCATTGGGCCTAGATGCGCTCGATATCCTACGGATCGAATCCGGCCTGATCGCGGCGGGCAACGAGTACGACGACCAGATCGATCCGTTCGAAGCCGGCATCGGGTTCACCGTGGACCTTCGGGGCGATGAAGACTTCGTCGGCCGTGCCGCACTCACCGAGCGCCAGGCTCATCCGCAACGGATGCTCGTGGGGTTACGGCTCGAAGGCAACGAGGCGGGCGAGCACGGCGACCCCGTGTTCGTGGGTCGCCAACAGGTCGGTGTGGTCACCAGCGGGACGCGTTCACCGATCCTGCGCGAGACGATCGCGATGGCGAGGGTCTCCGTCCAACATGCCGAGCTTGGCACGGCGTTGGAGATCGGCAAGCTCGACGGCTTGCAGAAGCGCATCGCCGCTGCAGTGGTGCGGTTCCCGTTCTACGACCCGGACAAGACCCGGCCACGCGCCTAGCGCCTCATGCCCGACGTCATCGAGTCGTTCGAACCCGAGCAGGTCGAGGCGTTCCACCGCGACGGCTTCCTGATCGTCGAGGAAGGTCTGATCTCTCGAACCGCGCTGGACCGGTTGCGTGAACGGTACGAGGGGCTGTTCGCCGGTGACTACGAAACCGGCATCGCACCGGACGAGGTCAACTGGAAGCCCGGCCGTGACCCGGAGGACCGCACCCGTCAGCTGTGCAACGCTTGGAAGTCCGACACGGTGATCGCGGCGCAGGTGCTGTCGGCGCGGATCGGCAAGCTCGCCGCACAACTGATGAGCTACGACGGCGTCCGGATCCTGCAGGACAACGTGCTGTGGAAACCGCCGGGCGCGAAGGCGGTCGGGTTCCACCAAGACGGCTCCTATGCGGACTATCTGGTGCCGCCCGAGATGGTGACGTGCTGGATGACGCTGCACGACACCGCCGCCGATGCCGGACCGATCGCGTACGTGCGAGGTTCCAACCATTGGGGGATCTCACCGCCGGCGCGAACCGGGTTCCATGCGCCCGAGGACTGGCTCGCCGGGGCGCGCGAGGCAGCGCCGGGCGGCGCCGGTGACCTCGACGTCGTCCCCGTGGTGGTGAAGGCGGGCGGCGGCGCGTTCCACCACAACGCCACGTGGCACGGCTCCGAACCCAACCGCAACGCGAGGGTCGCCCGGATGGGCCTGGTCTCGCACCTGCTGCCGGCACGGGCTCGATTCCACGAGACGAACGTCGACGTGAACTATTCGCGGTATCGGCACCGGGATGACCCCTCGATGGACGAGTCGTTCTTCCCTGTCCTGTGGGATCGCAGCGGCTACCGAACGCCGTGGCTCGCAGCGCTCCCCAACATCGACCGGTAGTCCATGATGGACTAGTCTCGGCGGAGACGGTTCGCCAAGATCTCGAGCATCGCCCACGCGGCGCCCGGCTGGGCCGCCAGCGCCTCGCGGATCACGTCACGTGGGATCGCGAGGCATCGTGAGGGTTCCACCGCTACCACGTCGGCGGTTCGCGGCCCACCGTCGAGCACCGAGATCTCACCGAAGAACCGGCCCTTCTCGATGCGCGCGACCTCGCGGCCATCGCGCATCACCGCCATGCTCCCCTGCAGCACCACGAAGAGCTCGCTGCCTTCGTCTCCGGTGCGAACGACCACGTCATCGGCCGCGTACGAGCGCTCCTCGCCCGCTTCCAAGATCGGATCGAGCAGCTCGGGAGGCAACGCGGAGAACACCGGTGTGGCGCCCACCATGCGCTCGTACCGCCCGCCGTGGAACAGCAGCGGCTGGCCTTCGCCATACCGCGCGTACTCGACCCGGCCGATGAACAGCGAGTGATCGCCACCCCAGGCCGAACGCACGACACGCGCCACCAGGTGCGCGAGGGCCCCGTCGACCAAGGGGGTGTCCCGAACCGAGACGAAGGCAGGCTCGCCGGCACCG
>DATDJD010000079.1:0-4019 GCA_036520695.1 Actinomycetota bacterium
CGACATGCCCAACTGCGTACGAAGGATGGCGTCACCACCATCACCGACCTCGGATCGACCAACGGCACCCGGGTGAATGGGGACACGATCGGATCGCGGGAGCTCGCCGATGGCGACAAGATCACGATCGGGACCACCGTCCTGGAATTCCGAGGCGCCTGAGATGTTCGCTGGATCGCGCCTTCTGGCCGAAGGCATCACACCATTCGCACTCTCAGCGCTGAAGTACGGATTGTTCGCGCTCCTGGTCCTGTTCCTGTGGCGATCCATGCGGTGGGCCGTTCGGGGGCTGTCGATGGAGCAGGCCTCCTCACGCGGTGGTCGGGCCGCTCGCAAGCGTTCATCGAGCGAGGGCGCGGCCACGGTGCCGCCGGGGCTGAGGGCCGTGGTGATCCACGCAGACGGGGACAAACCCCGCACGGTGCCCGTCGAGAGCGCGTCGCTGGTGTTGGGTCGCGCCCCGGAATGCGAGCTCCCCCTCGACGACACCTACGTGTCGCAACAGCATGCCCGGATCTTCGCGAAGGATGGCCACTGGTACGTGGAGGACCTCGGCTCGACGAACGGCACGTCCGTGAACGACCAACGCCTCGCGGCGCCCGCCCGCGTGCAACCCGGTGATCGCATCAGCCTGGGCACCACCGTCGTGGAGCTCCAACGATGAGGATCGAGGTCGGCGTCGCCACGGACATGGGGCGTGTGCGGGAGGGGAACGAAGACTCCTACCTGGTGGAACCGCCGCTGTACGCGATCGCCGACGGCATGGGAGGCCACAAGGGCGGCGAAGTCGCGTCGCAACTGGCGCTCGAAACGATCGAGGAACTGTTCCAGCGGGATGAAGGAACGCTCGCCCAACAGGTGAAGCAAGCGAACCGAGCCGTGTTCGAACGATCGCAGGAGGACACGGCCGTCAGCGGCATGGGCACCACGTTGACCGCCGCCTTGCACGAGGGAAGTCAACTCCGACTGGCCCACGTCGGCGATAGCCGGGCCTACCTCATGCGAGCCGGTTCGTTCCGTCAGCTGACGAACGACCACACGCTGGTGGCACGCATGGTGAAGGCCGGCGAGATCACCGAGGCGGAGGCGCGCGTGCACCCCCACCGCAACGTGATCACCCACTCCGTGGGCACGGCTCCCGAAGTCTCCGTCGACGAAGACGTGATCCCGTTGCTCGATGGCGACCGGGTCCTGCTCTGCAGCGACGGACTCACCGACATGGTCACAGAAGACCAGATCGCCGCGATCCTGGAGACCGAACCCAGCCCTCAGCGCGGCGCCGACCGCCTGATCAAAGCCGCGAACCGCGCGGGCGGCATCGACAACATCACCGTGGTGGTGCTCGATGCGATCGGCGAGGACGGCGATCGTGAGACGCCACTCGGCGGTGGCGGGGCCGGTCATCGAACGCGCCGTTGGATCGCCGGTGCCCTCGCTGCCGTCGTGCTCTTGGTCGGGGCGTTCTTCGTGTTCCGCGCCTACGTCGACCGCCAGTGGTACGTGGGCGAATCCGCCGGCAAGGTCGCCGTCTTCCAGGGGATCCCGGCCAACCCCCTCGGGGTGTCCCTGTCGAACGTCGACACGACCACTGAGATCGACGCAGCCACCGCGATCTCCCTGCAGGTCTATCGCGCCCTGCCCGAAGGCATCAGCGCGGAGAGTCGAGATGACGCGTTCCTCATCGTGGATCAGATCCGAACCGACATCGACGCGGCGGCCGAACCCCCGAAGCCCGACGACCCCGGGAACGGCACAGGTGGCGGGAACGGTGGGAACGGGAACGGGAACAACGGCGGGAACGGGAACAACGGCGGCAACGGCGGCGGGAACGGATGAGCGCCGCCGCGATCGAGGCATCCCGAACGGATCGGCGTTCCTCCACGGGGCTGGGCCTGCTGATCGTTGCGCTGGTGATCTCGGTCGCGGCCTACGCAACCGCGGGACTCGGGCTCAAAGGTCGGACACCGCGCGACCTGATCGTGTACGGCGTCGTGTTCGCGGCGGTGACGGTCGTGGGATGGCTGGTCATCAGGTGGCTCGCGCCGCGCGCCGACCCCGTGCTCTACCCCGTCGCGATCACGCTGGCAGGCCTGGGCATCGCGATGCTCTACCGCATCATGGTGGCGCGGGGGGAATCGCGGATCGCCCAGGAACAGGCGATCTGGCTCATCGTCGGCATCGGAGCGATGACCGCGACGCTGTGGTTCCTGAAGGACGACCGGCAGCTCAACGCCTACACCTACACCTTGGGTCTGGCCGGTGTCGTGTTGCTGCTGCTGCCCGTGGTCCCGGGGCTCGGCTACGAGATCAACGGAGCCAGGCTCTGGGTCAGCGTGGGGCCGTTCTCGTTCCAACCGGCGGAGTTCGGGAAGATCCTGATCGTCATCTTCCTAGCGGCGTATCTGGCGGACAAGCGTGAGCTGTTGGCGAGCGGTGTGGGCCGGTTCGGGCTGCCTCGTCCCAAGGACCTGGGTCCGTTGCTGCTGGCGTGGGGCGCATCGCTCGCGGTGTTGTTCCTCGAACGTGACATGGGCGCGTCGCTGCTCTTCTTCGGTGTGTTCGTCGTGATGCTGTGGGTCGCCAGCGGACGAGCCAGCTACCTATGGATCGGGTTGATCCTGTTCGTGGCGGGCGCCTACATCGGGTACCTGACGTTCGGCCACGTGCAGGATCGCGTGGATTTCTGGCTGCATGCGTTGGACCCCGCCAAGGTCACCGGCACCGGCTACTTCCAACTGGCACAGGGGTGGTTCGCCATGGCGACCGGCGGCATGGTCGGGACCGGACTCGGGCAGGGTTCGCCCACGTTGATCCCCTACGTCGGCAGCGACTTCATCTTCGCGGCGTTCGGTGAGGAACTCGGCATGATCGGCGCGGGGTCGCTGTTGCTGCTCTACCTGGTGTTGATCGCACGAGGGCTGCGCGTCGGGATGGAACGAACCGACGCGTTCGGCAAGCTGTTGGCGACCGGCCTCACCACGATCCTGGCGCTGCAGACCTTCGCGATCGTCGCTGGGGTCACCCGATTGATCCCGTTGACCGGCGTGCCTCTGCCGTTGGTCAGCTATGGAGGCTCGAGCCGGGTCGCCACGTTCATCATGCTGGCCCTGTTGATCCGAGTCTCGTCCGGCCCGTTGGAGCGCACCGGTGGATAGGCGCATCCGTCGTCTTGGCATCGGGCTGGTGGTGTTGTTCGCGATGCTCTTCGCACAGCTGTCGTACGTGCAGGTGTTCGCAGCCGACGACATCAAAGCGAACGCCGCAAACGCCCGGCGCCAGATCATCGCCGAGTACAAGGTGGAACGGGGTCTGATCCTGTCGGCCGACGGTTCGGTGCTGGCAAAGAGCGTTGAGAACCCCGACAAGGGCAGCGAGCTCCGGTTCCTGCGCGAATACCCGGGCGGTGAGTTGTTCGGCCAGCTCACCGGCTACTACTCGCGCATCTACGGCCGGAGCGCCTTGGAAGAGGCGATGAACCCATACCTGTCGGGTGACGCGCCGGAACTAGCCATCTCCACGTTCACCGACCTGATCCTGGGTCGTCCGAAGGTGGGCGGCACGATCAAGACGACGATCGACGCGGATCTGCAGGCGGCCGCGGAGGCAGCCCTCAACGGACAGCCCGGCGCCGTGGTCGCGACCGACCCGCGCACGGGCGACATCCTCGCCATGGTTGCCAACCCGGGCTATGACCCCAACCTGATCTCGACCGGCACGTCCAGGGAGATCCAGGACGCGTGGGCCGCGCTGAACGAGGACCCCGAGAAACCGCTGGTGTCCCGAGCGAGCGAAGAGCTGTACCTGCCGGGGTCGACCGGCAAGCTGATCACGGCATCGGCCGCGTTGGAGAACGGGTTCGGTCCCGAGTCGGAATGGAAGAACCCGCAGTTCCTTGACCTGCCGCAGACCTCCAACTCGCTCGCGAACTTCGGCAACGCGCTGTGCAACGGCGGCTCCGCGAAGGTGACGATGGCCGAGGCGTTCAAGGAATCGTGCAACGTCACGTTCGCCGAGATCGG
>DATDJD010000080.1:0-7723 GCA_036520695.1 Actinomycetota bacterium
GGATCACGACGCCGCCCTCACGCACCAGCGGTTTGTTCCGGTACATGTTGAACAGGTAGCCCAGCCCCAGGCAGTGCACCAGGATCGGGTTCAGGATCGAGTTCACGTTGTAGGGACCGAGGTAGGGCAGACCCAGGATCAGCACGTCGGCCTGACCGTTGACCTCCACGAGTTGCTGGTGGTGCAGGTTGCCCAACGTGCGCTCGTGCACGGCTTCGACCTCGCCGGCGTTGACCCCCGTCAGTTTGTAGGGCGCCTCGATCCGCCGGAAGAACTCGCGCCGCATGCGCGGCGGCGCCAGATCGTTCGCCTTCTTGGCCGCCATCATCATGGCCTGGTCGCTCGCGCTCCATTCCCATTCACGCTTGTTCAGGAAGCCCAGATTCGACGGGAACGTCTCAGAGTTGAGCGTGGTCTCGATCTGGAACACCTTGACGTCGTTGGCGGCCAACAGCCGGCCCATGCGGTTCACCGAGTCGTTGATCGCGCTATGGCCCTCGCGGGGGTCCATATACGACTTGGAATGCAGCATCGTGTTGACGTTGTGGTGGTGCTTCAGGCTTCGGTAGCCGGCCAGGCCCACGGCGACCGACTTGTGTCCGCCGTCCATCGCCACCAGGTTGATGTTGACGTAGACGACCAGGTCGCTTTCGGCGGCACGCTTGGAGATCTCGACGAGCTCACCCTGATCGGTCGTGCCGATCTCCAGTAGAGCGCCTGGGTCTTCGGCGTCGAAGTTGTAGAGCTGCGTCGGCCAGAACGAACGGAACACCCGTTCGCCCACCGCGTGACGAACCTCGGCTGCGGTCATGCGCCGGTGCAAGGCCGTCGCGATGATCAGCTCGACGTCGTCCACGCCCTTGCGCGCGGCCAACTCGATCACCGGCTCCAAGATGCGCTGGCGGATATCGGGCGACCGCATCGGCGGCAGTGGGATCGAGATATCGTCGATCGCGATCGTCAGCTTCATGCCCGGCGTCAACAGGTCGGGCAACGGCTTCGAGTCGCCCACCGGGTGCAGCAGGGCGTGCTTCACCGCGGCGCCGACGTCACGGATCCCCGGCAGTGGATCGGGGGGATACACCACCCGCGTCCCCAACGGGAATTTCTGCATGCGGAAGCCCTCGCCCTCGTGCACGAGGAGCGGCGGCGTCCGTTCGTCCACCTCCAACACGAACCCTGGTCTCGGCATCTGCGTTCGTCTCGCTCTCTTGTCTCTGCTCTGTGGCGTGCGTCAATCCTGCGGCGCGAAGGCCACCTTGAACGTTCCGAGTGTGCCCGCCGACATCGCGTGGTCGATCGCCTCGCGCCAGCGGTCCAGCGGATAGGTCGCGCCCACGAGCTCATCGAGCACCGGCCCCAGTTGCGAGGCGATCTCCAGCGCCAACGCGAACGAATGGCGCCGTCCGCCGTCATCGTCGGTGGTCTCCATGCCGCTCGTGTAGGCGCCCACCAGTTCGAGTTCGCGGAACCACAGGGGCGTGAGGTCCGCGCCGGAGCCGGGGATACCACTCATCACGACGCGGCCGCCCGCCTTGGTGGTGCGCATCGCCATATCCAGCGCGCTGGTCGATCCGGTGCATTCGAACACCACGTCGGCACCGCCGAGGAGGAACTCCTGTCCTCGTTCGGGCTTCAGCATCACCGCGTGTTCACGACGGCGGACGGCCTTCAGGGCGTGTTCGGGCCGAACGACCTCGTCGGCGCCCGCCATCGTCGCGGCGCCACGTTGCCGGGTGTGCTTGGCGGCCACGATCACACGGCCGGGGTTGGCGAAGCGCCGGAGCGCGATCAACGTGAGTATGCCCACGGTGCCGGCACCGATCACCAACACGTCGGCGCCCTCGGGCACCCGAGCACGGAACACCGAGTGGATCGCACAGGCGAGCGGCTCGACCAACACCGCGGTGCGCTGGTCCATCTCCGACGGCACGGCCCACAGTTGCGACCGGTGCGCCAGCATCATGCGGCTCCAGCCTCCGCCGGTATCGGCGCAATAGCCGGTCTGAAGGCCAGGCTTGAGATCACCCACCGTCACCCGGTCACAGCGCCCGTAGTCGCCTGCCTCGCAGTTGGGGCACAGATCGGGAAGACCACGTGCGGCGCAGCCCAGCACCGATGCCAACACCACGCGGTCACCGGCGGCGTGGTCGCCGCAATCGTCGAGCAACTCGCCAACGACTTCGTGACCGGGCACGAACGGCAAGGACACCAACGGTGAGAAGTAGAAGGAGCTGCGACCCGCGACCAACGACAGGTCACTGCCGCAGATCCCCGACAGCAACGGCTTCACACGCGCCCAGCCGTCGAGGCGTGCCTCGGGATCGGAGCGGTTGACCAGTCGCAGCGGGGCCAGCGGGCCGGCCACCAAACCTGGGGCCTTCGAACCCACTGCGCGCGCACCCACGTAGCGGGACACCGACCGGAAGTATTCGACCGCTTGCGCCACTAGATCTTCACCCCCGCATCGCCGGCTTCGGGAATCGGACGCGCGGCATGCCCTTGGTCATGCCCCATTCCTCGATGGGCCAACGACGTCGGCGCGCGTAGCGGTACAACGCGGCGTCGGGCGCCACCGCGACCGGGTTACCGACCGCCCGCAGCAACGGCAGGTCGGAATAGCTGTCCGCATAGGCATAGGAGTACTTGAGGTCGATGTCCTCGAGCGACGCGTAGCGCTTCAACCACGCGCTGCGCGCTTCACCGACCAATGGAGGCTGCGACATGAAGCCGGTGTACCGCCCGTCTCGAACCTCCAGCTCGGCGCCGATCAACACGTCGAACAGCGGCGCGAGCGGCCGGATGAACGGTTCGGCCGCCGCCGTGATCAACACGGTTCGATGCCCGGCCGCCCGGTGCTGGCGCACCCGACGGATCGCCGCGGCGCTGGCCTTCTGGAGCATGAACTCACCGACGTGGTTCGCGACCAGCCGGTCGATGCCTTCGACGCTCGCACCCTCGTAGCGCCGGAAGAACGTGCGGAGGAAGTCACCGCGGTCGCGTCGGTCGATCTGCAGGTAGCGCGGCACCTTGCCGAACACGCTCGCCAGCTCCGCGGGCCACTCCTCGGCAGGTAGGTCGGCCATGCGCGTCCACACGTAGGACTCCACGACGTTGGAGGTGATGATCGTGCCTTCCATGTCGAACAGGGCCAAGACCGGTTCCTCGCGTTCGCTGACCTTCACCGTGGGACGTTGGCGGTCGCGCGTGCTGAGTTCGCGCAGGCTCTGGGTGACCGCCGGTGAGTGCACGTCCTTCGGGTAGTACTTCCAGTCGACCATGGCGGCATCGAACGGGAACATCGCCTTGTCCTGCTCGCTCAACGACTCGAAGAGCGCGAACGTGCGGTCGTCGGTGTAGACGACCTCGGTCTCGGTGTACATGCCGTACAGGTCGCTGTAGCGCTTCACGAAGTCGACCCGGGCCTTGTCGCGGTCCACCCGTCGGACCGAGTCCCGCATGACCTTGGACTTCGGCATGTGGGTGACGACCTGTTCGGCGACGTCGGTGAGACGTTCGGCACGCCGAAGCATCCGCTCCACCGTCAGATTGCCGGGGAACTTCCAGTCGGGCACCTTGTGCTCGCCGCGTCCGCGTTCGGGCAACGGATGTTCCTCGAAGTAGCCCCTGATCCATTCGTACAACTCGAAGAACCGCACCGGGTTCCGCGCACCTGAGCTGACGTTGTAGTGGACGGCCTCACCGGCGGAGGGCGGGTTCGCGGCGACCGCCAGGATCGCGTTGACGACGAAATCGACGGGGATGATGTCGATGATGCCCTCGGGGATGCCCGGGAACTCGGGGATCTGCCCCAGACCGTAGGCACGGATGATCGGGTCGGCCATCTTGAAGCCGTCGATCCAGCCTGGGAACGGGTGCGTGTAGGCGGACTCGATGATCGAAGGCCGAACGATCGACAACGGCAGGTTCGCCTCGGCGGCCAGTTCCTCCACGGCTCGTTCACCCATCGCCTTCGTGAACGTGTAGACATCGGGCCAGCCCAGCGAACGCGCCCGGGTACGGCCGTACTCGACGAGGCGTTTGGTGACCCACTTCTGGCGACGTTCCTCGGCGTCATCGGCCACCGTCGATGGGCCGGCGCGCTCGTGCTCTTTGCGCGCTGCCGACAAGAACGCGTTGAGCATCTCGGGCTTCCGAGATTGGACCTCGACGTCGTGGCGCGCGCCGAGCGCCAGTTCCAGTTCCAACCGGTAGTCGACACGGTGGTCGAGTGGACCTTCGGGGATCACCCCCTTCTGCACACCGGCGACGTAGGCGGTGGACACGTGTACCAACGCCGGGGTCGAACCGCCCGCGATCACGCCCCCGTACAGGTTCATCGCGCCCTGCAGGTTGGTGGTGAAGCCTTCGTCGATCGGCGGATCGAAGCTGACGGTCGCCGCGGAGTGACATGCGATATCGATCCCTGCGGGGATCTCCGGCACCCCGCGTCCGAAGTCCGCGTCGATCACCTCGACCCGTTCGTCAAGTGCCTTGACCAATCGTTCCTGACCGACACGTTCCCGGAGACCGTCGAAGGCAGGCTTGCGGAAGAGGTACTCGACGCGCTCGCGACTCGAGGCACCCGTCTGCGATCGCACCAGGAGGACGACGCGCGTCTCGTGGAAGTCCGCCAACAGCCGCTCGAACACCACTTGGGCCAGGAACCCGGTCACGCCCGTGAGCAGCAGCGTCTTGCCCGACAGCGCCTCGACGATCGAGGGATCCGTGGCTCGGGGCTCACCCCCGCTGCTCGCCATGCGGGAGAGTATGCCTTCTCTACCACTTGGTAGACAAGTCCTGATCCATCAAGGCGCCCCTCCGATGACCCGAAGCCTGGAAGCAGGACGCTTCGCTATGTCACTCAAGATCAAGACGCTCATCGTGCTCGCGATCCCGGTCGTCGTCCTCGCGATCACCACCGGGTTGACGTCGCGTGCCCTTCGCGGGTCCGAAGACGTGCTGATCCAGCTCGGCAGGTCCTACCAGATCCGCGAACAGATCTCGACGGTCATGGACGATCTGGTGGACGCAGAAACAGGTGTCCGGGGGTACCTGCTGACCGGGCGACCTGAATTCCTGGAGCCGTACACGGACGGCGCAGCGGCCGCCCAGGGCGATCTGGATGAACTGGCCGAGTCGCTGAACAAGGACGGAGGAGGCGGCGACCTCCCGAGGCTCCGAGCGTTGGTCAGCGAACGACTCAGCATCTTGGCCGGTCTGAAGCGGGATGGCGACGAAGGACGAACCGAGGGGCGAGCCGTGCTCTCGCAGCTGCGAGCTGGGCGACTCGTCATGGAAGACATCCGCGCTGATCTCGACGGCATGTCGGCGGTCGAGCAGAGCCGCATCGAGTCCCGCGAGGCCCTGGTCGCCGACGCTCGGACCGACGCGTTCCGCATGGCCGTGGTCGGCGCCCCGATCGGGCTGCTGGTTGCCCTCGTGATCGTGGTCCTGTTCAACCAGCGAACCGCGTCCCGGCTCCAGAAGGTCGAAGAGAACGCCATCCGGCTGGAGCACGGCGAGCCGATGATCGAGGACGACGACGCGGACGATGAGATCGGACGCCTCGGCCGGGCCCTGGTTCGCAGCGGAACCCTCGCGATCGAGCTCCAGGGCGAGCTGCAGCAACTCGCCAGTGAAGACCCGTTGACCAACCTTGCCAACCGGCGGGGCTTCATGCCGCTGCTCGAGCACCAACTCGCGATCGCCCATCGCCAAGGCGAACCGTTGTCGGTGTTGTTCATCGACCTCGACGGCTTGAAGGTCGTCAACGATCGATTCGGGCACGCGTTCGGCGACCAGATGCTCCAGGAGACGGCAGCGATCCTGCGGGACACCTTCCGCACGTCTGACGTGCCCGCTCGCATGGGCGGCGACGAGTTCTGCGTGTTGCTCCCGGGTGAGTCCCCTGAAGGCGGAGAGGCGGGGGTGCAGCGGCTCGCGCGCTCCGTTGAGGCCGCCAACCGCCTGCCCGGACGGCCCTATCCGCTCTCGCTCTCGGTCGGCCTCGCCACGTTCGACCCGAGCCATCCACGCAAGGCGGAGGAACTGATCGCCGAGGCAGACCGGCAGATGTACGAACGCAAGCAGGCCAAGCGAACGCCCCAACCCAGCCCGGAGACCGCCCGCACCTAGCGGGTGGCGTGTGGCCACTAGACTGCACGGCCTGATGGATCTCTCGGAACTGCAGGCCACGATGCGGGCCACCTACCTGGAACGCGATGCCGCCCGCGGACGCGATGCCACCTTCCGCTGGTTCACCGAAGAGGTCGGCGAGATCGCGAAAGCCATGCGCACGGGTGATCGGGAGAACCTGGAGCACGAGTTCGGTGACGTCCTGGCCTGGCTGATGTCGTTGGCCAACGTCGAGGGCATCGACCTCGAGCAGGCGATGGCCCGCTTCGAGGACGGTTGCCCCAGATGCGGGGCCTCGCCGTGCGGTTGTCCGGCGGCATGAGCCCGCAGACCCAGGGAGTGGTCGTTCGATTCGCCGCCGCCCACGATTGGCCCGCGGTCGCCTCCTTGTTGGTCGAACTCGGGCGTGGTGTCGCCGAGGGAACGGCGGAAGACCCGACCCATCACCAGGCGTTCGTTGGTCACCTCCGGCAGATCGGCAACGTCACACTGGTCGCCCAACAGGGCGACGATGTCGTCGGTGTCGTCGACATGGAATACCACCAGCGACTCGGCGACCATCGCCCGCAGGCTCGGGTCAACGATGTCGTCGTGACCCAACGAGCCCAGGGCCTGGGCGTCGGCACACTTCTGCTTCGACGCGCCGAGGAACTCGCACGCAAGCGCGGTTGTTTCCGCATGGCGCTCGTGACCGCGTCCTGGCGTGAGGACTCCATCGGCTTCTACCGGCGGGAAGGGTGGAGCGACTACGGTGAGTGGTTCGTGAAGTCATTGGTCGACGACGTCACGCCGGGTGGCCAGCCCACCGACGACAACTAGAGCGGGTTCGCTCGGTCGACCGGCGGTTCAGCCTTCCCCTTGCGCCAGGGCGCGACTCCGTCCACCTCGACATCGATCGCGAAGCTCAGCACGACCCGGACCAACACGATGACACCCAGCGTGGCAGCGCTCGACAGCGTGGGCGTCACGACGATCGTGCGGATGATGTCGGCGACGACGAGCACCTCGAGCCCCAACAAGATCGCGCGGCCGAGGGAGGAACGGACGGTGTCGAACGCCTCGCGCCGTGGCACCCCCGAGATCAGTTGCATGCCGTAGACCCCGAATGCGAGCAGGCCGCCGACGATCAGCACCGCGACCCCGACCAGTTCGAAGACCCGGACGGTGTCCTCCATGATGTGTTCGTACTCCACGAGCCGACCCTACCGTCGGCGCGGCAAGGATGGAACGACCCTCATCCTGGCGTCACGAGGTGAAGAGGTGCTCGGCGATCTGTACGGCGTCGAGCGCAGCGCCCTTGCGGAGGTTGTCAACGCAGCTGAACAACACGAGGGCGTCGTCGCGACCGGGTACCTGACGGATCCGACCCACTAGCGCGACGTCCCGGCCCGCCGCATCGATCGGCGAGGGGTAGACATCGTCGGTGGGGTCGTCCCACAGCTCCACACCGGGGGCGGCGGCGAGCGCCGCGCGGGCCTCGGCGACATCGATGGGACGAGAGAACTCGGCCATGATCGAGGCGCCGTGCCCCGTCACCACGGGCACCCGCACCGACGTGGCGAGCACCGGCAGATCCGGCAGACCA